>JBFHXF010000157.1:0-4021 GCA_041599115.1 Acidimicrobiia bacterium
CATTCGCCGAGAAACCGGTCGAGGACCCGTTCGTAAAGACGGGTCGTCTTTTCGACGGACTCGATCGAGACGCGTTCGTCGTCACCGTGGAAGAGGGTGAGCATCTCACTGAAACTCATCCGGGCGTCGAACAATCCAACGCCGTACGCAGTGGTTCCCCTGGCCCTCCAGAATCGTGCGTCGGTGGCGACCGTCATCATGGTCGGAATCAGATCGCGATGACCTTCGAGATCCTCGACACCCCCGGCAATCGCCTCCCAGAGACGGTTGCCGACGGGGCTCTCGTTGGCAGGGTTGTCCATGAAGGGCACTATCTCTATGTCATCGGCCGCCCGTCCCATGGCTTTGCGAAGATGCGAATCCACGTACTCCCGATCCATGCCGGGGAGAGTGCGGATGTCGACGTCCACCTGGGCACGATCAGGAACAACATTGGCCTTGGAGCCGGCTTCCATGAGATTCGGCGAAATCGTCAGATGGGTGGCCGCGTGGACATGTCTCGCGAGATAAGGGTCGATCACCGCCAACTCATCTATCGCCTCGTCAAGAGATTCCACGTCTGTCAGGCGACCTACCATCGTTTCATCCAAACCGAGAGATTTGGCGAAGACTGCCCATTCGTCGGTGATCGACGCCGGTGACGAGTCGGTGAGGATCCCGGCCAGCGCCTCCACGAGCTTGGCGATGGCGTTGTCCGAGCCATAGGGAGCCGAGCCGTGTCCGGGGGTCCCCCTCGATTTGAGCCTCGACCAGAAGGCGCCTTTCTCCCCAACCGAAACCGGAATCGTCTGATGCCCCCGCCCCGGCAGAGCGGGATATGCCACCTCGGTGAGCATGTAGTCGGCGCCTACTAGATCCCAATGATCTGCCACCAGGGGAAACGCGCCCAGCCCGCCACCAGATTCTTCGTCGGCCACGGCGCAAAAGACAAGGTCACCACGGGGTTCCTTCTCCCCTGTCACATAGGGGCGGACCGCAGCGGCCATTGCTGCCGTCACATTGAGCATGTCGACGGCCCCACGGCCGTATACGAATCCATCGATGACCACGGCGGCAAAAGGATCCACCGTCCAGCCGGATCCTCCAGCAGGCACGACGTCAGTGTGTGGCACCAAGGCGAGGGAAGCCGCCCCAGGGATGGTCCCGGGTATCCGATATATCAGCGACTGCCGTTCAGGGTGGGGTTCGAAAACCTTTCCCTCGATTCCGAAGAAGTCGCTGAGAGTCCGTACGGTGCGTGCCTCGTGACCGCTCGAAGCCGAACCGTCGTTCACACATGCGTTCCGGATCATCGCTTGGAGGAGGTCGACGACTTCTGTCATGACATCCGATCCCTCAGCACGGCTACCAGTTCATGCATTGTCGGGGTGAGCGGAAGTGTTTCCACGTCATTCAGATCTATCCAAACAGCATCATCTGCGTCATCCGAGGCGGCCAGCTCCCCGCCTGTAATGGTGCCGAGGAAATCGACCAGTACGATATGCCCGAATTCGCCGATGGTCTCACCGGCCCATATCACGGGCCCAATGGCCACCTGAAGAGATGTTTCCTCCTCGACTTCACGTCGGGCTGCGGCCTCAAGGGTCTCACCCAGTCTCACTTTTCCGCCGGGAACCGCCCACAGGCCCTTGCCCGGCTCATGGGCCCTCTGGATCAGGAGAATGCGCCCTCGATCGGTAACGGCAACCCCCACACCCACCAGAGGCGACTCAGCCTTCATCTGAGTGGTGCATGACGATTGAGCGTGCGCTGAACCCGCCTGATTCGAAGAAGTTCTTGGCCAGGCGATGCCCCGGCAGCACGTGAGCGTCAAACTTGGCGATGCCCCTTCGCCGTAAATCGGCCATGACCTCGTTGAGCATTGCTTCACCAACCCCCACCTGACGGGCATCCTCGTCGACATATACCAGGATTATCGACCCGATCTTCTCCTCACCCGCCTGTGGGAGCATCGATCGGACCCTGGCCACAAGAAACCCGAAGGTGACGCCATCGATCTCGCCTACCAGGACGATTGTGTCCGGGGCCTCTAAAGCTCTTTCCAGTGTGTCTGAGACCGGTTCTTCGAGCCCGTCGTCCAGGGGCCACATTGGATGCAGGCCGACCATCTCACTCTCCAACCCTCGATACAAGGCGTTGATAGTCGCGAGGTCGTCGAGCGTGGCATGTCGAGCACTAACGATCATTGCGAAGAAACGGTAACGCCCTCCAGATGCGGCCCAACCCCCATACGGTGACCAGGGCCATGGCCTCGGCAACGATTGCGGAGTTCATCTTCGAGGTTCCCCTGGTGCGATCCTCAAAAGCGATCGGAACTTCGACGACCGTCAATCCCCCTTGAACGGCGCGCCATGCCATTTCGACCTGAAATCCGTATCCGGATGCTCTGGCCGAACGATAGGGAAGGTTGCGAAGGGCCTCAGCCCTGAACGCACGAAAGCCGGCAGTGGCATCCCGGATTGGTATACCCAACATGACCCGCGCATACAGGTTTCCGCCCCTTGAGATGGCCCGTCGTATCAACGGCCAATCGGGTGTCGAGCCACCGGGAACATACCTCGATCCGATCGCCAAATCGGCCCCGTTCGCCACCGCCTCGACCAACCTCGGTAGATCAGCGGGATCATGTGAGAAGTCGGCGTCCATCTCCAATACGATCGCGGCACCGGATCCAAGAGCCCGATCGAAACCATCTGCGTAGGCGGGACCCAGGCCTTGCTTTTCCAATCGATGAAGCACCGAGACGTGAGGATTGACCGTTGCGATCCGTTCAGCAACCTCACCTGAGCCGTCCGGGGAATTGTCGTCTACAACGATCAAGTCGTAACCGTGTTCGGTTACCGCCGCACAGATCTCCTCGAGATTCTCCCGCTCGTTGTAAGTGGGAATGACGACCGCAACATTGTCAGTAGGCACAATCTGCGCAGAGCATCTTCCTCTTGTTGGCGAGTTGGCTGGTGCGTTTGACCATGAAGCACGATTGACAGACGAACTCGTCGGACCGTTTCATCTGCGCATCGACATCCATCGTCAATTCCTCGCGTCGTATGGCGCGAAGCTCTTTGACCTCGTCCACAAGCAGGGCATCGCTGGCCTCATCGTCAAGGAGCTGCAGCTCCTCGGTCTCCAGCTCTTCAAGAGCCTCGACGGTCTCCTCGTCCTGCTCGTCGGCATCATCCGAGTCGTCCTCGTAATCGTCTTCGGTGGTGTCGTCGTCGGAAACATCGTCGTCCAAATCGACGTCGACCTCCCCTAAGACGGCCTCGTCATCGATTTCCTCGTCGATGTCGTCGACGATTTCCTCGTCGATGTCATCCGGCTCTTCGTCGAATTCTTCGATGTCTTCGATCATCATTTGGGTTTCGCCACCTTCGGGGCGCGGGAGTATAAGTCGAAAGCCCTCAAATCTTGAGGCTGATCGCGGCGGGCACAACCCGTCCGGTCACCGTGGTATTCCCGATGGGATCGCCGTCCGCCTCCACCGGCCACTCCGGCTCGGTCTCGAGAACGAATTCCGCTGCGGAGACCCGCCGCACCGCTCGATCGGTGAGATGGGTCCCTTTGATCAACTTGGGCACCAGAGCCGGGGCCCGTCTCTTGGGTGCGTTGATGACCTGGATATCCAACAGGCCGTCGACCATTGTCGCCTTTGGGGCCACATTCCACCCCCCGGCGAAGAATTGCCCGTTGGCGATCAAGACCGCCAGGGCCTCGGACTCCACCGTTCGCCGCTCGGTGACCAATCGGATACTCGCCTTGGGAAACCGTGGGAGGCGCACCCCGAACGCGACCGGGTAGCGAACCGGTCCGAATCGGCGCGAGATCTTGGGAGCGGTCTGTGCGGCTGCCGCCCCCACACCGGCCTGGGCCACATTGAGGAAGTAGCGGGTTCCCCACGATCCAGTCAGAACGCCTGCATCGATCATGTAGGTGTCACTGGTGAGAAGGCGACGGGCCGCAGCCTCGAGGTCTTGAGGCAGACCGAAGGTCCGCAGAAGGTCGCAGCCAGTTCCGATGGGCA
>JBFHXF010000158.1:0-4007 GCA_041599115.1 Acidimicrobiia bacterium
CGAGCTGAGGAACAGAAGGCCGACCACCGCGCCTACGGCCATCGGAGTCAAGGCTCGGGATGGGACCAGGCCGGTTATCGAGGAGATGGCGACGCCGAGAAGACCCCCGAAGAGGCCTCCTACGAACACGATGATCATCATCGTGCCGGCAATGCTGAACTCGGGTGTCTGCGAGGGCTCGAGGATGGCAACCACCCGCATGGCGAGACGGAAGCCCGGTCCCAGGATCAATACCCCGGCGAGGCCCCCGGCGGTGAAACCGCTGGCCATCGATCTCCATGATCCCGGACGAAGCCGCTGACTCAGATAGAAGAACCCGGCGGCGACGGGCAGAGCCGGCAGCAGGCCGATACTCAGCCCTATCCCGAAGAGTGACAATGTAGCCAGCAGGCCGCTGACTGCGCCGAGTGCTTCTTTCTTGTTCATGATTGCTCCGTGGGATCCTCATGAGACTGACGAAGTGCTCCCCTGGATGGGTGACGCGACCGGGGCGCCGCGGCGCGGGCCCCGGTCGGGGGTCGGTCAGGACAGGTCGGCACAGGCGATCTTCGTACCGGCAGGGGAGTGGATGACCACTGATACCGCGGCGGCGCCGGCGGTGGCCCCAACGGTGGTGCGGGTACTGGCGTTGCCGGCCGCGTTGGCCGTGAAAGGACCGGGCCAGATCTCTGAGCCGTTGTCCGCGGCTCCACCGGGCACGGCGTTTCCGAAGCTGTAATGACTCCCACCGCCGTCAGCGCAGGCCTGGTTGTGGACATGTGAACCGTAGGTCGCACCCGGGATCAAGCCGGAGACGTTGACCTTGACGATGGTTTTGCCTGATGCAGTTCTCACCATCAGGGCCTTTCCGGTGATCCCGTCGTAGGTGCCGGCGCCACCCGAAAGGGTGTTGAAGTTTCCTCCGGTCACCACCGCCCTTCCGGCGAGAGCGGGAACGGCCATCAGCACGACGGCCAAGGCCCCGACCAGGACGATGACGATTCTCTTCCTTGTCTGCATTTGGTCCTCCTCGAACCTCGACTCGAAGAGACAGACGAAGAGTCGGCTGTCTCGGGTGACAGACCGCATGCGGGGCGCCGGCGGGATTGGTCGCTTCGTGTAGGTTCGGGGACTCGTCGAGAGACCTGGAGCTCAATGTGAAACGAAAGATGGTGCTGATCGTCGTTCTCTTGCTCGCTGCCTTGGTGCTCACATCCTGTGCTGCCGGCGTCAACCCTGCCGTCGACGTGCCCGCCGCCGGGGGCACCACCGCCGGCTTCTGGCGTGGCCTCTGGCACGGGATAATCGCACCGGTCACCTTCGTCATCTCACTGTTCACCGACAACGTGAACCTCTATGAGGTGCACAACAGCGGGAACTGGTACGACTTCGGCTTTGTGCTCGGAGCCGGAATCCTGTTCGGTGGCGGCCGCGGCGCCAAGAGAAGGGGCCGCAGGCGCTGAGTGGCGTCGCTGGTCCGGCGAGAGGTTCACAGGTGTCACGAGTCCGGGCTGAGAGGGCCCAGGGTGCGACTTTCGTCGAGCTGTTCTTCGACCTGGTCTTCGTCTACGCCATCACCCAACTGACTTCGTCGGTTTTACACGACCTCACCTGGGGCGGAGTGGGCAGGGCGCTACTCGTCTTCTGGCTGGTCTGGTGGGCCTGGACCCAGTTCACCTGGACTCTCAACCTCGCCGACACGGAGAACCCCTGGGTCCGCCTTCTGACCCTGGCTGCAACCGCCATCGCCTTCTTCCTCGCCCAGGCAGTGCCCGACGCCTTCACCACCGCTGGTGCCTGGTTCGCGGTCAGCTACGCCATTCTCCGGTTGATAGGAATGGGCGTGCACGGCTGGGTCATCGCCGGAGATGAGCTGCAACGCTCGTCCTTTGTCACTTTCGCCGTTGCGTCGCTGCTCGGGATCTTTCTGGTGGTTGCCGGCGGCTTCGTGGATGCCGGTCTCACTCCCTGGATCTGGCTGGCAGCCATCCTGGCCGACCTGGCCACGGTGAGCGTCGCCGGGAGGGGATCCTGGGTGCTGGAGCCGGGCCACTTCACAGAGCGCCACGGGCTGATCGTCATCATTGCCCTCGGCGAATCACTGATCGCCGCCGGTGTCGCCACCTCCGAACTGCAACGCGATGTCGTGTTTGCCCTGACCACCACCGGGGCGGTGCTGGCGGCATGCGCACTGTGGTGGATCTACTTCGGTTCGCTTCACGCTCAATTCGAGGGACGGATGGCCGCCCAGGATGACACGCGGCGGGGCAGTTTTGCCCGGGACGTTTTCTCTCTCTGGCATGCGGCGGTGGTGGCCGGTGTCATCGGGGTCGCAGTGGGATTCGAAGAGGCGGTGTCCCATCCTCATGAGCAGATGAGCCTCAGGGCCGCACTGGCTCTGACGGTCGGGGTGGCATTGTTCGTGGGGGGTCTGGCCGCCGCCGCGTGGCGGGCTGGGTTGCGGGAGGCGGTGGCATCTCGGGCGGCCCTCGCCGCCGTCACCCTGGCCTCCACGCCAGTGATCGCCGGAGTTCCAGCCGCTGCTGCCCTCTGGGGGCTGGCGGTAGGCACCATTGCGATGGTCCTGGTCGAGTCGACTCGAGTAGGTAAGACCAGGGTGTTGTCTACCTAGACCTCTGGGAAGACCCCAGGGTGTGCCGACTCTCGTTGCCTGCGTCTGACGGAAAGCGGTGATGGCTCGCCGATCTCTCCTCGACCTGTGGGCGCCGGTCTCTCCACCGTTCTACGACTGGATGTACCGCCGGGGCGCCCCCTTGGGAGTCGGGACCCCGTCGCGAACTGGTTTCGTTGGTCGAGTCCGGTGCGGCGACCCCGGCCACGGTGGGGCCACGGGCCATCGACATCGACGCATCAACGGTGCCAGGTTCTCCCGGACCGTGATGACCTCGACGGGTCAAGGCTTCGGGGCAGACGTTCGCTTGTGTCAGCTTGGCATGACGGATTCGGCCCGTCCCCGGGTGTAGAGAAAAACCGAAAGGATGAGAATCCACAGCAAGTCGAGGACGATGAAGATGTAGGAGATCGGGGAGATCGACCCCACGGTAAGGACGGCCCCTGTCCACACCACCCAAGACGGCCATGCCCCCGAGCGGAAGGCCACCACCGTGGATGCGCCGAACAGGGCCGCCAGCGTCACCGCCAAGGCGTTACCGAGAATCGCTCCGTAGATGTCGTAGGCAAAAGCTGCCACGTCGGCATTCAGTCCCTCCGAGGTACCGGCCCTCGCTGCTGCCACGGCGAGAACCGCAAAGCCCAGGGCAACCAGGGCCGCTGAAGCCACTCCACCCCCGAAGGCTACCGCGGAGAGACGCCCCTGCTTGCCTTCAGCTCCCCGCAGGCTGTCACGGACGCTCCCGGCGAACCAGATCAGGAACACCGCCGCAATCAGACCCAGGTAGGCAGCTACTCCCAAACGGGTCGCACCGTCCTGGAAGAACGATTTCAGCTCGGCGGCCGGCGGCAGATAGTCGTAGTTGTTCACCAATAAGGCAGCAACTATGAACAGGACGAAGGACACGGCACCGGTCAGCGGTGCCAATCGCTCGATGCGGGTACTAGGCATGATCACTCCCTCTCGCGGATGGGTGGAATCTACACTTTTTGGTGTGGCCGAGGTCGTGTCCTTGAGCCGGAGACGCCCTGATGTTTGACCGCACGGCCGGGCCGGCAACAGCGGTTGGGGCCGAGATGGGGGAGTGCGGCCGAGGTTGCCACCCTCCAGCGGTGCTTGCCTGTAGTTGACCGGTGACTAGTTCTGTATCGATGATTTGGGGATGGTCCTGTACAGCGCATCTGCGCCGTCGAGGCTGGGGGTTGGTTTCTGATTGCGACGTGCCAGGAGGTGCGGACGTGTTAGGCGGCGACAGGGCACGACTGGGTAGAAAAGGCTGCACTCATCCCACGACGGTGACGGTCATGACAGCCGGTCTGGAACGTGTCATCTGCGAAGACTGTGGGGCGATGACCCTGAGATACGAGTCGATGATCGGAGGGGATGTCGAGCGCTC
>JBFHXF010000159.1:0-3991 GCA_041599115.1 Acidimicrobiia bacterium
ACCTCGTCGAGTGTGGCCGGCTCGTGCCCGCCGAGGCCGTACCGCATTTCGATGACGGTCCGTTCGCGGTCGGTCAGTCGCTCCAGGACGTATTTGAGGTTCTCGATGTTGAGCTTCGAGGCGATCATCTCGAAAGGTGCGGCGGCGTCGAGGTCCTCGATGAAATCGCCGAGCATGGCGTTTTCATCACCCACAGGCTCGAAGATCGAAACGGGTTCGGGGGCGACCTTGCGCGCCTCGCGCAGCTTTTCGACTGTCAAGCCCGACTCTTCGGCTAGTTCCTCGTCGTTGGGTGGCCGACCGAGACGCTTGGTGAGGTTGCCTTCGGCCGTGTGCATCTGGTTGATGGTGTCCATCATGTGAACCGGTACCCGTATGGTGCGGCTCTTATCGGCGATGGCCCTGGTTATGGCTTGCCGAATCCACCAGGTCGCATAGGTGGAGAACTTGAAGCCCTTGCGGTACTCGAACTTCTCGACCGCTCGTATCAAGCCGAGATTCCCTTCCTGGACCAGATCCAGAAACGGCAGTTTGGCGTGGCCGTAGCGTTTGGCGATTGAGACCACCAGCCTGAGGTTGCAACGAATGAAGGTCTGTCTGGCCTCTTCGCCGGCGCGCACCATCTGATGGAGTTGGCGTCGTTTCGCCGAGTCCTTTTCAGTTTCGAGGGCCCGGTCGGCCTTTCGTCCGTTCTCGATATCCTTGGCGAGACGCACCTCATCATCTGCCGTGAGCAGGTTGTAGGTGCCGATACCGTCCAAATAATGACGGATCGCCTCGTCGCTGACCTCACGTTCGATGGCTCTGCCTCTTCCCATGTCTTGGCTCTCGCTTGGCGCCAGCGTAGGAACAGCACTGGTCACCGTATGGCATTTGTCAATATCTCTATCGACACTTATCCACAGGGAACTGAATGGGCAACTAGACCCAGTTTTCCACAAGGCATTGGAGCGGCACTTGGGGAGAATTGAGGTCTAGCCACCCTGGGAGCAACCCGGCTTCTTGGATGCCGGAGTCGGTCGAGTGGGCTGATTCTCTGGTCGCCCGTACAATCCCGACGTCCGGGCGTTTAGCTCAGTTGGCTAGAGCACTGCCCTTACAAGGCAGGGGTCGGGGGTTCAAATCCCTCAACGCCCACGAAGAGAAGGCCCAGGTCAGCCGTCATTTCTGGCCTGGTTGCGGTCGAGTGAGATCACCTGTTGTCCGTGATTTGTCCGTCGTTTGTCCGTCTGAGCAGCGCCGCGCAGCCGCTCCAGACCCTCCATCACGGCCTCGTCGGCGTCCTCATAGAGGTGCCCGTAGACGTCGAGAACTGTGCGCGTGCTCCTATGTCCAAGCCGATCTGCGATGTATCGCGGCGACTGGCCGTCGGCGATCAGCATGGCGACGTGAGTGTGCCGGAGATCATGCGGGGTGCAGGGCTCGCCTACCGAGATCTCCACGGCAGGGTGCCAGTGACGATGTCGAAAGCGCCCATAGTCGAGTGGGCCACCCGATTCGTGTGAGAAGACGAAGTCGGTGGAGGATGGAAACGCCAACAGGTGCTGGGCGAGATCTTCAGCCAAGAAAGCTGGGATGCCGATGGTCCTGTAGGCCTTCTTCGACTTGAGGGGCCCAGGAGTCATTCTCGAGGAGCCTTGTCGGCTGAGCTGCTCGTCGACACGCACGGTGTGGCGAAGGAAATCTAGATCGTCGAGCCGTAAGGCTGCGAGTTCACCAAAACGGAGGCCGGTGTAGGCCCCGGTGAGCACCACCAACCCATAGCGGTTCTTCATCGCGGCGGCCAGCTGCTCGACCTCGGCGGGAGAGAGGAAGCGCCTCTCGTCCCGGTCGTTCTTGGGTAGCTTGATCTCACGGCATGGTGTCCTTGGTATGACCCCATCGCTCTCAGCGACCCGAAAACACCGCGACACGATCTGGTAGGCCTTTGCAATAGTCGCTGGCGAATAGCCACGGTCCTCCAGATCGGCGACCCACTCTCTTATCTCGTTGGGCTGGATCGTGCCCAGCTGCCGGTCGTTGAAGGTCGGAAGAATGAGGCTTCGCAGATAAGAGCCGTCGCGGGCTCGAGTGGAGGCGCGGCGGTTCAACCTCGTCGCCTCCACCTGCGCTGCCCAGTCACCGAAGGCGATCCGACCATGCTGGGGATCGACCCAGACACCACGGAGCTTGTCGGCCTCAACGCTGTGCAAGAACTTCTCCGCCTCGGACTTCCTGGAGAAGTTCTTGGATCGTTCCTTGCCTGACGGATCGATGTATCGAACCTGCCACCGATCGGGTGAATTCGGGTGTCGGCGAATGTGTGCCATGTCTTCCTCTCTGTGCGTCGCCTCTTTCATCGCCGTCGTGGGGTCGTCACCATGACGGCGCGAGCTGCGACAGAGTCCAAAGTACAGATCCCGTGAGTCACGTCACCGCTGGGCGTCGGCCATCTGTTGGCTTATCCAGTCTTGAACGTCCCGCCACCTGTATCGGACATGTCGGCCGACTCGGAATCCGAGTGGTCCTTCTCGTCGGTATCGCCATTGGTAGAGGGTTCCGACCGGCACGTCGAGGTATCGGGCGAGCTCTTGGACAGTGAGCAACTGGTCTTCGGGTGCCATCGCGTGTGATTGTCTAGTTGAACCCTTTCGACGGAGTGTCAGGGACCCTTTCGAAACCCCTTTCGAGAACCCTCCAACTCCTGGTCAGAGGCATTTGCGAACCTATCAAGAAAAGCGCTACCGGAACGTCCCCACCGTCAAGTGGGATCCGGCTGACAGGGTTTTCGAAAGGATATTGAAAGGGTGTTCTGGTCTCCTCTGCGGTCGAAGTGACATCCTCCTCTCACCCCAAGACCGATCTCCCGAAGGTTCCGTCCGGTCGGCCGCTGCGACACCCCGAGCAAGCAGAGCCTTCCGCATTAGGCCCCGCGAACGCCACACGCCAGCCCTCCCTACTGATCGACCCGATCAGCCCACAGGACCAAGACAACACCCCCAGTGACACCGACTCCAAGCGGACTGAGGAAACCCACGCGCTATGACCACCTCCAAAACAGCTCATCGAACAAGAAGCCACAGACGATTGCACAACTGCGTTCGAAACGGTTTCGAAAGGGTGGCTGGCAGGCCATGACGGTTCGGGTGAACGCGTTGAAGGGAGCCGACGCTGGGCGGTATTACGCGGATCGGCTCCCTTCCTATTACCTCGATGGTGGGGAGCCACCGGGCCGGTGGTGGGGCCAGGCGACCGACCGTCTCGACCTTCACGACAACGTCGACCCAGAGGCGTTTCTGGTGGTGATGGCCGGTCAGGACCCGACCACGGGTGTGGATTTGGGCCGCCGGTTCGGTGAGGGTTCGGTAAGGGGGTATGACGCCACCTTCTCCGCTCCCAAGTCGGTTTCGATTCTCTTCGCGGTTGGCGCTGCCCGGGTGCGACAACAGGTGACCGATGCGCATGACATTGCGGTGGAGTCAGTGTTGGGATGGATCGAAGATCACGCGCACACGCGGTTGCGGCAACACGGCCACATCATGCATGTCGACGCCGGAGGGCTGGTAGTGGGCTTGTTCCGTCAGCACACCTCTCGTCGGCTGGATCCCCAGCTTCACACTCATGCGGTGATCGCCAACCGGGTCCCTGCACCGGACGGCCGATGGCTGGCTCTCGATGCGAGGGCGATGATGGTCGACCAGCGGACCTTGTCCGCCGTTTACCACGCTGGTCTGCGTTCGGAGTTGACTCGGCGTCTTGGTGTCGTGTGGGAGAGCCCGGAGCATGGGATCGCCGAGATCGCCGGCATCCCCAAGACGGTCCTGGCGGAGTTCTCCCGGCGGACCAGCGACGTGGAACGCCGTCTCGAACAGAAACTCGACCGGTTCCGTGAGGGTCTGGGACGGGAGCCGACGATACGGGAGCGGTGGCGGCTGGAACGGGAGGCTGTGTTGGATAGCCGACCGGCGAAAACCTACGGTGTCAGTCTCGATCAGCTCCACGAAGAATGGAA
>JBFHXF010000160.1:0-3970 GCA_041599115.1 Acidimicrobiia bacterium
AGCAGGAGACCGGTCCGTTGAGGTTGTAGTCAACGAGCAGCCACGACTCTCCGAGGTCTGCTCGGGCATTGCGGGCCATGGTGTCGGCTCCGGATCTGGTGAGACAGGTGTTGATTGCTGACGCTTTCAGGCCGATTTCGATTTCACGGGCCTTGTTGATTTGGTCGAGGGACCGCATCGGTGCCAGGTCCACGGCGACGGAGGTTTCTAGGGTCGTCGAGGCGCAGTCGGCTTCCCATGCCAGCACGACTGGGAATCCGGGCCGATCCGCCGATAGGTCGCCAGCGATGATGTTGAATCGGTCGTCGCTTGTGATTCGGTTGGCGTACTCCTGGTCGGTGAAGGTGCCCTCGCACATTGTGAACTGGGCTGGAACCTCATCAAGGTTTCGGACCACATCATTGCCGGTGGCACATTCAGCAAGCAGTGCCTCCACCGTCAACGGTTCACCCACCGGGAATTCCACCACCGAAGTGTCCGCCCCTGTGCGCACGTCGTACATGCACCAGACGGCTCCTGTTTGAAGGCTCGACTGCCACGATACGACCTCTTCGGCTTTCTTCTCGATTGTTGCTACATCCGCAGGGTCCGGTGAGAACACTCCTGCGGCTACCGCCGCTCCCGCTGATACAACTAGTAAGGCTGCGACGAGTGCCGCAGTCCTCCCGAATTTGGGACGCCTGATTGGTGTCGTCTTGTGATTCTCCATTCCGATGATCTCCTCGAATAGGGCTTCGGCAGACGCCGAATGGGGTCCATCGGGCAGTTGATGCGCATCAGACACGGGGTTACGGTCTCGGATCAGATCAATTGGGTCTTGGTGTCTCATAATGTCGTCTCCGTGGCCACATCCCCGTGTGCCCTTCTGTCGATGACATGTCCACCAGGATCTGTTTCTTTCATTTGCCGAAAAAACTCCCCGCGTAGGCGTGCCTTGGCACGGTGGAGCCGCACCGACACGTTCGACTTGGACCTCCCCATCACAATGGCGATCTGGCCAGTGTCGAGATCTTCCCAAAGGGAGAGAAGGAGTATTTCTCTGTCGCTGTAACCGAGCTTGTTGAGGGCTTCAACCGCGGAAGCAAGATCAGAAACGTCGTCGGCGTCTGTCTGATCGGGCACCGCTTTGAGGGCCACCCCTGTGAGGCGTTCATGGAGACGGGAGAGGCGTATCTCGGCCCGATGTCGGTTGGAGAGAACCCGACGCGCCACCCCGTAAAGCCACATCCGCTGCTCCGTAGTATCAACTGGCAAGTCTGCTCGACGTCGCCACGCAACCATGAACACCTCAGCGACCACATCCAGGGCGTCGTCATACGATGTGAGCCGTCTCACCGAATAGGCGAGCAGGGCCGAATGGTTCCGATCGAAAAGACCCCTGAAGTCCTCAGCTTCGGACTCGTCCATCACTACCTATCGAACATGAGAATGGCCATTACAGGTACATGTCCGACAAAGGGCACATCTTTCACCGACCATCCCAAAACAGCAATCCCGGGCGGATCTCAGCGAGCAATATGTGCCGCTATGTGCGGGCTATTTCCTTCCCTTCGCTGTCAAACGCCACGAGCTCGATCGTCGAAATCAAGGTCCTGATCTCTAGTGGGCCGGTGTCTGTTTCGACGACTTCCGTTTCCCATTGAAAGGCTTTGTCGGGAAGGCTGAGTCGGAATGCTGCCGTCCCGCTGGTAGGCGTGAGCCATCCTCTCCACACCCCATCAACCAGAATCGCAACGACGGAGACTTCCGCTGGGAGAGCGTGCCACCCGGTCACGAGAACCGATTCGTCGGTCTCAACGGATGTTGTTACATCGATACCGGACGCCAGCCCGAAGGAGTTCTCAGGCACCGGGCCAGGCAGGCAGCATGCGTAGGTGAAGCCAAACCTGAACAGCGTTCCTTCGTCGAGAAACAGTTGGGCGATCAGGTTCCCGATGTGGGTGGAACCTTCGGAGTAAACGTACACCGGAACACCCTGAGTGTCATCGCCGAGATACACCGCCCTCACAATCCTGTCGGGTCTGACAACCTGTTCGGATTCCAAGGCGGCAAAATCGGGGGAATCGGGAACAAGGTTGAGGTCTTCACCCAACGGTGCGGTGTCGAAGTCCGGACCTTGATGACGAACACCCACGAATTGGTCTGGGTCCTCCGCTGCTGGCTCCGTCGAATCGACTTGGACGGTGATGGGTCCAAGAGCAAGGGTGTGGATACCGTCCTCGGTTTGGAGCGGGGCGTCGGGGATCGAGAGGGCTATGACGACGAGGACAAGCAGTACGCCACCCACGATTGAGAGTCCGATGATCCACTTGCGGCTCATTCCAACCCCACAACAATGGTCTGCTCATCAGCGTAGATCGAGCCGTCCGGGATCCGGCATTCCGTTGCACTTCGATAAGTCACGCTTCGTGGCGAGGTTCGGCCAGCGGTCGAGGGGTCCCGAGTCGGGTCTGTGCCGTCTATAGCCCTCGCCCGAGTGAGCGTGATCGTTCTAGTTCTCGGCGGCGGGCTCGGCCCCGTTCCAGCACCCGGTGGATCTGTTTCATGCGGTCGTCGTCCTCCGATTCGAGGCCGGATGGCTCCTGGACACGCTGTCTCTCTTGGTGTGGTTCGAGCTGGTCTCGGCGTGCGTGGGCAGGTTGGTCGATCCAGTCCCGAGCCAGAGCTAGGGCCAGTGTGCCGAGGGCGGTCTGGTTGTCTTCGGTGACCACGTAGGCGTGGTTGGATTCTCGGCCTCTGGTCATGGGCGTATAGACGCCTCGACTGTCGGTCGGGCTGTCCACGAGGAGAAGGCTGACGTCGACGGTGCGGCCTTGGCTGGCGTGGCTGGTCTGGGCGTAACCCAACTCGACGTGACCGGTCACATACTCCTCCGGGAGGTGGATGCTCCCGGTAGAGCCTTTGACAGCGATGCTGCGGTCTAGGTGGATGTCGGTGATAGTCCAGTTGTCGCGGTTTTTCACCATGAGATCTTGGTCGGTGCGTAGTTGCCGGTGGTTGCGGCGGGTGACCACCTCGTCGCCGACGAACATCAGCGTGCCGCCGGCCTTCCACCCGGGGGCGTAGATGTCGAGTTCGCCGCTAACGATCCGGGTCTGTTGGGCTAGCTGGTTGAGTTGAGCCACGGTGTCGGTGGTGTTGGCCATCAACGCCACACTCTGACCCTGTCCGCGTGCTGTCTTCCAGGCGTCGATCAGTTCTGTTTCGATGGTGGTCTGGGTGCCGCCGTGGATACGACCCCGCCTGTCGTATTCGACCAGAGCTGCTGGATCGCCGGTGCGGAGCCGGAGGCTGGCTTGGCGTTCCCAGCCGTGTTGGAAACGGTGTACCTGGTCCAGTTCGACCGCTCCATAGGAGTCGACGAGATGGGCGAACATGCCTCCCCTGCCTACCGCAGTGAACTGACGGGGATCACCAACCAGGATCAGCCGCCAGTCTTTTTCGTCGGCGAGGCGGAACAGTTCGGCGAGTTTCGGGGTGGAGGCGGTGGCGGCCTCGTCGACGACCACCGTCGTCCCAGGGGCCAGGTCGAAAGCCGGGTCTGGTGGCCGTGTGGGATGGGAGTGTTCGACCAGCAGCTTGTCCAACGTGTCAGCAGGCATGTGGGTTTCGGTGGCCAGCACCTCAGCTGCCGCCGCGGTTGGTGCCACACCGAACGTCGGACGGTCATAGAGAGCGAGATTCGTTCTTGCTTTGGCCAACATGGTTGTCTTCCCTGCACCAGCAGGCCCGACGATCAACTCGAGCCCGCCATCGCCGACAACGGCGGCAACTGCTTCCTGTTGGCCTGGGGATAGACGCTCGACGAAATGGATCTCCCGAGGTCTTGAAGTCCGGCGTTCGGAGCGATGTTGGGCCCGGGCGAGCAGTTCCTCCTCCTCGTCGAGGATGACACGGGTGGTCAGGGTCCGGTCGACTGCTGGTTCGGTGATCGGCCGGCCATCCCGCCGCAACGGAACATGTGACGGAA
>JBFHXF010000161.1:0-3939 GCA_041599115.1 Acidimicrobiia bacterium
ACTGCCCGGGAGGCTCGCTTCCGGACGGTTGTTGCGCTGGCGATGCCCGATGGCCTCATCATCACCGCCGAGGGATCGGTCGACGGGATCATCATCAACTCGCCCAGGGGGAGTGGGGGATTCGGCTACGACCCGGTGTTCGAGGTCGGAGGGAGGACTCTCGCCGAGATGACCGATATGGAGAAGAACCGGTTCTCACATCGGGCTCGAGCCCTGAGGGCCCTGGCCACGGAACTGGGGTTGTGAGGCTCCCAAGAAGCAGGATTTGTCGGTGCGGGCGAGAGGACTTGAACCTCCACGGGATCTCTCCCACAGGGTCCTAAACCCTGCGCGTCTGCCAATTCCGCCACACCCGCGTGTGCCTATTGTCGCACGCTGTGAGAGCAGGTGGGCTGCCTCGGCGGGTTCCCGTAGGCCGCCCGGGACTCGAACCCGGAACCCTCTGATTAAGAGTCAGATGCTCTAGCCAGTTGAGCTAGCGGCCCGCCGTGATCGTAATTCCCGAATCTTTTCTGTAGGAACTCGATCCATGCCGTGGTCGACTCGAGAGCGTTGGTGCTCCGCCGTTTGACGAGGGTGCACACACCGTGAGGCAGATGATTCTTCCGGTGTCCAGTCCCATCCGGTTTCAGGTATGACTTGGTGAAATCTTCCAAGGGGACATCCAACTGCTCTGACCACCATGCGCGAGCGCGTGGCTCGTCGTTGTCAGCGTGGAGATTCAGCCTCGCCCGCCACCCTGTATTCGGTGGCAGATACCGTTCACTCCATCCTTTGAACAAGCGGAGTATGGCTGGGTCGGAGTTGGCCAGGGCCAGCCGCCTTGTCGCCTTCGAGCCTTCGCCCCAATACAGGGCCACGCCCGCCGTCCAGAAGGAGTCTGCCACGAGGTGTTCCGCCTCCAGTGCGGCCTGAGCCCGGATCAGTTCGATTTGGCGGTGTCTCTTGCGCTGGGTGTCCCTCGGGATCCCAGGTTGTTGAGCGCGACGCTGTTTTATTGCATCGACCTGTTCCGGTGTCAGAACGACTTCCCGACACCAGGTCGCCAGCGTCGACTTCTTCACCGGGATGAGCTCCATGATCTCGCCATAAGACATGCCCTGGCGGCGGAGATCCCTCCCCAGTTCGGCTCGTTCCCATTGGGATAGCGATTCCCAGCGGGTGAGGCGTTCCTTCGAACCCGAGCTTGCTTTCATGGTTTGAAAGTAGGGATGGGCTGTGACAAGAAGGCGAAAACGATGGCATCTCGGGTTGACGGTCCACGATAGGAGACGACACACTGGCCGCCATCGAAGACTGGAGTTCTCGTGGAAAAGGCCGGTGACGCGACCGGAGTTGGAAAATGCGTGCTCGCCTACTCAGGCGGGCTTGATACCTCAGTCATCCTGCGATGGCTGCAGGAGAACTACCGGTGCGAGGTCATCACTTTCACTGCTGACATCGGGCAAGGGGAAGAGGTCGCCCCGGCACGGGCAAAGGCGATTCAAATGGGCGTCCCCGAAGGCGATGTCTATGTGGAGAATCTCAAGGAGGAGTTTGTTCGGGACTTCGTGTACCCGATGTTTCGCGCCAACGCGATCTATGAGGGCGAGTACCTGCTGGGAACATCCATCGCGCGGCCCTTGATCGCCAAGCGGTTGGTTGAGATCGCTGCCAAGACGGGAGCGGACGCCATCAGTCATGGGGCGACAGGCAAGGGCAACGACCAGGTCCGGTTCGAGCTAGGGGCCTATGCGCTCGCCCCCGACATTCGGATCATCGCACCCTGGCGTGAGTGGGACCTGGGCTCGCGGCAATCGCTGCTGGCTTACGCGACTGCTCACGGGATCGCCATCGAGGGAAGAAGAGGCTCGGAATCACCGTTTTCGATGGATGCCAATCTGCTTCACATTTCCTACGAAGGTGGTCCGCTGGAAGATCCGTGGGTCGAACCGCCAAAGGACATGTGGCGGTGGTCAGTAGACCCGAGTGCGGCACCCGACCGACCGACGTTCGTAGAACTCACCTACCGCGAAGGTGACATCGTGGGCATCGACGGAGTATCGATGACACCGGCCGAGGTGCTTGGCCATCTAAACAATTTGGGCGGGGCCAACGGCATCGGCCGGATAGACATAGTCGAGAACAGATACGTAGGGATGAAATCGCGAGGCGCCTACGAGACACCTGGCGGCACCATCATGCTGCGATCCCATCGGGCCATTGAGTCGATCACCCTCGACCGCGAGGTGGCCCATCTCAAGGACGAGTTGATGCCCCGCTATGCCGACTTGATCTACAACGGATACTGGTGGAGCCCCGAAAGAAGGATGCTCCAGGCAGCCATCGATCACACCCAAGCTCGGGTGAATGGCGACGTGAGGGTCAGGCTCTACAAGGGCAACGTGGACATCGTCGGGCGTCGGTCGAGCGATTCGTTGTTTGACGAGCTCACCGCGACCTTTGAGGACGATGATGGGAGCTATGACCAGTCTGACGCCGGGGGCTTCATCAAATTGAGCGCTCTCAGGTTGCGCAATCTTGCCAGGAAGCGAGGTTCGTGATGGTCGACGAAAGCGATCCGGCCGTCGCCGGGCGGGAAGGACAGGCGAGGGGTCATCTCTGGCAAGCTCGCTTTGCCGATGGCCCGGCGGAGACGCTGCGCGCCCTCAGCGACAGCCTGGTCTTTGACATTCGTCTATTTCGAGAGGACATCGCCGGGTCGAGGGCGCACGTCACCATGCTGGCATCGGTCGGACTCCTCACCCCCGCCGAGCGCGACAAGATCGTCAAGGCCCTCGATCGAGTCGAGAAAGAGATCGATTCGGGAATTCTCGAGTTCATAGATTCCGACGAGGACATCCACACCGTCGTGGAACGACGGGTCATCGAAATCGCCGGTGCGGCCGGCGCCAAACTCCACGCCGGCCGCTCCCGCAATGATCAGATCGTCGCCGATATGCGACTCTGGACTCGGGGGGCCATTGACGACATCATCGGTCTCATACGGGGGCTGCAGCGGACGGTGTTGAGTAAGGCCGAGGCCGCCGGAGAGGCGTATCTACCCGGCTACACCCACATGCAGCAGGCGCAACCGGTGACCTTGGCACATCATCTGCTGGCTCACGGGTGGGCATTGCAGCGCGACATCGAGCGTCTGGCTGACGCCAGATCCCGGGTCGATGTGTCACCACTGGGTGCCGGAGCCTTGGCGGGGTCATCGCTACCCCTCGATCCCGAGATGACGGCCGATCTTCTGGGATTCGGAGCAGTCTTCGAGAACAGTCTCGATGCCGTTAGTGACAGGGATTTCGTTGCCGAAACCCTGTTCGTCCTAACCCTGCTCGGCGTGCATCTCAGCCGGATCGGTGAGGAGCTGGTGATCTGGTCCACTTCCGAATTCGGGTTTGTGGAATTCGATGACTCATTTGTCACGGGGTCTTCGATGATGCCCCAAAAGAAGAACCCGGACGTTGCCGAACTGGTCCGCGGCAAGAGCGGACGATTGATAGGCAATCTCGCCGGGCTCCTGGCCACGCTCAAGGGTCTGCCACTGGCATACAACAAGGATCTACAAGAGGACAAGGAGCCCTTGTTCGACACGGTGGACAATGCACGGCTTTCTCTCCTAGCGCTGGACGGGTTACTGGCGTCGTGCCGATTCCTGACAAAACGTATGGCGGAAGCCGCAGCATCTCCGGAGGCAGCCGCCACCGATCTTGCCGAGTGGCTGGTGGAACAGGGGATGCCTTTTCGCGAAGCCCATGCCTTGGTTGCCGAGGCGGTACGGAGGTCCATTGATGAAAACGTCCCCCTCGTCGATCTTGTCGAGAGTGACCCGCAACTCGGCCCGGTGGCAGCGGCCTTGGTGGAACCAGGAATGTCCGTGAGCAGGCGTTCCACCCGTGGTGGCGCCGGGCCGGCGGCGGTTCGAGACCAAATAGAGCGATTCCGAGTCGC
>JBFHXF010000162.1:0-3915 GCA_041599115.1 Acidimicrobiia bacterium
CCCACGACCGTTGCTGAAGCGCAGTTCCTCCTTCTTAGCTGGGGTGCGGGCCTGGCATTTGTGTCAGGCGGGGTCGCGCTGCGCCGCATGGTCGGAAGTGGCTTCAGTTGGATGACAGCGGGTTTAGCGGCACTAGTCAGCATTGCCGGAGCGTTGGGACAAAGTGCTTGGTGGGGGAGGGTCGGAATTGCGGGCCTTCTGTTGGGCGGTGTGTGGGCCCGCAACCGCCCGTTTTCGGGTGCGATGCATCTTCTGGCTGGGTCAATGCTTCTGGTTGAGGCCTCGAGGATCGGCGGTGTGGGGCCAGCGCTGTCCGCGACGCTGGCGCTAGGAGGAGTGACCGGTGAGATGCTTCTCGGCCATTGGTATTTGATCGATCCCCGCCTTCCCCGTTCTGCGCTGCGATTCCTCGCCCTCACGGGCATCTTTGGCTTGTTGTCGGACGCCTTCGTGCTCGCTCTGCTCGGGCTTCCCGAGGGTGGGGTCGTGGTGGTGTACTGGGTCCTGATGGCAACGTCCGTCCTCCTGATGGGGGGTGTCCTCGGGGCCTTGCGCTATCCGGCCTACGCCGGAGTCATGGCAGCCACCGGTTTGTCATATCTAGCTGTACTCACCACGCTTGGGGGCGTCTTTCTGGGCAGAGTTCTCGTGGCCGGCCTTGGCCCTTTTGGCACTTGAAGGAGCGAATGTGGAGATAACGGCGGTTGAAAGAGATGTCGAACTGGAAGGCGCCACCCTCGTGGTGGGTCTCATGGCTGGGCTGGTGGCTGCGCCCGGGTCGGAGGAGATCGTGGATCAACTCGATTCTTCAGTCCTGGAGGCGGCCGGGTTCGAAGGCGCGGTTGGACAGAAGATCACGGTTCCGCACGCGCTGGCCACCGCGGTCCTCGCCATAGGCCTCGGTGAGGAAGTCTCCTATGCCCAGATTCGATCGGCTATGGGGGAGGCGATACGAGCTGCCAAGACCGACCGGGTGGTGTGCTATTTCTGCCCAATTCCGGTTGAGGGCGCGACCCGGGCAGCCGTTGAAGGAGCCATCCTCGGAGGGTATGTCTTCCGCCGGTACAAGTCAGACGACAACAGTCGCCGGCCGGATGTTGTCGAAATGGTTGACGCCGATCAAGCGGACATAGATGCAGCGGTGCCTGCTGCAGAGGCCACCAACCTTGCCCGGGACTGGGTCAACACTCCCGCCGGCGACATGTCGCCGGTCGAGTTCAGCGAGGCCATCGAATCCGCGGCCACTTCGGCCGATGTGTCCATTGAGATCTGGGACGAGTCCCGGATTGCGGACGAATCGCTGGGGGCCCTCGTGGGTGTGGCGGCGGGATCGAGAAGACCACCACGTCTTGTCATCTTGCGTTACGAGCCCGATGAGGGCATTTCTCACCTTGGACTGGTCGGGAAGGGCATCACCTTCGACGCCGGCGGGCTTTCCATCAAGCCGGCGAAATCGATGGAGGAGATGAAAGACGACATGGCCGGTGCGGCGGCCGTCGCCGCGGCGACGATCGCCATCGCCCGGCTGGGGATTCCGGTTCGGGTGACCGCGGTGATACCTATCACCGACAATGTC
Organism: Acidimicrobiia bacterium; assembly: GCA_041599115.1. Lineage (GTDB taxonomy): Bacteria > Actinomycetota > Acidimicrobiia > Spongiisociales > ZC4RG35 > JACZUI01. Next base: position 1,577 of record JBFHXF010000162.1, read on the forward strand.
ATCGGCGGTAACGCCACCCGGCCGGGTGACGTGCTCCGGCCCGTAGCCGGACCGTCCATCGAGGTGCTGAACACCGACGCCGAGGGTCGCTTGATATTGGCAGACGGTCTCGGTGTCGTGGCCGGGTTCGAGCCTGACCTGACCATCGACGTCGCAACGTTGACGGCTTCGGCACATGTTGCCCTTGGCGACGAGATCGCTGCGTTGTTCGCCTCCAGTCCTGAAGTCGCCGCAACGGCTCTCGACGCCGCCTCCCGGGCCGGGGAGGAACTCTGGCAGCTGCCGTTGTTCGAGCCCTATCGCAAGAGTCTCGAATCAGAGGTCGCTGACATCAAGAACAGCACGGGCAGCCGCTACGGCGGGGCGATAGCTGCCGCGTTGTTCCTCTCCAACTACGCGGGTGATGGGTCATGGGCGCATCTCGACATTGCGGGGCCGGCGCGTCGCAGGGAGATGTCGGGTGAGCAGGTCAAGGGAGCGTCCGGATATGGCGTCCGGACGCTGGTCGAGATCGCCAGGGCTGTCTCCAAGACTTCGTAGAGCGGGTCGACTTACGTAGCATCGCCCTATGCGAACCAGATTCCTGGTCTCGGTTGGAGCCACAGATCTCGCAGCGCTGTTTGTGGCATGGCTCTTTGCTTCCGAAATGGTATTCGGGACGCCTCTTCCCTGGCGTGCCGACACGCCCGGCGACGTAGCGCCGGTGCTCGGATTCATGGCCGGATCGCTGATCCTGATGAGCATGATGACCGCCCAGATGTCCGGCCCCGGTGTGCCTCGTCCCAGTTACGGGAGGATGTTCGCCATCCTCTTTGGCACTGCCTCTCTGACCGCAGTCGGCCTGGTTCTCTTCCGCGAGGTCTATTTCTCACGGCTGTTCCTCATCGAGACGGGATTGATGTGGACCGCCCTCGGCACTGCTCATCGGGTGGTGCGACGCCGCCGTCCCTGGACCGAGAGACTCGGGGTCATCACCGGCGAAAAGGAGTTGGCCGAAGACCTGGCCGGGGCGGACCACGCCGACGTCGTGTGGGTGTTGACTCCGGATTTCGATGGAACACTCGAGATGCCAGATCGTGGTGTCACCCTGGCTGTGGACCTTCGTGCCGTCCTCTCGGACCGGATCGCCCAGTTCCTCTCATCGTGTGATTTTGCCGGCTATCGGGTTCGACCTTTCACCTCTACATACGAGGACCACACCGGGCGGGTGCCGCTGGTCCACCTCTCCGAGGGTTGGGAGATCTCGGCTCCCCTCTTGGAGGTGGCTCCCTGGCTTCCCGGCAAGCGGATGTTCGACACGGTCTTCTCCTTTGTGACTGCACCGCTGTGGCTTGTTGTCGGTGCCCTGGTTGGGGTCTATGTGAAACTGGTATCCCCGGGCCCCGCGGTGTTCCGACAGGAACGCGTCGGTCTGAATGGCCGGCATTTCACTATGTACAAGTTCCGGACCATGTCGGCTGACGCCGAGGACCAAGGGCCCAGGTTCGCCGCCCATGACGATGATCGGCTTATCCGGGGTGGGAAGTTTCTTCGCAAGTCGAGACTCGACGAGATACCCCAGCTTTGGAATGTCCTCAAAGGTGAGATGAGTCTCGTCGGCCCCCGCGCCGAGCAGGTTCCCTTCGTGGAGCATTTTCGAACGCAGATCCCCTTCTACGACCACCGTCACCTGGTTCGGCCGGGGATGACGGGTTGGGCTCAGGTCAACTACGGGTATGCCGATGATCAGGCAGAGACGATCGAAAAGCTGACCTATGACCTCTACTACATCAAGCACATGTCGCCGGTGATGGATCTCCGCATCCTCGGCAAGAGCGTCTGGACGGTTCTCACCGGGGCCGGCGCCCGGTGAGTTCACCGGTCGTGGTCACCGAACGGAGAGGTTTTCGCGCTCCGGGGACCACCTTCATGGTTCTGGGGAGCCTGGTGGGCGCCGTCGGCGCCTATGTTTTCCAGGTCTACGGCGGGAGGGCGCTCGGCCCGGAGGTATTTGCCCCGGTGGGGGTGCTGTGGACCACCTTTTTCATCCTCGCCACCATCCTCCTGATCCCGGTTGAGCAGTATGTGACCCGTGAGGTGGCGTCAGGGCGCCGGGCGATACCCCGTGATTTCCGTCCTGCCGCCGCCATGGCACTGGCCGGCTCCGTGACAGGTGGTGGGTTCGTCTGGCTGACCCTCGATCGCTTCTTTGCCGGGGATTGGCACTACGTGCCCCAGATCGTCCTGCTCATGGTGGGGTACTCCCTGCTCGCCTTCGGAAAAGGAGTTCTTGCCGGTAGACGTCGCTTCGCCGGGGTGGGGTGGGTGCTCATAGTCGAATCGCTGGTGCGTCTCGTCGC
>JBFHXF010000163.1:0-3894 GCA_041599115.1 Acidimicrobiia bacterium
AGCCTTCGACATCGGCGACCACGATCGCAGCCAATCGTCGACCATCTGTTGCCATACTGCGACCCTAGCGATCGACCCGGCCGAGTTTCCTAGCGCGTCACCTTGAGTAGGAACTGGCGTGCGGTGGCGGGACGAGGTCAACCATTTCTGGGGATTTGGGCGGCCCGGCCGGTTGGACCGCGCGCCCCTTTGCCGGAAGCCGGCGTAGATTGTTGCCGAGATTGGTGACGCCCGTCATTGCATCAGCCGACAGACTCCATGACTCTTCGAGAGCAGATCCATGAAACTGACGCTAGGTCAAAACCGATTCGCTCTGCCCCGACCGGGTGGGGAGAACAGCTGACTGAAAGAGAGGTAGAGCTCCTCCTACTCGTAGCTGACGGTCTCGCAAACCACGAGATCACCAACCAGCTGACCCAGTGCCCCCCGTCGAACGGCGCCTATCCAACATCTATCCAAAGCCTATCCCTGAGCGGGGTCAGCCCGGCGCTGATCAAATGGCTCGGTTGGTCTGAGCCAAGGCCGAGGCGCCGCCAGCACCGAGAGCCATTGTGACCGCGTCGTCGAAAGCCATGGCCCGGCCCTCAGCCCAGGCCTCCTCGGCCCGGGAGCCGACCCCTGCCCAGGCTGCCCCGATGTACCTGTCGAGGAGGTCGTCCCAGAAGGCGACAGAAAACGATGTGCCGAGGGATTCCCACAACGCCTCCACCGCTCCGGCCAGACGCAGCGCCCGTTCCGGGTCGCGGGCGGATGAGGCCATTGCCACTCCCTGGACCTCGAAGCTCGACTCGAGTACGTCGCCGATGGCCAGCGCCGCCCGCAGGCTCTCCTCGTAACGACGTTCGGCCTCACCCACATCTCCCCGCATCAGGGCACAGTCGGCGAGGAAGTGGTGGGCGAAATGCTCGGTGCGCGGGTCGTCACCGGATCGTGCCAGGAGGTCTCGTGACATCGATTCGGCTCGCTCGACCTCACCCAATGCCACCAGCGACTGGCACACCCCGACCAGAGCACGGGTCTCGCCGCCGGGGTCGGCGAGGTCCCGGCTGAGGTCGAGACTCTGCTCGAAGGAGTCGAGGGCGGCTGGGAAGTCTCCGGTGTCGTAGACGAAGAGCCAGCCGAGATCACACAATGCCGAGGCCAGCTCCGTCCCATCGCCGAGTTCCCGCCACAGGGAGATGGCCGCCGTGAGTAGGGCAAGCCCATCCTCGGTTTCCCCGCAGCGCGCCGTCAGCGCACCTGATGCGGACAGCGCCCGAGCCCTGGCAGCGTCAGCCCCGCCGGGGAAGGTCAGCGCCTCCGCCAGTCGCTGTTTGCCTTCGATCAGATGTCCGTGACTGAACCAAAACCAGCCGAGCGCCCCCGCCGTGGCGATGGCACCGCCGGGATCGTTGCCGGCCATCCAGTCGAGGGCAGCACGAAGATCGTCGTGATCGGCGTCGAGCCTCTCGGACCACTCCGCCTCGGCATCGAAGCGGTGCCGGTGGGCCTGATCGGCAAGATCGGAGAAATAGGCCGCGTGTCGCTCTCTCAACGACCCCGCCTCCGTCGAAGCTTCGAGACGTTCCAACGCGTAGTCGCGGATCGTCTCCAACATCAGGAAACGGTCATCGCCGACCGTCTTGAGGAGACTCGAGTCGACGAGTCTCTCGAGACCGTCGAGATCGGCCCCGCAGACCTCCTCCGCACCTGCGATAGGGAATCCCCCAACGAAGACTGCGACACGCGCCAGGAGTTCCCGGCCGGGAGCGTCGAGCAGGTCGTAGCTCCACTCGATTGTCGCTCTCAGGGTGCGTTGCCGTTGCGGAGCGTCACTGGGCCCACCGGTGAGGAGCGGGAGCACGGAGTCGAGACGCTCCCGCAGAGCCTCTGGCGAGAGGACCCTGGTGCGTGCGGCGGCGAGCTCGACGGCGAGTGGCAGCCCGTCGAGGCGGCGACAGATCGACTCGACCGTCGAATCGGGTTTCAAACTTCGCCCGACGGCGCCGGCCCGTTCCACGAAGAGGGCGGCGGCGTCGCTCATGGACAGCGGATCCAGCCGAAAGTCCCGCTCGCCGGCCAGATGAAGCGGGGCGCGGCTGGTGACCAGCACCCGGAGCTGGCGTGTCGCGGTGAGGAGGGCGCTCAGGGCCGGCGCCGCGTCGAGGAGATGCTCGAAGTTGTCGAGCACGATCAGCATCGCCTTCCCGCGAAGGTAGCCGGTGAGGTCGTCGGGGGCCCCGATCGTCTTGGCGATCTCCGATGCCAGAAGGTCGGGATCGGACAGGCCGGCCAGGGGCACCCAGAACACACCGTCTTTGAAGCTGCCGACCAGCTCGGCCGCCACCTGGAGCGAAAGACGTGTCTTTCCGGTGCCACCGGGCCCGGTGATCGTCAGAAGACGGGTGTCGCCGGTGAGAACGGACACCAGCTCCTCGACCTCCCGATCCCTCCCGATGAGCCGGTTGGCGGCATTCGGCAGATTGGTGGCGTCGATCGTCCTCAACGCGGGGAAGTTCTCCTCACCGAGCTGGTAGAGGTGTTCGGCTCCGATCAGATCCTTGAGCCGGTGCAGCCCCAGATCGCGAACGGACAAGTCATCGGGAAGAAGCCGCCGTGTCGTCTCCGAGAAAACCACCTGTCCACCGTGTCCGGCGCCGGCGATGCGGGCTGCCCGGTGAACCTCGACACCCACATAACCCTCCGCCGTAACCATCGCCTCACCGGTGTGGAGACCCATCCGCACCCGCAGCGGGCCATCCTGGAGAGCGGCTTGAGCCTGCGCCGCCGCAGCTATGGCGTCGTTGGCGCTGGGGAAGGCAAAGAAAAACGAGTCGCCCTGAGTGTCCACCTCGACTCCGCCATGGGCCCCGAAAGCCTGCCTCAGGATGTGGCGATGCTCGCCAAGCATCCCAACGTAGGCATCGCCATGCTCGAGGAGCAGCCTGGTCGAGCCCTCGACATCGGTGAACAGAAAGGTGACAGTGCCACCCGGAAGCCGACGTCGACTCGTCGACGAGATGATCCCATGGAGAGGTCGCCGACCTCGATCATGACGTCACGGGGAGACCGCTATCAGGGACTCCCAACGATGGGTCCAGGGTGACCACAGCCTGCGGTTCGACCCCAACCGTTCCAACAATTCCGGGGTGGTGCCCATCGTCGCCACGCTAGCAACGGTGATGCCGCGGTTACTTCGCCCCGGAAGGGCCGGGTTGTGGTTTCGGCCCGCGCGGGCGGGCCGAAACCATCCGACACTCTGTCACTCGTCTCGGGCGGACCTCGTCCAGACCCCAACCGCCAACAGGATCGCCACACCCGCCGCCACAAGGAGCATTCCCGCCAGACCGTATTCCCGATAGGCATCTTCCGGGCCTGTGAAGGGCAACGTCTCCTCGGCAGCCGCAACCTCGACCACAGTGGTCGTCGGCGCGGTTGTGCTCGGCGGAGCCGGAGCGAGCGTCGTCGTCGTGGCTGGCATCGTCGTGGTCGTGGTCACCACGCATTCCTCGTTGACGACCTGCTCACTTCAGTCCAAATAGCTCCCCGAACCCCCGGTAAGGGCGAACTCCGTGTATCCACAACGATTGGTGAACCCGGCGCCGGGAGCGATGAACATGTGATCGCCCCGATATGACGCATAGTTGTCCGCTGTGGATCCTTCGATGATTGTCAGGTCTCCGCCCCGGGCCAGATAGTTGTTCGTCAGGTTTCCACCCTGTCTTACCAGAACCTCTCGAAAGCCGAAATCGAAGCTCCCGTTGTTGATGATGACGCCACCTGCGATCTCCCCCTGGCCGTCGCCCAACCCGTTCAAGGCGAAACCGCCGCCACTGGGAATGACGAGCGAATCTCCGGCAGCAATGAAGAAGTCGTTCACCCCGCAGGACTGGCTGCCCCCATCCCAGCCTCCCG
>JBFHXF010000164.1:0-3849 GCA_041599115.1 Acidimicrobiia bacterium
CCCCGAGGGCAAGGTGGTCAACCGTCTCTACGTTGAACAGGGCGTCGACATCTCCCGCGAGCTCTATCTGGCGGTCCTTCTCGACCGAGAGGCCGGTCGCAACATTGTGGTGGCCTCGACAGAAGGGGGGATGGAGATCGAACAAGTGGCCAAGGATTCCCCGGAAAAGATTCTGAGAGAAGAGATCGATCCGGCTATCGGGCTGGCCGATTTCCAGGCGAACGAACTCGCCTATGGCCTCGCGGTTACCGGCGATGCTGCACGGAATCTCGCCAGGTTCGTGAGGGCTCTCAGTGCGGCGGCAACCGAGCTCGACACCGATCTGATCGAGATCAACCCTTTGGTCATAACGACCGACGGGACCGTGATGGCTCTCGACGCCAAGATGGCGTTCGACGACAACGCCCTCTTTCGCCACCCCGACATCGCCCAGATGCGTGATGAGACCGAAGAAGATCCGGCTGAGGTGGCCGCCAAAGATGCCGGGCTCAACTACATCAAACTCGACGGCACGATCGGATGCCTGGTCAACGGCGCAGGTCTGGCCATGGCGACGATGGACACGATCAAGCATGTGGGCGGTGAGCCGGCGAACTTCCTCGATGTCGGCGGCGGGGCCGACGAGGAGCAGGTCACCCAAGCGTTTCAGATCATCACCAAGGATCCCAACGTCAAAGGCATCTTCGTCAACATCTTCGGTGGGATCATGCGTTGCGACGTGATCGCCGGGGGCATCGTTCAGGCCGTGAGGAATGTGGGTCTCGGAGTGCCGCTGGTCGTCCGTCTCGAGGGAACCAACGTCGAGCTGGGCAAACAGATAATCGAAGACTCCGGACTAGATGTCGTCTCTGCCGACAGTCTTCGCGATGGTGCCGAGAAGATCCTGGAGCTGACCAAATGAGCATTCTGGTGAATCAAGCCACGAAAGTCCTGGTGCAAGGTCTGGGTAAGACGGGTCGATTTCACACCGACAAGGCCATTGCATATGGAACCCGAATGGTGGGCGCGGTTCATCCTTCCAGAGCAGGGACCATGGCGGCTTTCGAGGGTGAAACCGATCATTCCGGCCTCCCCGGGCGAGCCGACACCTATTCCGTCGAGTTGCCCGTGTTTGCCACCGTCAGAGAGGCCGTGTCTGCCACCGGAGCAAATGCGTCAGTGATCTATGTCCCGCCGGCGTATGCCGCTGACGCCATCATGGAAGCTGCGGCAGCCGGACTGGGTCTCGTGGTGGCCATCACCGAGGGCATCCCGGTGGCGGACATGATCAAAGCGAAGCGCTATCTGACCGACAAGGCCGCCCGTCTGGTCGGGCCTAACTGTCCGGGGGTCATCACACCGGGCGAATGCAAGATCGGGATCATGCCCGGCTATATCCATAAGCGCGGAAAGATCGGTGTCGTGTCGAGATCGGGAACCCTCACCTACGAAGCCGTTCATCAGGTGACCCAACTCGGGCTGGGTCAGACCACGGCCGTCGGCATCGGTGGCGATCCGGTCAACGGGACCGACTTCGTGGAAATCCTTCGTCTGTTTCAAGCGGACGACGAGACCGAAGGCGTTGTGATGATCGGTGAGATCGGTGGAACCGCCGAGGAGGAGGCTGCCGAGTTCGTCGCCACCGAGATGACCAAACCTGTGGCGGGGTTTATTGCAGGGACCACCGCTCCGGCAGGCAAGCGAATGGGCCACGCCGGGGCCATAGTCTCCGGGGGCAGGGGCACTGCGGGGGCCAAGATCTCGGCTTTCCGGGATGCCGGGATCGTCATCGCGGAAACCCCTTCCGACATCGGGGAGGCGATGGCTCGTGCACTCGGCTGAGAACCTCGAGGTCATCGAATCAGAAGGGCGGCGTCTGCTCGGATTCGCCGCCGAGGACCCCGAGCGAGCCGTGCCCCAGTATCCGGGTTGGCGCTTATTCGACCTGGTCAGTCATACGGCGTCGATACTTGGCCGGACGACTCTCATATGCCAGACCCTTCCCCAGGAGAGGATTTCGGCGCCAAGGCTCCCGGAGGGAATGGGCCCTCTGGAATGGTTTCGGGCGACTCTCGCCGAGATGCTCCAAGCCCTGAGAGAAGCCGACCCATCGGCTCAGGTCTGGGCCTTCGGTTTGGACCACACCATTGGTTTCTGGGAGCGTCGGATGGTGGTGGAGACGGGAATCCACCGTTGGGATGCCCAGCAGGCCATCTCCGCACCCGATCCTCTTCCTGATCACGTGGCGGTGACGGCTCTCGATGAGTTTGCCGACATGTGGCTGCCCCGGTTGGACCCGGTTCCCCCTCTGGAGGTGGAGGCGACCGACCTCGGCCGCAGGTGGGTCTTTGGCCCCGGTCCTGCCGAGTTGAAGGCTTCCGGGACAGCCTCCGATATTTACCTGCGGCTCATGTCCCGCCCCGGCGCAGCCCTGCCTGACGTCTGGGAGTCGGCCGTGGACGCCCTGGGAGCACCCCCGAAGCGCTAGACGCAACTCATGTGATCCGTTCGAATCCGAGTGCCGGATCGAAAAACAGAGCGATCACCTCTGCAGATGCGAAGCGAGCGGTTAGCAATCGTTCTGCCTCCCGGAGCTGGCCCTTCTGGCGAGTGTCGGTCTCTGGGTTTCCCGCACAATCATGATGGGCCACCACCGCGATCTGGGTCGACCGGTGACGATCGAGCGAGAACGCAACATCGGCGAGGAGGTCCTCGGTGAGGTGGTCGAGCTGTCCCGACAGGAGTCGGACGGCGCCAGGCCGGGTGATGTGATCGACATGAGGCGCCTGGAAACGGGAACGGAGATGTTCGATGACGGGTGTCTGGATCCTCCCGTCGAAACACAGGATTCCGGTTGCGAACCTGGGTTCTGTGGTCATTGCTGGAGCACTCCGTTTCCGATTGAGCCGAAACTAGCCGCCGGTGCACTCGGGGGGATTTGTGGCCAATACAATGAAGCACATGCCTTGGATCATCGCTCTCGCGGCCATCGTGCTGCTCGCCCTCTTCTTCGTCGGTATCTACAACGGTTTGGTGAGGGACCGGAACCGGGTGGAAAACGCCTGGGGCCAGGTCGAGGTGCAGCTGAAACGCCGGTACGACCTGATTCCCAACCTCGTCGAGACGGTGAAGGGATATGCCACCCACGAGCGGGAGACCTTCGAGCGGGTGACACAGGCGCGCAGCGCGGCGCAGAGTGCCAGTGGGCCCGCGGAACAGGCCCAGGCGGAGAACTTCCTGACTTCGGCTCTGCGTCAGTTGTTCGCCGTGGCCGAGGCCTACCCCGAGCTCCGCGCCTCGGACAATTTCCAGAACCTCCAGAACGAGCTCGCCGAGACCGAGAACAAGATCGCGGTGTCCCGTCAGATCTACAACGACACCGTCCTCACCTACAACAACAAGGTGCAGCAGGTCCCGACCAACCTGGTGGCTGCGGCAACCGGGTTCAAGGCGAAGGAGTTCTTCGAGGGCGGTGAGGAAGCAGAGCAGGCCCCCTCGGTCGAATTCTGACTTGAAAGGGCTAACCAGGCTCGTCGTTGTCGCCCTCCTGGTGCTGATTCCGGCGGGCACGGCCTCGGCCAAATCGTTCTGGCTGACCGATGCCGATGTGGGTGTTGTGGTCAGAGACGACGGCTCACTGGCGGTGACCGAGCGAATCACCTTCAAGTTTTCGGGAAGTTTCTCCGGCGCCTATCGGGACATTCCCCTGGGTCCGGGCCAGACGATGACCGCGGTCTCCGTTTCCGACGGCACAGTCACCTACTCGCCCGGTGCCTGTGCCGAGCTGGGCTGCAGTGCCCCACCCGGCACGTTTGGCGTCGCCCGGCTTCCGGACGCGGTTCGGGTCGTCTGGCATCATTCGTCGACCGA
>JBFHXF010000165.1:0-3823 GCA_041599115.1 Acidimicrobiia bacterium
CCTCGGAGAAGTCGATGCCCCATGCTTCGAAACCGACCGACGCGAGATGGACGACATTTGCGCCGGTGCCGCACCCCAGATCGATTGCCCTCGGGTACCGAGACGGATCGACATCGCCGCGGGCGAGCAGATCGAGCAGATCCTTGCGGACACCGACCGAGTCCCAGGGTGCCCACCACCGGTACATGAGGTTGTAGGCCGCGGCGCCGACCATCTCGTTTCCTCAGGACTCCAGCTCGGCTCGGGTCCAGATCGCCCAGAGCACGAACCCGACAAGGGACGCCAGCCCCCCGATGGCGACGATGGGGTGGTCGGGCCCGAGCGGGGATCCGAGCACGCCGAGGGCGAAGCCGGCACCGGCGAGGTAAGCCACCCGGGAGACGCGCTTGGAGAGCAAGCCGCCGCGGGAGACCATCGCGCCCAACATGAGGAACCAGACACCTTCGAGGCCAAATCCCAGGAACTGCATTCCCAGGCCGCCACCGGCCGGTACGAAATCGTGGGCCACGTCACCGGCGAGGAGGACAATGCTCCCGGCACTGGCTATCGCCATTCCGGCGAGCCCGATCCACCTGGCGGTGCGGGAGAGCCGCCCGGCGGAAGGCCGCAACAGTGTGTCGTACCCGATCATCACCGGGATCATCGAGCCGGCCATGAACAGGGCGATGCCGTCGGAAAGAGTGAAGAAGACGCCTCCGACGGTGAGAAACCCGATCCAGAGCGCCAGCGAGACGAGAAAAGTGACCAGGGCGATCAGGGTCCAGGAGCGAACTGTCGCGATTGTCCGGTCGGTCGTTGCGGAAGCTCCGATGGTTCTTTCTGCCGTTGTCATTCATCCTCCAATCGCCCCGCGAGCGGGGATCTGGTCGACGCCACCGAATTTACTTTATTTAGTTACAGTATGCAACTAAAATATTGACATGGCAGGAAAACGCCCGTACCGGCTGGGAAAACGTCAAGCTTCGGTGGACAGGACCAGACGGAGGATCCTCGACGCGGCCACCCTCGAGTATGCAGACAACGGAATCACCGAGACCTCGATGCAGTCGGTGGCCAGGCGGGCAGATGTCGCTCCCGGGACCGTTCTCTATCACTATCCGACCCCCGACGAGCTGGCCGAGGCGGTGGTCCAAGGGTGGCTGGTGGATCTGGTGGCTCCATCCCCTGATGCGATCTCGGCCGATGGCCCTCTCGAAGCCAGGGTGGCACAACTGGTGCTGGAGCTCTTCGGCCTCTACGAGCGAAGCGAATTCGCCTACCGGATCTATGCTAAGAGCCCCGATCATCCGGTTCTGAAGCGATACGAGAGATGGTGGGAGGAAAACGCCGGCCGGATGATGCTCAAGGCCCTGGGGGAACGGGCCTCGGAGCCGGAGACCATGTCGGTCCTTTCGGTGTTGGTGAACCCCGGTTTCAGGGGAACTCTCCTCGGTAGCGGCATTGCTCCGGATCGAGCTGTGGAGATTGCCACCGAACTGGCGATGGGATGGCTCGACCGGTCACACTGATGCGCCCTCGAGTTACGCCGGCAGTCTCGCGTCGATGGCTCGCCTCTAGGATTCCCTGATTCCCGCTCCACCCGATCTCGTAGCCCCGGTCGACGGCCGTAACCTCAACGTCTGGCTCGATGGTGCCGCCGGTGGGCCGGTTTTGCTCTATCAGCCCGGCACACCCGCACCTCCGGTTCGTTGGGACGCACTCGGCCGGATATGCGAACAACGGGGGCTCAGGCTGGTCACCTACGCCCGACCCGGCTACTCGGGATCCACCCCCAACCCGGGAAGGGTGGTCGCCGACGCCGCCAGCGACGTCGCCGCGGTGATGGATGCTCTCGACATCGAGGAATTCATCACCATCGGCCACTCCGGTGGCGGTCCCCATGCCCTGGCCGCCGCCGCTTTGTTGCCCGACCGGTGCCGTGCAGCGATCAGCCTCGCCGGGGTGGCGCCGTTCGACGCTCCAGGGCTGGACTGGCTGGATGGCATGGCAGAGGAGAACGTATCCGAGTTCACCAAGACTCTGGAGGGGGAGGACGAGCTGCGGCCATATTTGGCCGATCAGTTGACGCAATTCTCGGGTGTGACCGCCGAAATGGTGGCCGATGCCTTCGGTGGGCTCGTCTCGGAGGTCGATCGAGCCTGGCTGACCGGTGAGATCGCCGACGTGGTCGCCCGCCAGCTCGCCCAGGCGGCACAGGATGGCTTGGAGGGATGGGTAGACGATGATCTCGCCTTTGCCAAGGACTGGGGTTTCGATCTGGGCTCGATCGAAGCGCCCACCGCCATCTGGCAGGGCGTTCATGATCGGATGGTCCCCTATGCCCATGGGGAGTGGTTGGCAATCCATGTGCGGAACACCCGGTCCCGTCTCCTGGTCGACGAAGGGCACCTGTCCCTGCTGACCAGACGTCTTGGCGACGTTGTCGATGATGTGATCGATCTGGCGTGGGGTTGAGTCGGCCTGACATGGCCGTCCGCCGCTGAAGGCAGCTTGATGGTCTGGATCCTGAAGGTTTCCGTCGCTGCGGCGCTAGCGAACGCCGACTAACCGGGCCCGTTTGTCGCCTCGATGACGGCGTTGCCAGGAGCCCGGCGTATGGCTCTTCGGCGGACGCCGCTGTAGCCCGCCCTGTCTAGGGCGTCCTTCAATGACCCGAAAGTGTGGATTTGTCCGCCGAGTAGTCGGCTGTAGGCAACGCCGAGCATGGCCGTGCTCGCCCTTCCCATCCCGGAGCCGACCGGAAACTGCTCGACGATTAACAGTCTTCCCGATGCGGCAAGCCAACGCCGGCTTCGCGCCAGCAGTGCGGTCACCTCACCGAGTTGATGACCGTGGACGATGTTGAACATCAAAACGATGTCGTATGCCTCTTTGGTCTCAAAGGTCATGTAGTCACCGTCGACGACAACGACCCGATCCGTCAATCCGGCGTCTTGAACTCTGCTGGCGGTGTGGCGGGTGGCGCTTGGATGGTCGAGGATCGCGGCGGTGAGGCCGGGGTTTCGCCGGCACAGCTCGATTGCGTACCACCCGTGTCCTCCGCCCACATCTAAAAGCCGCGTGGCGCTTCCCAACCTGACCTTGTCGACGATGGAGTCTCCCGCAAGCGCCGTTATCTCAAGCATCCATTCCTGGAAGATGTCCGCCGTTTCCTGGTCATCTGCCAGCCATTCGTAAAGGTTCGGTCTTGGTGGCGGCGAACTAAGACCCGGGTTGATGCTGGCCAATGGCCCGTCGAGGAGTCGTCCCCAGTATTCGATTCCGTTACTCACTCCGGGGGCATGGCTCGTCGTCAGCCAGCGTTTCGAGATCGTTGTATTGACCCACATCTCACCCGACTTCTTCACATACCCAATCGCCGCCAGAGCCTCCAGCAATTCGGTGAGAGACTTCTCATCGGTCTCGAGCTGCCTGCTCAGCTCGTTCGGAGCTTTCCGGACCTCGAGGGCCTCGAACAGGCCAAGCCTGAGCCCAGTGAGCAGTACCCGAAACGAGAACGCCCCGAAGACGTCAAGGAGCGGTGCCGGGGCAAGGCCGAGCCGGTAAAAGGCGAGGCGCTCCAGAGCATTGGGGCGAATCGGCATCAGTCCTCCTTGGTCAAGCCCAAACCTGAAAGATTGCATTGCTGCCGTGCCATGTCGCTCACTCCCGGCAGACCAGCTCGAGATCGACCCCGACTATGCCTGCTTTTTCCACCATGGCAAGACAAGCCGTGTTGGCGGGGAGTTGCTCGAACACGGCGAACGCTTCCTCCCAGGTGGTCGCATTGCCGAGACCCTCGACGATGGAACTGCCAATCGCAACCACCTCCTTGAGCTCGGCC
>JBFHXF010000166.1:0-3812 GCA_041599115.1 Acidimicrobiia bacterium
CTACGGCATCGCCCAGGAGATGCGCCGCGACCCGAGCCTCGTGATGCTCGGGGAGGACATCGCCGCGGCCGGCGGGGTCTTCAAGACGACGGTGGGGCTGCTCGACGAGTTCGGGCCGAAACGGGTGCGAGACACCCCGATCTCCGAACAGGCGATCCTGGGCGCCGCGATGGGGGCTGCCATGACGGGGGTTCCTGTCATCGCAGAGATCATGTTCTCGGACTTTCTCGCCGTGTGTTTCGACCTGCTTGCCAACGAGATCGCCAAGAGCAGATATATGACCGGCGGACAGGTGACCGTCCCCTTGGTGGTCCGAACGGCCAACGGAGGAGGATCCCGATTCGGTGCTCAACACAGTCAAAGCGTGGAGAACTGGTGCGTCATGATCCCCGGCCTGAAGGTCGTGGCCCCCTCAACGCCCCGCGATGTGATCGGGCTCATGGCCGCAGCCGTACGCGACCCCGATCCGGTCGTCTTCTTCGAGCACAAGTCGCTCCTGGCCACCAAGGAGGACGTGCCCGAGGGTGAGATCCTGGAGCAGCTAGGACAAGCCCGGGTGGTTCGCCCTGGCTCTGATTGCACCATCGCGGCCCTGGCCCTCATGGTTCCACGGGCTTTGGAGGCCGCTGAGCGACTCGCCGACGACGGCATCTCAGCCGAGGTGATCGATGTCAGATCACTGGTGCCCCTCGACACTCAGACCCTCATCGGTTCGGTCACCAAGACCGGGCGGCTCTACACCGTCGAAGAGAATCCCCGCCTCTGTGGTTGGGGGGCCGAGATAGCCTCGATCGTCGCCGAAGAGGCTTTCTGGGATCTCGACGGCCCGATCGTCCGCGTCACCACCCCGCACATCCCTTTGCCTGCGGCGGAGGCGCTGGAGGACGCGGCCATACCTTCGGTCGATCGCATCTACCAGGCGGTAAAGGTGTCGCTGGGCTGAGTGGTCCAATCTGATCCTGACCTTTGGGGAACCTGCTCTTCTTCTTATCGAGACCCGCACCAGTGGGGTGCGACAGTTCTGCCTTCTTCGCGAAATGCGGTGGTGGATGGCTGAGCCCTCCTACTTCGGGTTTCAGATCGCCGACGTATTCAAGGTCTAAGCTCCGGTGAAGGAGGCGTCATGCTGGAAATCGGCACAGTCCTCGACATGGGAGACCACCGTGTGGAAATCACGGGTAACCCGGACAGCCACCGTGATCGATACGTAGTGCGGATCGATGCAGACCCTGGAGGTCCCGGAATCAAGGGTCCGTTCCCCCACGTTCATCCGACTCTGGTCGAGACGTTCAAGTGCATATCTGGGGAAATGCTTATCCGTGCTGGGCGAGATGTATCGGAGCTTCCGGTTGGATCGAAGGTGGAGGTCCCTCGAGGCCAGATTCACGGATTGCTGAACGTCGGCAGCGATCAGTTGATAGTGGAGTCAGAGGTGATATCTCCGGAGGGGTATACCCCCGACAAAGACCTCCTGCTACTCGGTGCCAAATACGACCGTCTCAGACGGGAGAAGCCCCTGAGCCGGATCACCGGTGAGCCGCCGGTGCTCCAAATGGCGGTCATGCTCGACGCCTATAAGGACTTGCAGAGGCAACCAGGCGTATTGGGCTTGCTGTTCTCGGCACTAGCTCCGATCGGCCGACTCGCCGGATACGTGAGCGACACGTTCGACGATTAACGGATCTTTCGGGGACGCAAAGCCGCGCACCAGCCGTTTGCCAAGTGTCGGTTCGGGCTGCGGTGACACGTTCAATCTGGCTTTGAATGCTCAACTTTGGTCTGATCGGCCGCCGGCGACCAGTAAGACCGCCTTGATGGGGTCCAGGACCAGCCATATTGGGAGAACGAACCCGATGCTGAGCAAGAATCCCGGCGGCAAGAGCACCCATCCCAGAGTCACGCCTCTTGTTGGCTTTATTCGAAGCCACCGTGCTGCCAAGATCTCGAAGGCGCTGATTATCCCAAAGAGAGCCGCGAACAATACGTATGACCCATCGTTCATGTCCTGGATGAACCCACCGCCCACGTCCCCGAAGTACTCGCTGGGTCGCACTCCTGCCAACAGAGTGAACGCAGCTGTCGAAATGAAAAGAACCGCGCCGAGACCCCCGGTTATGTAGAACAGAGCAGATACGGTGCGGTAGCTGGTGGAGGTTTCCGGATTGCCCATGTCTTGGTTCAGACTGCAGGAGAGCCGCCATCGTAATCGACACAACGGCACCTTTGCCGTCGGTTCAGACCTCTCGTCGCCGTGGCTGAAAGGAGCGTCTCCCAGCTCACTTCAACCTGATGCTGGTGAGCCAGCTTCCCTGACGATCAGTTGATGCGACGCGTACCAGAATTCTCAATTACCACAGGCTGAATCTCTTCGAGTGGGCGTTGACGGACAAATGACGGACAGCAAGCGCGAGATCAGTCATGTACCCCTCCGAGCACCGTTCACCCAGAGGATGAGTCACCGATGGTCGCTAGGTCCATGAGGAGATGATTGGCCCAATCGACTGCTGCATCGAGTGAGCCAGCGACGGCTTCGGCGTGGGGTGATGTGGGGTCTATGCCTTCCTGTGCTGCCTGATATAGATCGTTCCATGTTCTGGTCGGCTTGACGGTGGCGGGCCATGGGTGGGTCTGCCTTAACGCGAAGAGCTTCTGCGTGGTTGCAGCTAGCTCGGCGAGGTCGATGGGCCGAGTTGAGTGCATGAGCTGGAGGTCGATTAAATCGTGGGCACGTTCGGAGTCAGAAACGGTGATTTCGTGAAGCTTCTGTGCCATCTGGTGGACGATCGGTACGAGCGGGACAGGTTCGGGTGTGGGAAGTCCGAGTGCTTCGAAGAGTTCGAGCGTGTCGGCTGAAATCTCGTATTCGGGTGATGCGGTCGAGTCGAGCTCATCGCGGCTGAGTTCGAACGAGATGGTGTGTGGCCATTTCGACCCGTTGTAGAGGAGTTTGATCGAGTAGGGCTGCAGTACGTACTGTTCTGGGACCCCTTCGGGCTCGGCTTTTTGCCGTTGGCTGATAGTGCCGGTGAAGCCACCCCAACCGTCGGCGAGTCGTTCTTGGAATACCTGGTGGAACTCCTTGACCGCTAGCGCTTGTGAGGCGTCGAGGTCGACAGAGAACCGGCTCCCATCACCGTATCGGAAGTACATGGCCGCCCCACCTTTGACGGCGCCGGCCGGAAGCATCTGCCCAATCACGGTGTTGGCAAGGTCCCTGTATCGCCGCTGATTCTCCGGAGACCCCTCCTCCTTGACCCCAGTCAGGGCCCGGATCCGGTCGAGAATCGCCCTGGCAGTAGCTGGCGGTTCAGGCATCATGCGTCCTCGCTCCTGTGGAGCGCGGCGAACAGATCGTCACGGTCCCTGGAGAGGACGAGGCCCTGGCCTACGGCTCGATCGGCAGCATCGAGGAGCCTCTCGCTCATGACTCTTCCACGACAGTCCAGAAGCGCGCGCTTCACAGTGACGGTGGGGATCGCCTCGAAAACGGTCAGATCCTCCACAGGGAGGCTGCGTTTAGCCACATGGAGCCACGTTGGGTGATTGGCTCGAGTACGTCGCGGAGTGCCCACCCACACCGACCTCGGATTCACCGAAGCCAGCTCATACAAGGCCAGGGTGGACTCCCCCGTCAGATACGCATCCTCACCCACTCGAAGCACCGCCGCCATGAAGGTATCCCGGTCCGTAGTCGGAACGTCGTTCATCCGATACAGACCGTACGCAACGTTGCTCAGCACACCCCGATGCGCCAGCTTTGCCAGTTCGACTACCGGAACGCCGATCTCCCTGGCTTGACGAGTGGTGACAAA
>JBFHXF010000167.1:0-3779 GCA_041599115.1 Acidimicrobiia bacterium
AATGGTCGAGTTCGAGCGGCACCTGAATACGATCGCTCATCTGAGCTCTCCTTTGCTTTCGGCGGTTTTGTCACCAACCGAAAGTAGGAGGGCTCAGCCCTACCCCACCGTCTTTCGCGTAGAAGGCAAATCTGTCACACCCTCCCGAGAGAATGGAGGTATGAGAGCTAGGAGGAGAGCATGACGGTTGAAATCGTTCTGTCGATTGTCGCTGTGGTGGCGGTGGTCGCCGTGATCGTTCTGTCGGTGCTGTTTGTGATACAGACCAGGAAGGCAGGCCAGGAGCCCATCACCAGGCTGGTCAACGAGATGCAGACTTCCCTGGCGGGTCGCGATGGTGCGCTCGACGCCAAGGTGACCTCACTCGACGCCAGACTGGCGACTTTGCAGGAGACTGTGACCGGTCGGGAGGCGGCCCTGGACCAACAGGTCCGGGGTATCGGTGCGCAGATGCAAGGCATCGCGACGCTGTTCACCAACGACCGTGCCCGCGGCGGCTGGGGCGAGATCTCAATGATGCGGATCTTCGAACTGGGCGGGCTCGTCGAGGGAAGGGACTTCACTGCACAGTTCCATTCCGGAGAAGGAATCCCCGACGCGGTGGTCCATCTGCCCGGTGGGGTAAACATCGTCATCGACTCCAAGTTCCCCGTGGTCCGCTACAACGAAGCTCTGGCCAGCGACGATCCGGACGAGAGACAAAGCCTCCTCGTCGAGCAGGGCAAGGAGATCGAGCGGGTGGGCAAAAGCCTGATCGACAAAGGGTATCCCGGGTTGTCGTCCGGGGACTATGTGGTGCTCTATCTACCGTCACAGGCAGTATTCGAGGCCGCCGCCGCAGCACATCCCGGAGTGATCGACGCTCTGTTGCAGAAGAGGGTGGTCGTAGCCGGCCCAACCGCGCTGTTCGCACTGCTCATGAACGTCGCTTCCCTCGTGACGCAACATCGGGCTCTGCAGCAGGCCGATCAGATCCTGGATGAGGCCCGGGAGCTTCATTCGCGGATGAAAGTATTCGTGTCACATCTTCAGTCGTTGGGCTTGTTGCTGGCGAAGACTGTTGGGGCCTTCAACGGGTTGGTCGGATCGTGGACCAGTCGGGTCGCACCTCAGTTGACCCGGGTTGGAGAGCTGAGCGGCAACGAAGGCCACCAACCGATCGATCCGATCGACGAGGCCGTTCGGGACATCCAGGCCGACGTCTACGCGTTGATGGCAGCCCCAAGACGGGATTAGAGGCGTGGAGACCCCTCACCGGGCCCGGACCGCCAGGACCGGTCGCTCGGATTCAGGTCAGCCTTGCTCCGGTCCTGACCGGTCATTGATCCTGTCCCACATCGGCTGTTCGATCAGATCCTGATACTCGGAGTGCCGCTCGATGAATCCCCGGACGAAAGGGCAGAGCGGGATGACCGTGGCGCCACGTGACCGAACGTCGTCAAGGGCGTGGCGGATCAGCTTGGACCCGAGCTCGAGCCCCTCGAAACCGGTCTTGATCTCGGTGTGCACGAAGAAGTAGATGTGGCCACCCCGGACGTGGTAATCGGTGAATCCGACCCCTTTGCCGTCGACCTCGATGACATATCGCCCCGGGTCTGGTTCGTCCCTGACTTCGATCTTCACGGTCGGCACGTTAGGTGCTGTGGTAGTCCGGGCAGCAAACTGTGACTCTTCCGAGCTAATCGATCACGCCGGTCAACAGCGCGAATCGTCTTGCAGTTGGTGCCAGAGCTCGAGCCTGGCCGGTCCGAATCTTTCGGATTCTCGATGGCGAATCGATTCGGCCATGTCGACTCCCATCTCGCTCAGAGCCAGATGTTGGGCGGTGGCCAAATTGAGCAGGTCGATGACGAGGGCCTGGCCCCGGTAAACGGCGTGGGTGAGAACCCGCAGACTGTGCTCCGTCTGCCCGGAGAGGATCTCTTCGATCGAATAGCACACCATCGCCACCAGCTCATCGACATCCCTGGCCGACATGTGTGCCCCGACGAGATGTTCGAAGACCCTTCTGCCTGCGGGGATCTCGGGGTCTTCTTGGAGGTTGATGCTGATCTTGGACACGGCCCCCCGAACGGTAATCCACTGGACCCCCGGTTGAGTCCCGTGGTGTGGTCAACGACGAGAGACCCCCACATAGTGGGGGTCTCTCTATTTGTCGTTACCCGTGGGAGGGGTGGTTCAGTTTGACATCACCGGCTTGCGGGGCATCTGCGGGGAGGACACTTCGATCATGTCGACGTCCTTGGCCCTGGTGGCCCAGATCAGTCCGAATCCGGCCAGTAGGACGGTGAGCCCGACAGCTGCGTAGAGCCCGGCAAGACCGAGGCCCAGCTGCAGTGTGGAATGGGTGACCGTCCCGACACCGAGTTCTCCGATCAGGCCGTGCACTGTTCCGCTCCACGCCATGCCGCGTGCGGGTCCCTCGATGGGATGCTTGCGGTCGAAACCGGTCCAGTATCTGCCATCCACCGGGAAGTCATAGCTTCCTGCGGCGAAGGTCTGGCCGTTGTACTCCACCGGCTCGGTGAGCACCACCGTCTGCGTGCTGTGCAGGGTGTGGTAGGTGATGGTGGCCATCTGATACATGTACTCGGTCGCGGTGTTTACCACCGGATCGTTGGGGTCGAGATCCGATTTCACGACCTTGAAGCCCCAATCGTTGACCAGCAGGTCCATGATCGCGTCGGCGCCTTCGGTGGTGCCGCGGTCGACGAGCTGCCCGGCATCGTTGTAGCTCAGGGTGACATTCTCAGCCTGGCTAAACGCGTGAAGGGCGCCGTAACCGTCCTGGACCTTGGCGAAGGCGACTCCGCCGGCGATTACAAAACCCAAACCAATGAGCGCCAATACAACGCCCAGCTTTTGAAGACGATTTGTCATCTTCGGCCTTTCTCTTGTGAAACTATTCACAAAGTATCGGAAACCGGTGATTGTTCACTAGAGGACAAGTACCCGCGGCTGAGGGTCTTGATACCCGAAGTGATCGGGACTGAATGTGAAACGCCTGGACAACCGGGGTGACTGTCCGGTGCGAACCGTTTTCCCGTCGGGGACGTATAGGCCGATGACAGGACAACGTCGAGGTTGGGAGTAGACATGAAACGACTGGTGATCATGATGATGCTGGTGACGCTGTTTCTGATGACGGCCGCACCAGCCGCCTCAGCGCACGTTCATGTCATCACGCCTTTGGGCTGTGGCATCGGTTCGGCTAACTCGGGTGGCAACGGGACCAATGGCACGCCTGCAGACGATGCCAACGGCGGGCCGATTGTCGGGCTCATCCCCCGGGATACAGGAAATGCTCCGCTCACCTTGGGTGACGGTGGGTTCCGTCCTGCCAACAATCCCCACTGCCAGTCTTGAATCCCGGGTCTGCCTCCCCCGCCGCTCGACCAGGATTTCAGGTTGAGGGCGGGGCGGCCAGCCCGGTCCGGTAGATCTCGAAGTTTTCGGAGTCGTAGCAGACAAAGCTGACCTCATCGATCCGGTCGGGCTTGCCCCGGGCCCAGCGGGCTACCGCCGTCATGGCGGTTTTGGCAGCCGGAGCGTATGGGTACCCGTAGACCCCGGTCGAGATGCTGGGGAAGGCGACCGTCCGGCACCCGCTCGCCGCGGCCACATCGAGACTGTTCTCATAACACGACGCCAGGAGCCGGTTGGCCTCGGCCGGGTGCAACCTGCCCCAGATGGGCCCGACCGTGTGGATGACGTGACGGGCGGGCAGCAACCCTGCACCGGTTATCACTGCCTCGCCGGTGTCCAGCGGGCCCCGGGAG
>JBFHXF010000168.1:0-3755 GCA_041599115.1 Acidimicrobiia bacterium
CTGGTGGTGACCGGCTCGGGGGAGAAGGCATTCTGCGTCGGCGCCGATCTGAAGAGCCGGGGCAGCGAATTCGAGCCGGGTCTGATCCACGATCCTTTGGGCTTGCTGGTGCGCAGCGTCTTCGGCCGACTCGAGAAGCTCCACGTCCCGGTGATCATGGCGATTCGAGGTTATGCCCTGGGTGGCGGTCTCGAACTGGCCCTGGCCGGCGATCTCAGGGTTGCGGCCGACACCTCCCGCCTCGGGTTCCCCGAGGCAAAGGTGGGCAGTCTTCCCGGGGCCGGGGGGACCCAACGGGCCACCCGTCTCATCGGCCCGGCTTTCACCAAGGAATTGATGTTCACCGCCGATCATGTCAGCGCAGAGGATGCCTTGCGGATGGGTCTGGTCAACCGGGTCGTGCCGGAGGATGATCTGATGACCGAGGCCCTGGCACTGGCGCAGCGCATCGCCAGTCGGGCCCCACTCTCCCATGACCGCGTCAAGGAGTTGGTGAACCGGGCAACGGAGACCGATCTGGAGACGGGTCTGGAGTTGGAGTCGACCAGCCATGCCGTGCTCCGTGCCAGTGAAGACCGAAACGAGGGGATTCAAGCCTTCATCGAGAAGAGGCCGCCACAGTTCAAAGGGCGATGAGAGTGAGGAGATGAGCAGATGAATGTCAAGGATCGAGTCGCGGTGGTCACCGGCTCCGGCCAGGGAATCGGCGCCGGGATTGCCCGTGTGCTCGCCGGGGCGGGCGCCCGCGTGGTGGTCAACGACCTTGTCCCCGAAAAGGTCACCGAGACGGTCGCCGGGTTCGAGGCCGCCGGGTATCAGGTGCTGGGCCATGCCGCCAACGTGGCCACCGCCGAAGGGGCCGAGAGTCTCATCAGTGCCGCGGTGGAGGGTTTCGGGCGTCTTGACATCCTGGTGAACAACGTGGGCATGGCCCGTGACGGCTGGCTGGCGAAGATGAGCGATGAGGACTGGGACACGGTTCTCCAGGTGAATCTCAAGTCGCAGTTCCTCACCTGCCGCGCCGCCGCCCGTCACATGATGGAGCAGAAATACGGGCGGATCATCAACATCTCATCCCGTGCTTGGCTCGGCGGGCCCGGTCAGGCCAACTACGCCGCGTCCAAGGGCGCGGTGATAAGTCTGACCAGGACGCTGGCCCTCGAAATGGCTCGTTACGGGATAACCGCCAATTGCATCGCACCCGCCCTGGTGGACACCCCTCTTTTCCAGGGTCTCAAGGACGAGGTCAAGGAACGTCTCGTCAAGACGATACCCGCAGGCCGGGTGGGCACACCCGAGGACATCGGCAATGCCGCCCTGTTCCTTGCCGCCGACGAGTCGTCCTATGTCACGGGCCAGACGTTATATGTGTGCGGTGGCCGAAGTCTCGGTGCGGGATGAGCGAGGTTCCTGACTCATGGGCATGACGCTGGCGGAACAGATCCTGGCCAGAGCGGCCGGACGGGAGAGCGTCAAGGCGGGCGAGTTCGTCGTGGCAGACATCGATCTGGCCCTGATGCACGACATATTCGCCGCCCAGGTGTTCGACCTCCTCTCCGACGTGGGCATCGACCGGGTCTTCGACCCCGACAAGGTGGTGATCGTCATCGATCACCTGGTGCCGGCTCCCTCCACCGAGGCGGCAAGCATCCACCAGCGCATCAGGGGCCATGTTTCCCGTCTCGGCATCAACGCCTTCTATGACGCCGGCGAGGGGATCTGCCACCAGTTGCTGCCGGAAAACGGCCACGTCCGGCCCGGGATGCTGATCGTCGGCACCGATTCCCACACCACGACGTATGGGGCCCTTGGTGCCGGGGGCACCGGGATCGGCACCTCCGACATGGTCTATGCGCTTGCCACGGGACGTCTCTGGTTCCGCGTCCCCGAGACCGTCCGCTTCGAATTGACCGGCGATCTTCTTCCCTCCGTGTCGTGGAAGGATGTGATTCTCCATCTCGCCGGGAGGTTCGGATCCGACGGCGCCCAGTACCGGGCGATGGAGTTCGACGGCCCGGCGATCAAGAACGCCGATATGGCAAGCCGTCTCACCGTGTCCAACATGGCTCTCGAGATGGGGGCGAAATTCGGCCTGTTCCCCGCCGACGAGGTCACCGACAGCTATCTCCGTGGCCAGGGCGCTGCCGGCACGAATGCTTTTCGCGCCGACCCCGACGCAAGCTACGAGGCGGTCCACCACGTTTCTCTGGCTGATCTCCCGCCCCAGGTCGCCATGCCACACGAGGTCGATCGAGTTGGCCCGGTGACCGATGTGGAGGGTCTGCAGATCCACCAGGCTTTTCTCGGCTCTTGCACCAACGGCCGGCTCGAGGATCTCCGGGCCGCGGCCGAAGTTCTTGCCAATCATCACATTGCCCCGGGGGTGCGTCTTCTCGTGGCACCGGCCTCCCGTGCGATTCTTCAGGAGGCGGTGGACACCGGCATCCTGGCCACTTTGGTCGACGCCGGTGCCACCGTGCTTGCACCGGGATGCGGGCCTTGTTTCGGTGGTCACGGCGGTCTGCTGGCTCCCGGTGAGCGCTGCATCGGTACCCACAACCGCAACTTCATCGGCCGGATGGGCAGTGCTGAGGCAGAGATCTACCTGGCTTCCCCGGCGACCGTTGCGGCTTCGGCGCTGACGGGCAAGATCACCGATCCCCGCCTTTTGGAGGTGGCCCATGCCTGATGACGAGTTGCGGGGGCGGGTCTGGAAATTCGATCATGACATAAGCACCGACGTCCTCTCGCCCGGTCAGTACGCCGTGGACCCGGTCGAGGTGCGCAAGCTACACGTTCTCGAGTCGGTCAACCCGGTCTTCGCATCCGAGGTGGAGCCGGGTGATGTGATCATCGCAGGACGCAACTTCGGCTGTGGTTCGTCCCGGGAGACGGCTCCGGAGAATCTGACTGCCCTGGGCGTCTCGTGTGTCGTGGCGGAGTCCCTGTCGAGGCTTTTCATGCGCAACGCGGTGGCGGTCGGGCTGCCGATTGTCGTCTGCCCGGGCGCTCATGAGGCCTTTGCCGACGGCGATCAGGCTGAGATCGACCTGGGCTCGG
Organism: Acidimicrobiia bacterium; assembly: GCA_041599115.1. Classification (GTDB taxonomy): domain Bacteria; phylum Actinomycetota; class Acidimicrobiia; order Spongiisociales; family ZC4RG35; genus JACZUI01. The sequence continues at coordinate 3,061 of JBFHXF010000168.1, forward strand.
GTCGTGTGGCCAACCCGGGAACGGGCGTGGTGCTCCGGGGTGAGGCGTTGCCCGACGAGATGCGCGAGATTCTCGCTGCCGGCGGAATCCTGGCGGTACTCAGGTCGCAATCGGGCCAGTCCCTGAATTAGCGTCACATTCGCATCGCCCCGGCAACTTCCCACTGATGGTGCCTTCGATTATTCTGGCGACGACTACCCCGCATCAACGTTTCGCTGATGCGCGTTCGGGGGTGGTGTAATAGGTAACACGGCAGGTTCTGGCCCTGTTATTGAGGGTTCGAGTCCTTCCCCCCGAGCCAGGCCGATCGGTATCGGCCAATCTCGGTCCCGTCGTCTAGTGGCCCAGGACGCCGGCCTCTCAAGCCGGTAACGCCAGTTCGAATCTGGTCGGGACTGCCAACCAGCCGTTGGTCGGGGTTGGCCACCTCCGGCCCCGTCTCTCCCCCCCAGCGAACGAAGCGAGAAGCCCCCTCCGGCCCTGTTTCTCCCCCCAGTGAACGGAGTGAGCGCTGGGGGGAGTACCGGCGCAGCCGGGGAGGGGGCGGTTAGAGCCGGGGCCTCACCCCCTCCGTCACTTCGTGACACCTCCCCCAGACTCGCTCCGCTCGAGGGGGAGGAAACGGGGGGAGTACCGGCGCAGCCGGGGAGGGGGCACTCAAAACTCAAAACTCAGAACTCAAAACTCAGAACTCA
>JBFHXF010000169.1:0-3713 GCA_041599115.1 Acidimicrobiia bacterium
GGGTCGGAGCTGACGATCCGGCCATAGACCGCCTCAGCCACCAGCGTGGTCGGTTGGGCCAGATCCATCGAGGCGACCACCGTCCACTTCCCGGTGCCCTTCTGACCGGCGGCGTCGAGGATGAGGTCGACCAGCGGTTTCCCGTTCTCTTCTTCGCGCAATATCGAAGCTGTGATCTCGATGAGATAGGAGCGGAGCCGCCCTTTATTCCATTCGGTGAAAACGGCGCCGATCTCCGCCGGCTCCATGCCCATGCCGCGACGCATCAGGTCGTAGGCCTCGGCAATCACCTGCATGTCGCCGTACTCGATTCCGTTGTGGACCATCTTCACGAAATGACCGGCGCCGCCTTGCCCGATCCATTCGCAGCACGGCGCTCCATCGGGGGCGCGAGCGGCAATAGCCTTGAGCATGGGCTCCAGCCGTCCCCACGCCCGCGGACTGCCTCCCGGCATGATCGAGGGTCCGTGACGTGCACCTTCCTCCCCACCCGAGACGCCGATGCCGAGATAGAGGAGACCTTTCTCCTCGACGGTGCGTCTCCGTCTCTCCGTGTCCTGATAGAGGGAGTTGCCCCCATCGATGATGATGTCGCCGGCCTCGAGGAAGTCAGACAGTTGCGCAATGAGTGAATCCACTGGCTGGCCGGCCTTGACCATCAGCAGGATGACTCGTGGTTTGCTCAGGAGAGCCACCAATTCCTCGATTTCATGAGCTCCGACAACGGGCTTGTCGGCCGCGTCTCCAGCCAGGAATTTCTCGGTCACCGAACCTGTCCGGTTGTATACCGCCACCAGGTTTCCCCGATCGGCGAAGTTGAGGGCGAGATTGGCCCCCATCACTCCAAGTCCGACAACAGCCAGGTCCGCCTGAGGTGTCATGCGTGGGAGGCTACCTGGCTCCGTCTGGTGACAGATCCCGACCTAAGCTCGCTGCCCGTGGCCACCAAACGAATCGGAGTTGACATCGGCGGATCCGGGGTCAAGGCCGGTGTCGTGGATGTGGAGCGGGGTCGTCTGATGGGGAAGCGGATCAGGACCGAGACGCCGGAGCCGGCCACACCCGATGCCGTTGTGAAGAGCGTCGTCGACTTGATCGGTCAAATGGGCGTGGACGGACCCGTTGGTGTGGGGTTTCCAGCGGTCATCGACGACGGCCTCGTCCTGACGGCCAACAACATTGACCCGACCTGGATCGGGCTGAACGCGAAGGATCTCATCGGCCGTGCTTTGGGCCGTGAGGTAGTCGTCGCCAACGACGCGGATTGCGCAGGTCTGGCCGAGGCGGCACACGGCGCGGCGCTAGGGATAAAGGGGACCGTGCTTGTCCTGACCTTCGGTACCGGGATCGGCACCGCCCTCATCTCCGACGGAAGACTCGTCGCGAATCTCGAATTGGGTCAGGTTGAGCTTTCCGGCGTGCGGCCCGCTGAGCTGAAATACTCGGCCAAGGCGAGGCGTCGTGAGAATCTCGATTGGGCCGCCTGGGGAGCCCGCACCAATGAATTCCTCGCCTATGCCTACTCGATCTTCAACCCGGTACTGATCGTCGTTGGTGGCGGTGTCTCGAAAAACTGGAGCCGGATCGCACCCCACCTCGATCCTGACCTGCCGGTGGTTCCGGCTGTCCTGGGCAACGACGCCGGAATCGTCGGCGCGGCCCTGCTGGCTGCTAACGGATGAACTCGTGGAACTGGGCTGTGAATGTTTGCGGAATACGGACCTCGATGACGGTGCCTAGCTCGTCGTGCTTCTCGGCGACAACTTCACCGACGCGATGGGCTGCGGCGACGACATCACCACGGTCGTAGGGCACCTCGAGCACCAGATCGATCATCCGCCTCTTGATCGCCTCGCCGATGCTTTGTCCCAGGGCTTCGAGCCCCTGGCCGCGAAGGGCCGAGATGAAGACCGAACCCGGAAAGAGGCCGACCAGCCGGCCCATGGCGACCGGAGTCAGCAGGTCGATCTTGTTGAAGACGATGATCTCGGGGATGGAGTCGGCGCCGATCTCGAGAAGCACTTCCCGGACCGCCGCCATCTGCCCGGCGGGATCAGGGTCGCTGCCATCGACGATATGCAAGAGAAGATCGGCCTCGGTCACCTCGACCAGCGTCGATCGAAAAGCCTCCACGAGTCGGTGAGGAAGTCGTCTGACGAAGCCGACGGTGTCGGCGAGCAGGACTGAACGGTTGTCCGGCAGATCCAATCGGCGGACGGTTGCATCCAGGGTTGCGAAAAGCTGGTCCTCAACGAAAACCTCGGCGTTGGTCAATGCGTTGAGAAGGGTTGACTTTCCGCTATTCGTGTATCCGACGATCGCAGCCTGGGGAATGGCCGACCTCTTGCGGGATTTTCTCTGGGTCTCTCGATGTCGGGCGGCGTCCTTCAATTCCCGTTCCAGCTTGGACACCCGCTCCAGGATGCGGCGTCGGTCGGTCTCGAGCTTGGTCTCGCCGGGGCCTCGGGCCAAGACGCCGAACCCCTGTTGAGACAACGCCTTCCCTTTGCCGCGCAGTCGCGGCAAGTTGTAGCGGTGCATGGCCAATTCCACCTGAAGCGCCCCGACTTTGGAAGTGGCGTGTTGAGCGAAAATATCGAGGATCAGGGCCTCACGGTCGACCACGTCGCAGTGGAAGATCTTCTGGAGATTTCTCTGTTGAGCTGGGGCCAGCGAATCGTCGAACACGACCACATCGATGTTCAGGGAGTTGGTCAGAGTGGCGAGCTCTTCCGCTTTTCCGGAGCCGATGTAGGTCGCCGGGTCGATCACCCGTCTCCGGACTATCTCTTGGTCAACGGGTTCCGACCCTGCCGTCGATGTCAGCAGGGCAAGCTCGGCGAGACTCCTCTCGGTCTCGCTGAGAACCGAGCCGGGTGACTCGACTCCAACGAGAAAGGCGCGTTGGACTCTGACTTCGAGATCGGTGACGGTCGCCGTGAGGCGGCGGCGACTACGTGAGGTGTGTTCTTGGGTCACGAAACGGTCTGGGGTTGGAACTGGTGATGATGACGGCCTCCGCAGCTCGATGCATTGGATTTGCCCCGTCTCAGAGGTATTGACCCTCGTCGCCGACATGCTCCTTTTCTTCCTCGGCGATGATTTGGGACTCCCGGACGGCGATCACCGGCTTACCCGTTGGCGGCCAGATGAACCGCCAGGCACCGGTTGGGACCGCCCAGAATCGCTGCCCCGTCTGAACGTCGACGAGGGCAAGGGCATCGTTGCCGTCTTTGGTCCCGATCGGCACGAGCAGACCGGAGCGGGTGGTGGACTCCTCGGGTGTCTGGCCGACTCTCCAACCGCCCATCACTCGATAGCCGTTGTCGTGGAATATGGGAAAATCAAGGGACGTCATCGTTCTTCCTGATTGTCGCAGGCTCGGGCGACAACGGCTAGCCCACGCCGCGGATGGTATGCGCTGGGTCCTCTGTAGGGTTTCGGATTATGGCCGACTCAAACAGATTCTCCGAAGCTCTCGAGTACCACGCAAAGCCGATTCCCGGAAAAGTCGCCATCCGCGCCACCAAGCCGACGGCGACCCAGAACGACCTGAGTCTCGCCTACACCCCTGGAGTGGCCGAACCTTGCCTCGTCATCGCCAAGGACCCCGAAGCGGCCTTCAGGTACACCAATAAGGGCAACCTGGTGGCCGTCGTCTCCAACGGAACCGCGGTGCTGGGCCTGGGCAACATCGGAGCTCTCGCCGGCAA
>JBFHXF010000170.1:0-3691 GCA_041599115.1 Acidimicrobiia bacterium
AGCGCTTCGACGTCCTGGCTCTGACATCCTGGATGAAGCGGCAGGACAGCCTGCCGGCCGGCACACCCGACCTGCTCCAATTCGGCGGCGGCAAGGCCAATCTGACCTACCTCCTCCGCTTCCCCGAAGGTGAAGAGCTGGTTCTTCGGCGGCCCCCTTTGGGCCCGGTCGCGGCAGGGGCCCATGACATGGGCAGGGAATACCGCGTTCTCTCGCAACTGTGGCAGTCGTTCGAACGAGCCCCCCGGGCGGTGGCATACTGCGATGACGCCTCGATCATCGGAGCGCCCTTCTTCCTGATGGAGAGACGCCCTGGTGTCGTGGTGCGAAAGACCGTTCCGGAGAGCTTCGGTGGCGGCGCGGATCCGGCGGCCAATCGCGCCCTCTCCGAAGTGGTCGTCGACACGCTGGCTGAGTTTCACGCCGTCGATCCGGCGTCGTGCGGTCTCGGCGACATCGGCAGACCCGACGGATTCCTCGAGCGTCAGGTCGAAGGCTGGCGGGGCCGCTGGGAGCAGGCGAGACATGAAGAGAATCCCATCGCCGACGAAGTAGGGAGTTGGCTCGCCGAACACATCCCCGTATCTCCCCGGCCAACCCTGCTGCACAACGACTGGCGGCTCGACAACATGGCAGTCTCGCCAATCGACCCGGGCGTCTGTGTGGCGGTCTTCGACTGGGACATGGCAACGCGGGGCGACCCTCTCGCCGACCTCGGCACGCTCATGGGCAGCTGGTTCGACCCGGGTGAGGCACCCGAAGGTCTCGGGATGATGCCCACCACCATCCCGGGATGGCTCCCACGCAACCAGGCAGTAGCCCGATACGCGGCCCGTTCGGGCCACGACCCGGTCGGCGTCGACTGGTATCTGGTATTCGGGTCGTGGAAGCTCGCCGTCATCCTTCAGCAGATCTATATCAGATGGGTCCGAGGGCAGACGCAGGACGACCGGTTCGAAGATCTGGGAAGATGGGCGACACACCTTTTCGAGCTCGCTTCCCAACGCCGCAGCAAATAGGAACAACCAGCCCTTAACATCCTCGGGTCCAGCCCACACTCACAGGGATCATGTACGCAGTCGAAGCAGTCAACATCGTCAAGACTTTCGGCGAGATTCGCGCGCTCGACGATGTCACGGTGCGCTTCGAACCCGGGATTGTCTACGGCTTCCTCGGTCCCAACGGCGCGGGCAAGACCACACTGATCAGGGTCCTCACCACCTTGCTCAAGCCCGATTCTGGCTCGGCCTCGGTGGCTGGCATAGATGTCCTCCACCACCCCGTCGCAGTGAGGCACAAGATCGGCCTGGCCGGCCAATACGCGGCTGTCGACGCCTTTCTGACGGGCCGGGAGAACGTTGAAATGGTGGGTCGTCTCTACAACCTCAGCGCCCGGGACGCCCGGGTGCGTGCCGCCGACGTGTTGGAGAGAATCCATCTCACCGAGGCGGCCGACCGTCCGGTGAAGGTCTACTCGGGTGGCATGCGCCGGCGGCTGGACCTTGCCGCTTCGATGGTGGGTCGACCGGAAGTGCTGTTCCTGGACGAGCCGACCACCGGAGTCGATCCCGGTAGCCGACTCGATCTCTGGGACCTCATCGAAGAGTTGGTCGGCGCCGGCACCACTCTTCTACTCACCACCCAGTACCTGGAGGAAGCCGACCGGCTGGCCGATCGGATCGGCGTCATCGACCACGGCAAGCTGATCGCCGAGGGGACCCCCAATGAGCTGAAGGACCAGATGGGCGGAGACGTTGTCGAGATCCACGTCAACAACGACGATCGCGGCACAGCCGCCGGAGCCCTGACCCGGGTGGCAGGGGAACAGCCGCACCATCAGGGAAACTCACTGGCCATACCCGCCCCCCGGGGTGCGCTCACCCTGACGGCCGTGGTGAGGGAACTCGACGCCACCGGCATAGTCCCCAATGACATTGCCCTCCGCAAACCCACCCTGAACGACGTTTTCTTGAACCTGACAGGTCATTTCGCAGAAAGCGAGCCAACCCCGTCACCGGCGAAAGCCGGTTGGAGGACCAGACGATGACGTCGACCGTCGATACGTTGCGCGATCGCACGAGTCTGACCCAGACGCTCACCCACGCGGCCGTGATCACCAAGCGAAACGTGCTGAGAAACCTGCGAATACCCCAACTGGTGATATTCGCCACCATCCAGCCGGTGATGTTTCTCCTGCTGTTCAACTACGTCTTCGGTGGCGCCATAACTTCGGGCACGGCCGCAGGTGCCAGCGCCTACATCAACTTCCTGATTCCCGGGATCCTGGTGCAGACCTCGGTCTTCGGCGCGTCCCAGACCGCCCTGGGGCTCACCGAGGACCTCTCGGCCGGGATCATCGACCGCTTCCGTTCGCTTCCGATGGCCCGCTCTGCCGTACTGGCCGGCAGGACCATCGCCGACTTCGTCAGGATGCTCTTCGTCAGCTCGCTGATGCTGCTGGTCGGCTCGCTGATGGGCTGGACCTTCCACCAGGGGTTTTTCAGCATGGCTCTCGGAGTCCTCGTCGTCCTTCTGTTCGGATACTCGATGTCATGGGTGATGGCGACCATGGGTCTCGCCGTGAAGACTCCGGAAGTTGCCCAGACAGCCGGTTTCCTGCCCATCTTCCCGCTGGTGTTTGCCTCCTCGGTGTTTGTGCCCGTGGAGACGATGCCGTCCTGGCTGCAGACATTCGCCCAGGTCCAGCCGATCACGATCCTCACCAACACGGCCCGATCACTGATGCTCCCCGACCAGGCCGCGGCGGCCCTGGGGCTCGACTCGGGGCAACTGGTGCTGCAGTCGCTGGCGTGGATCGTCGGGATCCTTGCCGTCTTTGCCCCCCTGGCCGTCCGTCAGTATCGGCGGGCGGTGGGTTAGCGGATTCGTCGAAGGCAGGCCGAGGCCTGGCTATGTTCGGGGTAGTTGTTGATTCCGGGGGTGGGGGCGGTTGCCCCTAGGTAGGTCGGACCAGGCGCATCATCTGGGGGTGGAGTTTGGGCCGGGGTTTGGGGTGGATGGTCCAGTCGGGTTTGCGGAAGACAACCCGCCCATCGTCACGGTTGATGGTGATGTGCCAGCGGTGTTCGTGGATGAACCGGTGGTGGAACCCGCAGACCAGGATGAGGTTGTCTAGTTCGGTGGCTCCGCCGTCGGCCCAATGGTGGATGTGGTGGGTTTGCAGCCAGCGACGGTTGTGACATCCGGGGAACCGGCATTGGCCGCCGTCGCGGTGGTGGACCAGCCGGCGTAACCATCCGGGGACGGTGCGGCTGTTGCGTCCCACCCCGACCACCGTGTTGTTTTGGCGGACGACGGCTTCGACCACCGCATCACAGCCCAGCCGGCGGGCGGTCTGATTGGCGACCAGCGCTCCGCCGGCTAGTTCGGCGACCCCTGCGGTTCGGGTGGTCAAAACCTCGTAGTCGACGTTGACCGACACCTGTGGAGGTGTCCCGCCGCGGTTGCTGGTTGCTGCCAGTTCCACCAGGGCGTCGGCGGAACGGGTTTGATAAGAGTCGAACAACCCGGTGTCAGGGTTGACCGGGATCCGGCAGGCGGCCTGGTGGATGGCGTCGTCGAAAAGTTGTCCCCCCACCGCGGGTAGGTTCCCCCAGAATCTCAGTTCGGATTCGTCGAGATTCCACTGGCGGACCAGACGGCGTCTCTCCCAGACGCTACGTTCGGCTTC
>JBFHXF010000171.1:0-3675 GCA_041599115.1 Acidimicrobiia bacterium
AGCCGGTGTCGACGGTGATGAATCCCCCCGCCTCGATGATCTTGTCGAAGGCGGACCGGTCGACGACCAGATCCCGGACGATGGGGAACCCGGTCGCTCGCCACGGCTCAACGGTGATGGTTGCGCCATCGGTGAACTTGCGCATGTGAAGCTGACAGGTCGCCGTGCCCTGTTGCGGCCCGTGTGCCTGACCGTCGATCATCACCCCGCAGGTGCCACAGATCCCCTCACGGCAGTCATGGTCGAAGGCGATCGGCTCCTGGCCCTGGTTGACGAGTCTCTCGTTGAGCACGTCAAGCATCTCCAGGAAGGACATTTCGGGGGAGACGCCGGAAACTTCGTAGAGCTTGAACCCGCCCTCGGTGTCGGGCCCGTTCTGACGCCAGACCTGAAGGATGACGTTCACTTGTAGCTCCTGGTGGTCAGGGCGACATTCTCGAAATCGAGGTCTTCGACGTTGAGGGCGGGCTTGGAAGGGTCGCCGGTCCACTCCCAGACCGACACGTTGGCGAGGTTCTCATCATCCCGCATCGCTTCGCCTTCGGGACTCTGGTGCTCTTCCCGAAAATGCCCCCCACACGACTCCTCGCGGTTCAGGGCGTCGAGACACATCTGCTGGGTGAGCTCGAAGAAGTCCTCGACCCGCCCGGCGCGTTCCAGACTCTGGTTCATGGTGTCGCCCGCGCCGAGCACCTTGACGTCCTTGCGGTACTCCTCGAAGAGGGCCGGGATCTCGCTGAGCGCCTGACCGAGACCGGGAGCGCTGCGGGACATGCCGCAGTGCTCCAGCATGATCTTGCCCAGCTCCTTGTGGAACCAGTCGACCGATCGGGTGCCCTTGGTGGCCAGGTAACGATCGACCCGGTCGGTCACCTCGGCGGCGGTCTGGGTGAAAGCCGGGTCGTCGGTGGGAACCAAAGGCGTGTTCAACCAGGCGGCCAGATAGTCGCCGATGGTGTTGGGGAGGACGAAATACCCGTCGGCAAGACCCTGCATGAGAGCCGAGGCCCCGAGGCGGTTGGCGCCGTGATCGGAGAAGTTGGCTTCGCCTATTGCGTAGAGACCGGGGATGGTGGTCATCAGGTTGTAGTCGACCCAGAGCCCGCCCATGGTGTAGTGGGGTGCTGGGTAGATCCGCATCGGCACCTGATAGGGGTTCTCGTCGGTGATCCTCTGGTACATCTCGAAGAGGTTGCCGTAGCGCTCCTCGATGGTGTCCTGACCCTGCCGCTCGAGCGCATCCTTGAAGTCGAGATAGACCCCGTTCTTCAGCGGGCCGACGCCGAGACCAGCGTCGACCTGACGTTTCGAGGCGCGCGAGGCGACATCGCGGGGCACCAGGTTGCCGAAGGCCGGGTAGATCCGCTCCAGGTAATAGTCGCGATCCTGCTCGGGGACCTGATTGGCCCGTCGTTTCTCGTTGGGATCCTTCGGCACCCAGATCCGTCCGTCGTTGCGGAGGGACTCGGACATCAGGGTGAGTTTCGACTGGAACTCGTCGGAGGCCGGGATGCAGGTGGGGTGGATCTGGGTGTAACAGGGGTTGGCGAACCCGGCGCCACGGCGATGGGCTCTCCAGATCGCCGTCACGTTGGAGGCCATGGCATTGGTGGAGAGATAGAAGGCGTTGGAGTACCCGCCGGTGGCGAGGACGACGGCATGGGCGGAGTGGTTGCTCACCTCGCCGCTGATCAGGTCGCGCACCACGATGCCGACGGCCCGGCCGTCTTTCACCACCAGGTCGAGCATCTCGGAGCGGACGTGGAGCTTGACCCTTCCCAGGGCCACCTGGCGCATCATCGCCTGATACGCGCCGATGAGAAGTTGCTGGCCGGTCTGGCCCCTCGAGTAGAAGGTGCGCGACACTTGGGCGCCGCCAAAGGAGCGGTTGTCGAGGAGCCCCCCGTACTCGCGGGCGAAGGGGACACCCTGGGCGGTGGCCTGGTCGATTATGTCCAGTGACACCTCGGCGAGGCGGTAGACGTTGCCCTCACGGCTTCGGTAGTCGCCACCCTTGATGGTGTCGTAGAACAGCCGGTAGATGGAGTCGCCGTCGTTTCGGTAGTTCTTGGCGGCATTGATGCCCCCCTGAGCCGCGATCGAATGGGCGCGCCTCGGGGTGTCGTGGAAGGTGAACGCTTCGACGTCGTAGCCGAGTTCGGCGAGCGTCGCGGCAGCCGAGGCTCCGGCGAGGCCGGTCCCGACGATGATGATCTTGAACTTACGCTTGTTAGCCGGGTTGACCAGCTTCGCTGCGAACTTGTGGTTGGTCCACTTGTCGGCGAGGGGCCCGGCGGGGATCTTGGCGTCGAGGTTCAGCGTCATGAGCCGATCCATCCGAACAGCACAGCCAGCGGCATTATCGAGTTACCCGCCGTTACCAGCACTGCCAGACCGATGGCGAAATAACGGCGAGCGAGGTTGAAGCGTGGGTGGTTGATGCCGAGGCTCTGGAACATCGACCAGGCACCGTGATAAAGGTGGAATCCGAGGAGGATCATGGCGAACACATAGAAGGCGGTGACCGGGGCCCGGCTGAAGGTGGCGACGAAGTTGGCGTAGATCTCGCCGCGGGCCCACACCTCGGGAGCGATGGGCTGGAGGCCCCAGGTGAGGTCGGCGAGATGGAAGATGAGGAAGGCGCCGAATATGACCCCGGACCAGCGCATGGTCCGGCTGGCGTAATTGGCTGCCAGGTAGTGGCGTGGGCCCTGGTATTCCTCGACCCGGGCCCGGTGATTCATGATCGTCAGCGAGTAGGCGGCGTGGATGTGGAGGAGGAAGGCGCCGATCAGCCCGGTCCGCAGGATCCACAGGGTCACGTGTTCGGGGAGGTAGGGGACCAGCAGCTGGCGGAGGGCGTGGCCGTAGACGTCGATGTCGGGGATTCCGTCCACGGCGGGGAGGAAGATCTTCCAGTTCCCGATCATGTGCAGGACGACGAAGCCGATGATGGCGATTCCGGTGAGAGCCATCACCCATTTCTTGCCGACCGCCGTCTGGTAGATGCTGAGCGGCCAGGGGGCCTTCACCTTTTTCAGAGTGGTTGCCACGTAACCGCATTATGCCAAGTTCGGGGGAGACTGCCGAAACGGGCACGAGCGTGTGCAGCGGGACCGCCCTGACACGCCTCCGTGCACACGCAAGAAGTTGCGTGTGCACCCGCACCGGCCTGACACCTCTCCCTGCACACGCATTTTCCGGTCTTGACGGCGCGCGCGGTAATCCTTAATGTCAAAAGTGTAATTACACGGTTGTGAGGAGATCCTTGATGCGTAGCAAGCTCGTCGAGGCCCTGGCAGTGGGTGAGCTGTCATGGCAGGACTACGCGAACTGTCGCGGCGCCGACGCCGACTTGTTCTTCCCGGAGCGGGGGGCATCAACCCGGAAGGCGAAAGCGATCTGTGGGGCCTGTGACGTCAAGACCCAGTGCCTCGACTACGCGGTCGACATGGGTGAAAAGTTCGGCATCTGGGGTGGTCTCAGCGAACGTGAGCGCCGCCGGGTCCGTCGCGAGCGGTCCACACGCGAACGCAAGGTGGGCTGAGCCTCCTAAAGATACAGACCTGAGGACTTGTCCTCCCCACCCTCCGGGCTGGGTGGAAGCATTGCCCGGCGTTGCATCTCGGCGAGCTGACTCTGTGCCGCCATCTGCTGGGTCCAGAGCGAGGCCTG
>JBFHXF010000172.1:0-3626 GCA_041599115.1 Acidimicrobiia bacterium
ACACGACGCTATTCGACAGTTCGTGCGATCAACAACCTCCATGAACAACACAGCTAACCCTCCCCCAACGAGACCGCATCCGTTATCGAGCGTTTTTTGGGTATGGACGATTGCTCGAGGACCCGTCGGCCGGCGCTAGCCAGAGGTGACATCGACTTCGGTGCCGATGTTGAAGAACGCGATCTCGCCGGTTGCGCCGACGCACCTCTCGGCGGCATCAGCCACCTGAGAGCCGGCTAGCTCCTCAACATGATCCCGATGCAAGTAGCCACCGGCTCCAGAAACAGCCGTTCCAGATTCGATGATCTGACCGTCCAGTAAAACGGATGGAGGGTCAGGCTGCCAAGACGCTCCGAAGGGCCACACCACCGCGTAGGCAACGTCACCCTGGACCAAGCGGAGACAGTCTCCGTCGAAAGCCAGGGTCCCCTCCACGATCGCTCCCATGCCCCCCGCCGGGCCGAACAACGGAGGTCTGGGCGAGGTGAGGACAGGTCCGTCGACGGTTCCCCCGGACGAGCAACCCGTGATGATCAGCGCTGTCGCTATGACAAGGGAGAGACGTGCTCGGCGTTCCACACCAATTCGAAGCATCAGGTCACCAAATCGTGAAGACGTTGGAAAACCTTCGACCTCGGCAGTGCCTCCCGGCAACCAGCAACCAAGGCGGCATCAAGCGCCTCCACATCGACATGCGGGCCGTAGGCAACAACCGGTGGTCCAATCGCTGCTACGTCGGACGGATCGAATCCGCTAGCCAAATCGAGAAGGATCAGGTCGGCACCCGAGAGCGCAGGTGCCGTGAGGGCGCGGACGACCGTGGTATCGGGCACCGTCGCTTGAACCCGACTGGCATCCATAAGATTCTTGGTGACCAGGACCAGCCCGCTCATGTTCGGACCATTACCGGTCGATCCTGTCTGCCGCAGCGCCGTTACTCGGACCGGGTTTGACCATGTTCCCCCAGCTCCAGTTCGAGTGGTTCGGCAAGGTCGAGGATCTCCACGTCCCCCGGGAACAGCCCATGAGGAACGTCGCTGAAGGTCTCGATGAGACGGGTGGCGCTCCGGTTGACGAGAAGCCTGAAGACGTCGCCCCGGTTGTAATGGCCTGCCAGATCGTGGCGGAGCTTCATCCTGATTCCCACATCGAAATCCAAGTCGGCGTAGATGATCTCCTCCCGGTCACCCGGCACCGGGCCGGCAAGGATCCGGGTGTCGGGGCCGACGATGACCGACCCTCCCGAGATGCCGGCCTGGGAGAGAAACTCGACATCGTCGCTACTGCCAGCGATCGCGTCTCTGATGCGATCGTCCACCACACCCGCTGCGCTGATCACGAATGCCTTCGACATCTGGGCGAAACCTTTGGCCATGGTCAGGGCGATGTCGGCCATCGGCACGCTGATCTTCGGGAAGTGATTGGGCCAGGACATCACGTGGACACGGGTGAATTCGGCCGTGAGTGCGAAGATGGCTAGCGGATTGGAGTTCTCGCCGCACATGAGCCCACTCATCGGGCCGAAGTCGGTGTCGAAGACACCGAACGTCTCCGGACCACCGGGACTGTGGACCAACCGCTCCCCAACCGTCGGAACCAGCTTCTGATGCTTGCCAAGCACCCCACCGTCAGGTCCGAGGAAGAGCTGGGTGTTGTACATGGTGCCGAAGGTTCGGGGGTCTTTCTCGCACAGACCCATCACCACATAAGCCTCAGCCTCGCGGGCCGCCATTGCCAGGGCATCGACCTCGGGACCGGGTATCCCCACACTGTTCTTGAAGAGCTCGGTGCTGAGCCGGGTTGCTTTTGCGTCCGTTCCGGAATGGAAGTGGAACCAGATGGGATGGGCCGGAATGAAGCCCTCCGGAAACGCGATCACCCGGGCCCCGTTGGCACCTGCCTCTCTGATGAGTTCGCAAGCCTTCTCCGTCGTGGCTTCTCGATCCAAGAACACCGGTGCCGCCTGCACCGCTGCCGCCCGGACCACGGGGGACTCGTCACCCATGCCTTCCTCCTGTTGCCGCCCACGCTACCGAACCCGTCCCCTCCCCGACAGCGACACGAAAACATATCGGGGCGACACTCAGGATGTCACGCGGAGCAGTTCCAGGCCGATCAACCGGCGCCGGCATAGGTTCCCGCGGACTCGGGAAACATCTCCTTGACGATCTTGAAGCTCGAGATATCGACGGTGGCATCCATGTGGAGGAACATCGAAGCGTCGCGGAAGTATTTTTCGATCCCCTGTTCCAGCATCGACCCATATCCGCCATGGAGTTCCATCGCCTGTTTACACACTTCGAGTATTTCCTCGGACGCGAATAGCTTGATCATGTTGCACAGCTTGTTGGCATCCGGGGAATTCTCGTCGACCGCTTTGGCTGCGTGGCGTAGCAATGCCGCCACCGCCTCCAGTTTGGTCCCCATCTGGGCGAGGCGTAACGCCACCGCCTGGTGTTTGATCAGGACGCGACCCCCCTGGACGTGCTGCTGGACGAACTCGGATGTGTCCTCGAATGCAGCGACGCCGACCCCGAGGTTTTTCGCGGCTTGCAGGATCTTTCCCGGCCGAAAGTACACACCCGCCTTGCCGAGTGCGTCGCCCTCGACGAGGAGATGATCCGCGGGGACCCGGCAATCGTCGAACACGATCTCTCCATTATTCATGTAGCGGCCCCCGACGGTCTCGTTGCAACGGGTCACTTCCAGGCCGGGGGTGTCACGGGGCACGAGGAAGCTGCTCGTACCTTGCAGCATCCCCAACTCGGGGCTGGTGTTGGCGTACACGACATACAGGCTTGCGTCGTAGCCGTTGGAGATGAAGTGCTTGCGACCATTGATCTTCCAGTGACCATCTTCGAGCACGGCCTTGGTGTCCATGTTGGACTCGGGGACGTTGTAGGGCAGCCAGCGATCTGAGGCACCGCGCGGCTCCGTTAGACAATGGGCCATGAGAAACGACGGGTCCTCCATGTAGCGAGGAAACCACACGTCCTGGAGGCTCTTGGGGGCAATGTTCCGCAGCAAGATGGCGATCTTCCAGTTCTGGGCCAGCTTGTCGCTGAGTCCTGCATCGCCACGGGCCAGCTCCGTGCCGATGATGGCGAAGGTCTGAGCCTCGGTCTTTGGGTCCAACTGAACACCGCCGTACTCGTCAGGAACCCCCAAGGAACGTAGACCGGCGGCGTCGGCTTCTTCGAGGATCTCAGGGGGAAGGCGCTGCTCTGGCTCGAAAAGCCACTCACGTTCTCGGTTGGCGCGGATGAACGGAATCACGACGCTGTTGACGTAGTCCCGGCACGTTTGCAGCATCAAGCGCTGCTCCATCGACAACTCTTGCGCCGCCAGGGTCATGCTCACGTCGTCCTCTTTCTTCGGTTCTCAGCCCCCTCTCGGGCCGGCTTCCTCCCCACTCTATTGATTGAGTTCGTTGGGGATCAGCTGAAGAAGGAAGGACGGCCGCAGGAGAATCGAGGCTCCTCTTTTTCCGGCGGTTCGGTTGGGTTGTCACCTCACACCTCCATACGGATACATTCGGCGGGACATTCCTCGGCTGCCTCGACGACTTGGTCGAACAGCGAGTCGGGCACCCGTGCCCGACCCTGGTAACCGTCGGGGCCGTGACC
>JBFHXF010000173.1:0-3624 GCA_041599115.1 Acidimicrobiia bacterium
ACCGGGAGAGTTGCTCCGTACCGACCGGCCTCGCGCGCCGCGTGGGTGAGGGAGAGCTGGTAGTTGTAGGCGATGCCGGCGCTGACCATTCCCACTATCAGCATGACTATCAGCGGCAGCACGAGTGCCAGTTCGATCAGGGCCGCGCCCCGTTGCCCCAGCCTCTGATGAATCCGCGACGACCTCAGCCCGAGCCTCCCGTTATCGCCAGGGCAGCCTACACCACTCTCCGCGGCCGACGAAAGGGCCAATCGTCTCGGGTGGGAAGAGAAAGAGACGTCGCGATTCCGGGGCCGTCAGCGCTCTGAACCAGTGAGCGACCAAGGAAGGAGAGAACATGAAACGCGCTCATGGAGGACTGAGGGGGTTCCTCACCGCGGCGACCGTGGCCGTCTTGTCCCTCTCGATGGGCATTGCTGCGGTGGCGGCGCCACCCGGGAACAGCTCGGATGACTCCTGGTACGGGGAGGTGAACCCAGGAGACGTGGGTATATTCATCCAGCTCGGGTGGAATGCCGGGCAGCACCCCTACGCCGATTTCTACGTCGGGGTCTGGTGGGGCGAAGGCGACGACTTCGTCGACTGCAGCTATGGCAATGCGGTCACCAACTGGTCCAACGACGGGAAGCTGGTTCTTGATCCGAAAGGCATCGAGATGGACTGCTCCGACGGGGAGCCCAGAACGGTCGACGTGGACGCGACCTGGGCGTACGACGGCAAATGGGGGCCGTACGGCTACCACGAACAGGGCCTCCAGTGCAAGGGCAAGCTGCGCCGTGATGAGAGCCCAACAGTCACAGCATCGGTCGTTGGCGGTGGCATCGACATCTCCGTCGACAGAGGCGGCTACTACGAGGAGCACGACGGCACCTGCAAGCAGACTGGCACACCGGGAAACCCCCAGGGGTAAGGATGACGCTGGTCAGAGATGAAGCCGGGTTCGCTCGAACCCGGCTTCGCTCTTTCTCCCATTCCTAGGGCCGGAAATGCACCGAGTACACAGCACCTTCGGGGAACCAGGTGATGTCGGCGTTGGGCCAACCCTCCGAGAAATCGATCGGTACCTCAAAGGACCACTTGCCACCGGATACCACCACCTCGTAGGTCACCCAGGGCGGTCCCGACTGCGGGAACACATGGAGCGACAGACGCGTTCCGTCCTCGAGGTCAGTGGAGCCCGAAGCGATTCTTGTGAATGAGTCATACACATCGAAGGTCATTGCAGGGACCTCGAGCTTGCGGAAAACCCCACCTACCTCAACATCGATTGTGTCCCCTGGACCGACGTCGACCACGCCGCTGTAGCCAAACGAACCTTGCGCATCGGTAATGCCGATCTTCCGCCACGGGCCTTCATTGACTCTCAACATCACCGATGTCGAGGAGGCGAACTCGTGACCGCTCACGTTCCCAAAGGGCTCATCGAGACCGATGTGGGGGTTATCACCCGTTGGCTCGGGGAGCGTCGTCGATGGCGGCGCCGTGGTGGTCGGCAGTGCAGGTTGGGTGTTCTCCACCGTCGACGGCGAGGTCGCGATGACAGGCTGTGGCTCATCGGACGAGAGGAGCCAGAAGGGGAGGGCGAGCAACAACGCAGCCGCCGCCCCAGCAAGCGCCATGATCCAGCCAGGGAATCGCCGACCGGGCGCAGGCCGAAGAGGAGTCTCGATCTTGATGGAGATGCCACCCGGTATGACTTCCTCAGTTCCCGGTATGAGATCCTCCAGCGGTGGTGCCACGGCATCCATTGCCTCTGCGTACCGACGAATGTGATCACTTATCTCTTTGCTCAAGGGTTGACTCCCAGGACTCTTCTCAACCGGGCGAAGGCACGGTCAATGTGACGCCGGACGGTGGAAAAGGAAAGGCCGAGCAACTCCGCCACCTCCGTCACCGTCCATCCGTATCCATGGACCAGTACGACGGAGACGCGCTGGCGATCGGATAACGAAGCGATAGCGGCGGATAGCTTTGGTTCGAACCAATGCGACCCATCCGGGTACACAGGAACCTGAAGCCGAGGGGGCCGACGGAACACGCCCCGCCCCGCTTGGCTCTGACCGACGCGATACAAATAGCCCGCTGGATTGTGCATGACCCTGATCCGATCCCAGTTCTCCCACGCATAGGCGAGCGCCTCGGCCGTCACCTCGGATCCGACGTCGGCGCCGTAGGCGGCGATCAAGGCCTGTCTCAGCGGGCGTCCCACCTCCTTGGCGAAGGCAGTGAATGACTCCGCGTCCGCGCTCACCGTCACGGTGATGCTCCAACCACTCACCGACAAATAAAGCACAAGCGTGGCGGTGATCGCGGCCCGGAACTCCTTCAGCGAGTTGAATTCAGACGTTCACCTCGCTCAGCCCAGGCCACGATCGCCAACCCGACCGCGGCTCCGACCGCGTTGGCCACCAGGTCGAGGGCATTGTTCTTGTAGTCACCGACGCTGACCTCGCTTATGGCAGTGCCGATCAGTTCGCCGATCTCCACAACCGCGCCACCCCCCAGCACCACCAGGAAGGTGAAGGTCAACAAGCCGCCGCGGTGATAGCCGGAGCCGGCCCAGGTCCTCATGGCATGCCAGGCGACGAAGAAAAAGACAAACGCCGCTGCGGCGTGGAAGAACTTGTCGAACGGGAGAGGCCCGATTTCGCCCGCCACGTAGAGCGGTTGGCCGTCAAGCAGGATCACCCCACCGACCATGTTGCCCAGGCCCACCAGCGTGATAGACCAGAGGATCCCGAGCGGAAACCGGGCCCAGCGATGCATGACACCGAACACGACCAGTATCAGGGCGGTGAGGGCCGTATAGGTGTAGGTCAGCGGACTCTCCACAGCCAACCCGTAGACGAGCAGGGCCACCGTGTAGATCGCGGTAAAGGAGAGCAACAGCTTCATGAATCGCCCAGGCTGGCATCAAGTCGGTTGCCTCTGCAAGTGAAAGCTGCCGTTCGGTAATAGGCTGAACTTATGGATGCAGTCACACCCGACCAGGTGGAGCCGGCTCCCGAGTTGGAGCTTGCAGATGAACCCGCCGTCTCCCATCCCACCAAGCTGATCCGCATTGCCTCGATGACCCGGGCCATGCTCGACGAGGTTCGCCAGGCACCCCTGGATGAGGGTGGCCGGAAGAGACTCGCCGAAGTACATGCCAGGTCGTTGGACGAGTTACGCGAGGTGCTGTCCCAGGATCTGCTCGACGAGTTCAACGAGATCATGATCCCCCTCAAAGAGGGAGAAGTGACCGAGGCCGAGCTGCGGATTGCCCAGGCCCAGCTCATCGGCTGGCTGGAGGGGTTGTTCCATGGAATCCAGGCCTCGCTCTGGACCCAGCAGATGGCGGCACAGAGTCAGCTCGCCGAGATGCAACGCCGGGCAATGCTTCCACCCAGCCCGGAGGGTGGGGAGGACAAGTCCTCAGGTCTGTATCTGTAGGAGGCTCAGCCGACCTTGCGTTCGCGTGTGGACCGCTCGCGACGGACCCGGCGGCGCTCGCGTTCGCTGAGACCACCCCAGATGCCGAACTTCTCACCCATGTCGACCGCGTAGTCGAGGCACTGGGTCTTGACGTCACAGGCCCCACAGATCGCTTTCGCCTTCCGGGTTGATGCCCCCCGCTCCGGGAAG
>JBFHXF010000174.1:0-3572 GCA_041599115.1 Acidimicrobiia bacterium
CGCTCTACCATCCGGAGCGCCACGCCCCCCAGTACGCTCGAACCCTCGAGAACCTGGCCGCCGTCAGTCTCAAGACGGGCGATATGGCCGAAGCGGTGGGCCGCCTCGAGGAGAGGCTGGAGCTGCCGCTCGACGGCTCCGACGGTCGTCACCTATACGAGGTTCGTGATGCAGGGTCTTCCGGTCATGGCAACGGGCAGGGACATACGACCGGATCCCAACGCGCCCAAAACAGTCGACGCCGGCGGGCAAGCGCCTGCGGACGGCTCTGAGGCGCCGGCGGAGGACACCGGAAACGCCACGATCTTCACGATCGAAGTCACCCCCGAGCAGGCCGAGCGCCTCGTGTTTGCGTTTGAAAACGGCTCCATCTGGATGACTCTGGTTCCTGCGGACTTCGTCGAAGTGGAGACGCAAGGCGTCATCATCGATAACCTCTTCGGCGGCGATTTGGTGCAAGACATTTTTGGAAGCAACGGCTGAGCTGAGGTTCAACCATGTCATTGGCTGAGCACAATCTGCTTGTCGTCGATCGAGAAGACGACTTCGTCGCAGCGGCGAAGGAACTCTTCGAGGGGCGGCTTCCTGTCGCCCGTTCGATCGAAGAAGCGAGCTCCACGATCGAGTCTGGTGAGCTCCGGATGCTCCTCCTGGGCCCGTCTTACTCGAACGACGACTCATTGGAGTCGGTCCGGAGCCTCCACAACCAGGATCCTGCGCTCGTGCTGATGATGGTCGCCGAAAGCGTGACAGCCGACCTTTTGCGGGCCGCGATGCGCTGCGGTGTTTCCGATGTTCTCGAGGCACCTCTCGACGAGGAGAAGATCGAGGCTGCGATCGAGCAGTTTGCCCACGACGTCCTCAAGCGAAAGTCGGCCAGTCGAGTCGCCGAGCCCGCGCCATCGGGCAAGGGCCGAATCGTCACGGTCAGCTCGGCCAAGGGCGGCAGCGGCAAGACGGTAATGGCCACCAACGTCGCACTCCTTCTCAACAGAATCCCCGATAAGAAGGTGGTGTTGGTCGACGCCGACCTTCAATTCGGCGATGTTTGCCTGCTCCTCCAGGTCGAGCCGCGTTTCACGATGGTGAATGCGGCCCATGAGCTTCACCACCTTGATGCGGAGATGCTCGATTCTCTTCTCACCGAACACCCCAGTGGCCTGAGGGTCCTCGCGGCGCCGCTCGAACCGGCGTTTGCCGACGACATAACCACAGCTGGTCTGATGCAGATGATCGACGTACTCCAGGAGAACTACGACTACGTCGTGGTTGACACCGCCTCAATGCTCGACGAACTGATTCTGTCGCTGATCGAGAAGTCCGATGATGTGTTGATGGTGGTCGACATGGATCTGCCTTCCCTGAAGAACGCGAAACTCGCCCTCGAGACGCTGCGACTGCTCAAGTTCTCCACCGCCAATGTGAAGTTGGTGATGAACAGGAGCAATGCCAAGAACAAGCTGAACAACAAGGAGATCGAGGGGGCGCTGAAGATGGAGATCGCGGCTTCGGTGCCTTCCGATGCCAGTGTTCCCAACAGCGTCAACGAGGGGAGACCTGTTGTCGAGACGGACCCCAAGGGGAAGGTCGCCAAGGGCTTCGAATCGGTGGCGGCGCTGGTTGCGGGGAAGATCCCTGAGGGAATGTCCAAGAGCGGCCTCTTCGGTCGAAAGTAACGGGAAGGGTCTGAACAGTGCCATCGCTATCTGAGAGAGTCGCAGCCGCCCGCCAGAGCGAGACTGCCGAGTTTTCGTCAAGCCGAACGGACGCGATGTCCGAACTGAGAGGGCGTCTCCACTTCAAAGTAGTGGAAGAGCTCGGTCCGACTCTCTACGACCGTCAGATGTCAGACGCAGAGTTGCGGCTTCGTGTTCTCGAGATGCTGGAATGGGCGGTCGATCAGGAGCAGGGGCTGCCACTCACCTCGGCGGACCGCCGCGCCCTGCTCAACGAGATCGCCTCCGACGTTTTGGGTTACGGGCCGATCGATCCACTCCTGAACGACCCCGATGTCACAGAAGTCATGGCCAACGGACCGTTCGACGTCTATTACGAGAAAAAAGGAAAGATTCTCCTCTCCGAAGTCCGTTTCGTCGACGAAGTTCACCTACGGCGAATCATCGACAAGATCGTCGGCCAGATCGGTCGAAAGGTCGATGAGTCGACCCCGATGGTCGACGCCCGGCTTCCCGACGGTTCGAGGGTCAACGCGATCATTCACCCCCTGGCCATCGGCGGTCCCTTCCTCACCATCCGTAAATTCGCGGTCGACCCCTACCAGGAAGCCGATCTGATAGCTTTCGGGACGATCACCCAGCGCGTGGCCGATTTCCTTCGCGCCTGTGTGCGCGGCCGTCTCAATATCCTCATCTCGGGCGGCACGGGCTCGGGGAAGACCACGACTTTGAACGTCGTTTCGTCCTATATCCCCCCAGAAGAGCGGATTGTGACCGTTGAAGACGCTGCTGAGCTTCAACTTCACCAGGAGCACGTCCTAACCCTGGAATCAAGGCCGGCCAACATCGAGGGCAAAGGCGAGGTCACCATCCGGGATCTGGTGCGAAACACGTTGCGTATGCGCCCCGACCGCATCGTCGTTGGCGAGGTCCGCGGCGGTGAGGCGCTCGACATGCTCCAGGCGATGAACACAGGGCACGACGGGTCCCTGACCACCATTCACTCCAACTCACCTCGGGACACCCTGTCACGGCTGGAGACGATGGTGCTGATGGCCGGGTTCGACCTCCCGATCAAGGCGATCAGGGAACAAGTGGCGTCGGCGGTTGATCTGGTCGTACATGTCTCCCGGCTGAAGGACGGGACCAGGAGGGTCACCCACATCACCGAAATCGAGGGGATGGAAGGCGAGATCATCACCCTTCAGGACCTCTTCTTGTTCGACTATGGCATGGGCGTCGATGAAGAGGGCACCTACAAGGGCCGGCTCAAGGCGACCGGAATCCGGCCGACCTTTTCCGAGGACCTGGAGAATCAGGGCATTCGTCTTCCTGCGGACCTGTTCGACCCCGAGCCGTTCGCCAGAGGTCGTTAGTGAAGCGCACCCTCGCGATCACAGCCGCCCTCGTATTGGGCTTGAGCACCGTGGCTTACGGCCAGGCCAGTGGCCCGGAGATCGAGATCGTGGACATCAACGGCGCCAGATATGCCGAGGGTGGGAACACCACGATGGTGATCGAGTTCCGCAACCTCAGCGATGCCCCCGACCCGTCTCTGTTGACAGTGACGGCAAACGGCCAGCCTGTGACGAACCTGGAGACCGCACCCCTGGGCGAGACGACGTTGCCGGTGGGAGTGGTCCTCGCCATCGACGCTTCAGGTTCGATGGCCGGTCAGCCGATCGAGGCCGCCAAAGCCGCTGCCAAGGCATTTGTCGCCCAGAAAAGGGCGGAAGACTCCATTGCCCTGATCACTTTCGCCGACGAAGTGATCGTCCAGACCGGTTTCACCCGCAACGCCGATGATTTGAACAATCGCATCGATGCGATCCAGGCATCCGGCGAGACTGCCTTCAACGATGCGGTCATCAAGGGAATCGAGCTGTACGGCTCTCA
>JBFHXF010000175.1:0-3533 GCA_041599115.1 Acidimicrobiia bacterium
AGAACGCCGAGTCGTATCCGCCCCGGATGTATCCGACCGCTTCCCCGGCGACCAGCAAGATCCCCGCCATCAACAGTATTCCTGTCAGCAGCATCTCCCCAACATACGCGCCGTGTCGAAAACGTGCCGGCCCAAGTCGACACCAGGGTGCGCCGGGCTATGCGAACGCCTGGTTCGACGCCGCCAACGTCCATGCCCAAATCAGGGATTGGAGAGAGCGCGACTCCTAAGGCGAGGTTACGCGGTCGTCCGACCCTCGGTCGACAACAAGCCATATTGCATGAACCGGATCGTCGCCGAGGTTGTACAAACGGTGAGGTTGGGTCGATTCGAAGTTGATCGAATCGCCGGGCTCGAGGGAATAGTGCTCGAACCCGAGCTGCACACCCAGCTTTCCCGAGATCACGTATCCGTATTCCCGGCCATGATGTCGCATCAGCGATTCGTCAGGTGTGGACGCCCCGCCCACTTCGTAGATCGCCTCGAGGAAATCGATGCCGCGACCCGACGGGTGGGTCAACTGCTCCCAGCGCACCCCGGAGGCGAGGTCTATGACCTTTCGCTGATCTGGGTGAACTAGAGGGCTCCCCTCGTGAGACTCCGATTGGCCTGTCTCTCCGGAACCGCCAACCGAGGCGTCTTCATCACCACGAACCAGAGCGTCGATGGAAAGGTCGAGCTCGGTGACGATGGCGTACAGCGTGCCTACGGAGGGCTTGGAAATACCACTCTCCAGCTGGGAGATCAGGCTCGCCGAGAGCCCGAGTCGGCGGGCCAGCTCTCGCTGGCTGATGCCCACCCGTGTCCGTTCCTCCCGGAGACGACCGCCAATCCCGTCCAGGTTTTCGTGTCGCTCTGCAATCTGTTGTGGTTCGCTCACATCAACATTGTCCCGCCGTCGACATACAGATTGGCTGCATTGACCGATCTGTTCTCCAATAGAAAGACCGTAGCGTCGACGATGTCTGCCATTGTCGCCAGTCGTCCCGTTGGTGTTCTGGCCAGGAAACCTTCGAGTGCCTTGCCCTCCCAGTACGGGCTGTCGGCGACGATCCCGGGGTGGATCGCATTGATGCGAATCGGCGCCAATTGGAGCGCCAGGGTCAGAATCATGGTGCTTATGCCCCCGTTGACCGTGGTGACGGTGGTCGATCCGGGATACATGCGTCGCATGGCGTTGCCCCCGAACAGGACAACCGAGCTGTCGTCGTGAAGGTTTGGCAGCAGAGCGTGGATCGTGGCGGTGTAGCCAACGAGCTTCATCGTCGTCAGGTAGACCGCTTCCCCGATGTTGTAATCCCTTATCGGGTTGTTGTCACGAATGATGGCGGTGAGGACCAGCTTGTCGACCCGACCGACTCCCTCGAGGGCCGGGGCGATGGTCTCGGGAACGCCCAAGTCGAAACCTAGGCCGCTGACGGCGCCCCCCAATTCGCTGGCGATTCTCGAGGCTTTCGCTGGGTCTCTCCCGGTGATGATCACTTTTTCGCCCTTGTCGCGATAATGCGTCGCCAATGCCCGGCCCAGTCCGCCGGTTCCCCCGACGATTACGACACTTCCCTCGCTCATAAGACGGCTCTCCTTCCGACGCGACGGCCGATGTCTCCGTCGTTGGCGAAATAGTTCTCTCGGATCCAGAGCTTATACCTTGTCGTCCCGGCGTGTGCAGTGTGATTGATCACCCGTAGCGTTGGGAAGGTCCCCGATACCTTCCTGGGCCCGAGACGCTCGTCTCTCTCCAGGAAGGCAGGCATGGTCCGTCTTGTAGCTTGCAGGCTTTGGGGAGCCAAAGACTGCAACCCGAAAAGGGATCCATTTCGGCCGGTAAGCGCGACTCAAAAGTGTGTAGTCTCACTTAACAGTGAGTGATTCCAAGCCAAGAGTCGCAGTCATTGGCACCGGTCGCATGGGTGGCGCCATGGCGCGCACGCTTCGGATCGCTGACCCCGGGGAAGCAGGCAGATCTCATCATGCTGCGCACAGATCGGATGAATGTGACTCCGCTCAACGACCCGGTTACCGCCGTTGTGTCCGGGATGGACACCTCCAACGTCGACTCGGTCTTCATCGCCGGTAGGGCAATGAAGCGCAACGGCCGCCTGCTCCACGTGGATTGGAACGCCCTGAGACAGTCTGTGTCAGAGTCCCGCGATCATGTCATAGACAAGTCGGGCTTCAGGCTGCCCAAGATCTGAGTCGGCTCTCACCAGGAGCCGACTCGATACCATTTCCCCATGGCTGAGTCACCCGAGGACCTCGTCGCTCGAGCCATTGCCGGAGCCGACCGGGATGGTCGGTTGGCAATACCGCCGGTGGCAGATTGGGACACCTTTCCTTTCGAAGGCGACATCAGGGTCCGCCCCTTCCGTCCCGAAGTCACCGATGAAGAGCCGCGTCGCGGCGAATACGGCGTCGACTGTTGGCGTTGTGAGCACGACCTGGAGGGGGCGATTTGGTCTGACGATCATTGGCTGGTCAGCTCTCTGGAAAAGCCATCGGGATTGCCGGTCGTGGTTCTTCTGTTTCCCCGGGCCCACCATGACATCGACGACCTCCCCATCGGACTTGCCGATGAGTTGGGGATGATGATCCAGCGGGTGGAATCCGCGGTGCGCGAGGTCGGCGACATCGGTCGGGTCCACATAAGCCGCTGGGGCGATGGGAGTGCCCACCTTCACTGGTGGTTCCAGGCGCGTCCGGCCGGCGTGCCCCAGCTCCGCGGCAGTTTTGCCGCCATATGGGACGACATCCTCCCACCTTTGCCCGAGAGGGTGTGGACCGAGAACCTTGCCATCGTGGCCAGGGCGCTGGCGGCGTCGGGTGGCATTTCCCACGTTTGAGCTCATGGCCGCCGACCGTTAAACGGCTGCGGCGACCACAATGCCGTCGGAATGGAACTGGGCATCACCACCTTCGCCGAGACACAACCCGACCCCGAGACCGGCCAGATCATCGGGTACGGGGATCGGTTGCGTCAGGTCCTCGAGGAGGCTGAGACTGCCGAAGCGGTGGGTCTCGACGTGTACGGGATCGGTGAGCATCACCGACCCGACTTTGCCTCGTCCTCGCCCGCGGTGATCCTGGCCGCTATCGCCGGTCGCACCAAGAAGATCAAGCTGATCCCTGCGGTGATCATCCTGTCATCGGCGGATCCGGTGCGCACCTATCAGGACTTCGCCACCTTGGATCTGGTCTCCTCGGGGAGGGCCGAGCTCCTCGTCGGCCGGGGCTCTTTCATCGAGTCGTTCCCCTTGTTCGGGCATTCGCTGTCTGACTACGACGATCTCTTCGCCGAGAAACTCGACCTCTTGCTTCAAATACATGCTGAGGAGAAGGTGACCTGGTCGGGCAGATTTCGTGCGCCACTCCACGACCAGGGCATCTATCCGAGACACGAGCACCTGCCCCTTTCGGTTGCGGTCGGGGGGACACCGGCCTCGGTGGTGCGGGCGGCGCAGCGGGGGCTGTCGGTGACTCTGGCGATAATCGGCGGCAACCCCGATCGATTCTCTTTCTTCTCCGACCTGTTCCGC
>JBFHXF010000176.1:0-3519 GCA_041599115.1 Acidimicrobiia bacterium
CGAGAAGATCGCTTCACTACCGGTCCTCATGAAGGTGACCGGCTACCTGTTGGCGATCACCGGGCTGACGGAGATCATCCTCGACATCGAAACCGGCGTCTTCGACGGGTTCCTGAGGGTGCTCGCCGCCCTCGTCGCCTATGCGGGATACGCCGTGGCCTTTCTCGGCGCCAGAAGCATCGAGACCTAACACCAAAGCGACCCGTTGAACCGGGACGAATTCCAAGCGATCGTCGATCGAACCCTCGACGGCCTTCCGCCGTGGGTAAACGAAACCATCGACAATCTCCACGTCGTCGTCGAGGAACATCCACCTGCGGACATCGCCGGTTCACTGGGCGTCTATGAGGGTGTCTCCCTAGCAGAGAGAGGGACGGATTATTGGGGCGCTCTGCCCGATCGGATCGTCATCTTCCGTCAGCCCCATCTCCAGCTTGGATTGGGCCAGGAAGAGCTCGAGGCCGAGATCCGCAAAACGGTGCTCCACGAGATCGCCCATCACCTCGGGATCGATGACAGCCGTCTCGCCGAGTTGGGCTGGGATTAGCGTCTCCGGGTCTCGGGGATCCCTGCAGCCTTCAGGGTTGCCGCGGGCACTCCAACCTCACGCCAGGCGGTGTAGCTGATCTGCTTGCGCTCGGAATACGATCCGGCGTGGGCGACAAACCCGGCCTCCAGTGCTTCGAAATCGGCTCTGGCGTCGAGGTCCCTCAGGGAATCGACGATGTCGAGCTTGGTCTGGATGAGCTCGAGCCGGGCAAGGGGATCATCTGCAGCGGCGATCTTCGCTTCCACCCTGGCCAACCTCGCCTCGAGGCTGTCGCGGGTGACGGGACGTCCCGGGCCGCGTGCCTCGACCGCTGCCAGGTAGGCCTTGATCGCCCGCGCTTCTGCCCGACCCCGCCGGAGAGCCTCTTTGTGTTCTGCCGTCATTGCCATTTCAAATCACCGCCTGGTGCTGTGCGAGACCGGGAACCCATGGTGGGGCACCCGGTCGGGTCTTATGCCTCTAGCACCACTCTATTGAACTGAATAGGGTCTCAGGATGCGGATGAGCCGGGCTCGTCCGCTCTTGGCAAACGAGACCTGTTTATGGGAGGTTTTCGAGAATGAGGCGGTTGATGCCTCTGGCAACCTTTTTGTTGCTCGTGTTGCTTCTTCCGGCCCCTCAGGCATCGGCGGCCGACGCCACGGGCTCCATCTCCGGCACCGTCAAGATCACCGACACCACCGACCCCTTTGTCATGACGGTGCGGGTGTTTGACTTGTCTCAAACTCTGGTCGCAGAGGCTTTCACATTCCCTTCGGGCGACTATTCGGTCAGCGGGCTCGCTGCCGGCTCCTACAAGCTCCAGTTCGCCGGCCAGTGGTATTCCAGCCAGACGTCGTTTGGCGACGCCGACCCGGTAGTCGTCAATGCCGGCCTCGATACTGCCGGAATCAAGGTGAACTTCCTGTCGGGTCAGTTCGGTTGGATCGAAGGCCGTGTCTATGACGCTCTCACCAATGATCCGGCGTGTGCAACCATCCTCGGGACGGTCCGTCCTGGGGCCGACGGCACCTACCGTCTCGGGCTGCCTCCGGGGCCATGGAAGATCGACTTCATCGACAATTGCGACTTCAAGTACGCCGAGCAGTGGTGGAACGGAAAGGCCGATGAGTCCACCGCAGACGTGCTCAACGTCGTCGCCGGAGAGACATACCCGAACATCGACGCGGCCATGGCCATGCCTCAGGACGACGGTGGCTGGATAAGCGGTGTCGTCACCGACGCAGATACCGGAGGCCCGATCGCCGGTATCTGCGTCAACGCTTACCTCGCCAGCGGCGAGCCGAGAACACTGCCACCCAATGCGGTCGGTGCCGCCCCTACCCGCTCTGACGGCGCGTACCGGGTCGGGTTCCTGGGAGACGGCGAGATCAGACTGGAGTTTGTCGATTGTCAGAACTCCGCCTATGAGTCCAAATGGTGGGCCAGCGGGCCCGATTTTGCCGGTGCCGATCCGATCAAGGTGACCCTGGGCGAGGAAGTCTCCGGGATCGACATCTCTCTCGACCTCAAGCCCGGCGCCGTCCGACCGACCACCACCGTCCCTGGAGAGCTCCCATTCACCGGTGTGGACGGCTCGATGTTGGCGCTTGCCGCCATCTCCTTGCTCGTCCTGGGTGCGTCAACGGTTGTAGCGGCGAGATCCGACCGGCGAACCGGCTGAAAAGGGCACCGACGCGAAGGCTGCGCCTAGCGGCGCGGTTCGTCGCCTTACCGGGGTCGTCGGCTCGGTAGCCTCCCCCGATGCGGATCGCCGTCTATCACCACAAAGATGACATCGATTCGGCCGAGAACAACCATTACGTCCTCTGGGGAATGTGCGATATCTGGCGGGAGGAGGGCCACGACGTCGAATATGTCTTCGGCCCGCGACGGGTCGAAGCGGACGTCGCCATCATCGGCGTGGACCGAACGGTGGTCCCCTCCGCCTACTTCAGGGCGGCAGCTCATTGCCCGGTGGTCATCAACCGGAACAGCAAGAACATCTCAAAACGCCTGCACTCCACGCTTCTCATCAGGTCTTCGAGCCAATGGCCGGGCCCGGCGATGGTGAAGACCTCTCGTAATGCCGGCGGGATCCCCGAAATCAGGCACCGTCCGCGGCTGAGGAAGTTCTACAAATGGAAACAGAACCGTTTCGGGCTGGGCTACGCCGTTTGGATGTACCCCGATCACTACCCGATCTTCCCGGCCACTTCGGAGATTCCGAATCGAGTATTCCGCAACAGGCGCCTCGTGGTGGAGCGTTTCCGGCCCGAGCGTGACGGGGATCTCTACTGCATTCGCTACTTCAAGTATTTCGGTGATCGCTACATCAGCTCGATCCTCCGAGGGTCCAACCCGGTGGTCAAAAGACGCGACGTGGTCTCCTTCGAGGACGTCGAACCGCCGCCGGCAATACTGGCGATTCGCGATCAGCTGGGATTCGACTACGCCAAGCTCGACTACGTCATGCACGACGGTGAGGTGTCGCTTCTCGATGTGAACAGGACGCCGGGGATGAGCAAGGAAGCCGCGGATGAGTTCGCACGCCAGAGTCGGGTGCTCGCCCCCGGCCTCCACGATGTCCTGGCCAGGGTCGGCGCAGGAACGCCTCCACGCGGCTGACTCGGCCTACAGCAGTTTCACACCGGGACAGCCCGAGGCGGGATCGTCCAACAGACCCCGCGAACGGCTCCCGGTCGGCCGTTTAAGGCCTTTCTCCTCTAGCCAGGGCTCGGAGGGCGTCCCTACCGTCGTTGACGAAGCCCACCGAGGTTGTGTTTGGTGTGAACAAACTTGGTTCGCGGCTGTTTGCCACGACCAACGTGCTGGCGCTCATCGTCGGGTTGGTGGCGGTGGGGGGACCCGCCGCCGACGCCGCCGTCTCCGGCGACAACGGTCGCATTGCTTTTGTCACCGATCGTGACGGCAACTCGGACATCTATCTGATGGACTCCGACGGCTCAAATCCGGTCAATCTCACCAAG
>JBFHXF010000177.1:0-3518 GCA_041599115.1 Acidimicrobiia bacterium
CCACCCCACCTGCAGAGGTGCTCGGCGGGCTGTCGACGGATGTTGGACTAGCTCAGATGTTCCGCCATCCAGTCCACGGCGAATCGCACTATGTCGCCAGCGTCGATCAGCTCGGCCTGCGAGTCGCCCACCATCCCTCGAGCCGCCGTGCCGGTGGCCAGATAGGAGCGTAGGATCGATGTGAAGTAGTCCTCCGTCGGGTAGTCGACGATCCCCGCCGAGTCGTCGAGGCACTCCACCAGGCGGACCAGTGAGCCTCCGAGCCCCGCCACCTTCCGGTGCCGGCGCACCCGCCGTTTCTCGGGGAGGGGGACGAGGTATTCGGCGTAGTGGAGCAGTGTGACGGTGTTCGGATGGGCGCCGAGGCGCAGCACGCGGCCCCCCGCGACGACGAGACGCTCCAGGGGTGATCCCGGCCCGTAGTAGTCATTCCACGGCACGTCCGTGGTGAGATCCCCGGCGAGGCGACCTGACGCAGCAAACCTCCCTTCGGGATGGTCGCTGACGAGAGTGCCGGGCCACGTGCGAAACACCTCGGCGAGGGCGCCTACCTCGGGGTCGGCGGGAGTCGCCAGCGCATCGAACGGCCTGGCATCCCTGAGGAGATGTGCCCTTTCCGGTTCGGGACGGTCGTTCACCCAGGCCCATTCATCGAGGGCACCCAGCGCCATCAAGAGGGTGCCGTCCCCTCCGACCGTATCGATCAGTGCCTCGAGCAGTCCGGCGGCGCCCCCTTCGAGGCGACCGATGGAGCGCAGCGAGGCGTGAACCATCAACAGGTCACCGCTGTGCACACCCAGTCTTCGAAGGTCGGCGCCGATCTCGGCCGGTGCTCGAGCTGTGGTTGGCACCGTCTCATTCTCGCTGAGACGGCCGGGGCCCGAGCGTCACCGACGAGTATGCGAGCTCTCGCCTTCGCAGCTGAGGTGCAGAAGCGTTAGTCATGACCCGAAAGCCCGGGGTTCTCGCTTGTGGAAGACAGGCGTCTCGCTATCTGGCCTCTCGAGCTGATTTTCCCCTTCTGGGTCGGCCAAGGCGGTCTTGGAGTTGGGTCTAACCGAAAAGGAGAGCCACTCCGATGACTGCGGGAGCGATCAGGACGATGGCCGGTATCCCCAGGCCGAGGGCGACAAACCCACCATCGACCAGATCAGGGCGAACCTCCAAGGAGTCCCGGCCGAAACTAGCCGAAAGCAGCTGAACGTGTCCGCTCCGTCCTTATTGAGACATTCGCACCGTTATGCCACCATTGCCTTCCCGCCTCGCTGACACGGAGCTGCACCGAGCCGCGTGTCGAGCGACCCGACTTGATCGAAACGGGTTCGGAAACGCTCTGTCCATCCGCAGGCTCCGTTGCCGTGTTGATGAGGGGTTAGCGGCCCAGTTGTCCCATCATCGTCGCCGGGCTCCAGTACAGGTTGATGGAATGGATCTTTCCGTCGGCCACCTGGTACACCGCACAGAAGGGGACCTCGACGGCTCGCCCCGTGGCGGGGAGACCGGCAAGCGGGCCCGTGTTGGTCCCCACGAAGTCGAACTCCAAGGTGACCGACCCGTCCGTGGCAGCGATGTTGCGGACCCGCGCCTCCGCTCCGGGAAAGGCCACGTTGTACATCTGGTAGAGACGCTCTCCGATGGCGTCCGGGCCGGTGATCGTTTCACCACTTCCGAAATCGCTCATCAGCGCCTGCTGCGCGATGAGATCGGGACTGTGATCGTCGAGATACTGCGTCACTACGCCGATGGCATCGGTTTCTACCGCCACTTGTCCTCCTCTGGTCGTATGACCCGATGTTGCCTCGAGGTCATTGCAAAGACCTTGCATGAACCACCACGTGCCGGCTCGCTACCCTCGGTGCCGGTGGGCGACCGTCTGGACATCCGCATCCTCGGCCCCCTGGAGGTGGTCGGACCCGACGGCCCTATCCCAGTTGGAGGTCACAAGCAGCGTGCCCTTCTGGCCGATCTGGTGATCAATCTGGGCCACCCGCTGTCCTCCGACCGGCTGATCACGGATCTGTGGGGGGACTACCAACCTCCCACGGCCTCCGGGACGCTGCAGGCCTACCTGTCCCGCCTCCGCAAGTCACTTGGGCCGAAAACGATTGAGCGTGGGGCCACCGGATATCGACTGACAGTCCCCGCTTCATCCGTCGATGCGACCCGGTTCCGCGAGAGCGTCGCCAGGGCTGGGAGCCTGGCCGAGACCGACCCGGCGGGCGCCCTCAGGCACTACCGCGATGCGTTGGGACTGTGGAGGGGATCCCCGTTGGGCGACCTTGGCGCCGAAGGGTTTGCCCTCGTCGATGCTCGTAAGCTCGCAGAAGAGCGCACCGCTGCTCGCCAACGGCTTTTCGCCCTCGAATTGGAACTCGGGAATCACCAGGCGGTCGTCGCCGAGCTCGAGGCGGCGGTGCAAGCCGACCCTTTGCGCGAGCCGCTCTGGCAGCTCCTCATCCTTGCTCTGTATCGTTCCGGGCGTCAAGCCGACGCGCTGCGGGCTTTCCGACGTGCCTCCCGCGCCCTTGGGCAGGAGCTCGGCATCGAGCCCGGACCGGCCCTGGTGGCGCTGGAGGAGCGCATACTCCTCCAGGATCCCGAGCTCGCCTTTCGGATCGCCGACCTCGACCGACGTGAGCGGCGATCGAGTCCAACCAACCTTCGCGAGGTGTCGACCACTTTTCTCGGACGCGAGTCGACCCTCGCTCTCCTCAGCGCAGACCTGTCCGAGCGACGCCTGGTCACCGTTGTCGGCCCCGGGGGGGTGGGCAAGACGCGTGTCGCCGTCGAGACCTGCTGGGAGATCCTCGACCGACATCCAGGCGGCGTCTACGACGTGGACCTCGCCGAGATATCCACGGACTTCCGGGTCGTCCCCCAGATCGCATCTGCCCTGGGGATTCCGTCCGGAGGTCAAAGAGATCTCGACCACGTTGTGGAGTCGATAGGTGAGCGGCTGATGGTTCTGCTGATCGACAACTGTGAGCACGTTCTGGAAGGAGCCGCCGGGGCGGTCGAAGCACTCTTGGGCCGCTGTCCCGGCTTGCGGGTTCTTGCCACATCCAGGGTCCCGCTGAACGCGGACGGGGAACTGGTGCGGCCCCTCGGTCCGCTCCCTCTCCCCGAACCTGATGAGACCGACTGGCAATCCGTGGCGCGATTCGATGCAGTTGCCCTGTTCGCCACCAGAGGAGCGGTGGCCCATGACGGCTTTCGCGTAACTGCGGCAAATGCCCACGCCGTTGCCGAGATCGTTCGCGGCCTGGACGGTCTGCCGCTGGCGATCGAGCTGGTGGCGGCCCAGCTTCCCCTTCTCGCCCCCGCTCAGATAGCGGATCAGATGAGGGAGGGCTTTCCCCGAGCCGTGGGAATGAACGACCATTCCCGGCATGCCACCCTCCGTGCCGCGGTCGACTGGAGCTACGACCTCCTCGGTGACGAGGAGCGGCTCCTGTTCAATCGTCTTTCGGTGTTTCGTGGTGGGTTCTCCTCGGGAGAAGCCGCCGAGGTGTGCGGCG
>JBFHXF010000178.1:0-3515 GCA_041599115.1 Acidimicrobiia bacterium
GAACTGCCGGGCGTCGTCGGCGGCTTCGGAGGCGAGGAGAAGAAGGTCACGCCGTTCGCGACCGTCGTCGGCGAGGGGAATCGCCTGCTCGACCAGCGCCAGGGCCTGGTCCGGCGAGCCGAGCTTCACCGCCCGGTCGGCTGCCCTGCGCAGCCAGTTGCGAGCCCGCGCCGCCAGCATCACGGAATCCGGGCCTTCCAATGTGGCCCTTAACGCCTCGAGATAATGGGTGGCCACGGCGGCGGCGAGCTCGCCGTCGTTGAGCGACTCGATGAACTCGGCGGCATTGAGATGACGTTGCCGCCGGTCGCTCTTGGAGAGAGTGCCGTAGGCGACTTCTCTGAGGAGACTCTGGGTGAACCCATACTGGCCCCGCTCCGGAGATCGGGGATCGGCATCCAAAGTGAGGATCTCCCTCTTGACCAGCTCGCCCAGCTGAGCTTCGACATCAGCGGGGGTCTTCCCCGCCATGGTCGCGAGCCCTTCGACTGCGAAGCTCTTTCCCAGAACCGCCGCGTCCTGGACGAGCGATCGGGTTTCCGGGGCCAATGCGTCCAGCCGGGCGGCGATGAGGGCATGCAACGTCTCGGGGACCTCCAGGTCTTGGACGGATCCGGTCACCCGGTAATTCGACCCGTCCACCGCGAACAGCCCCCGGTCGGCCAGCATCCTGATTGTCTCCACTGCATACAGCGGCACGCCTTCGGAGCGCTTGACGATCTTGTCGATGACATCGCCGGGAGCATCCGATACAAGACCCTGGACCATCTCTGAAATGCGCTCGTCGGGCAGGGGATCGAGATACATCGAAGTGAATGAGCGCTGGCCCACCCCCCAGTCGGGGCGCCGATCGGAGATCTCCGGCCGGGAGAGGGCGACGACGAGGATCGGGTAGTCGCGGGACCAGTGGAGCAGCGAATCGATGAAGTCCAGTAGACCCTGGTCGGCCCACTGGAGATCCTCGAAGACCAGGATCACCGTCCCCGTCTCCGCCATCCGCTCGAAGAAGGTGCGCCAGGCTGCCGCCAGCTCCTCGCCGCTGCCCGCCGGCCGCTCGTCGTAGCCGAGGAGGAAGCCGAGGCGGGGCCCGACCCAATCTCTCTCCTCGGGGTCGGTGACGTAGGTGGCGACGGTTTCGGCCAGTTTCGCCCTGGCTTCGCTCACCGGCTCGCCTTCGGTAATCCCGGCCCGCCGGCGCACCATCTCCCCCAGCGCCCAGAATGTGATCCCCTCGCCGTAGGCGGGGCAGCGCCCTGTGTGCCAGGCGAACGTCTCGGTGAGACCGTCTATGTATCTGCCGAATTCACGGGCCAGCCTCGACTTGCCGATGCCGCCGATCCCGGTGACCGACACGACACGGGCCTTGCGGTCGCGGGTGATGGCGTGGAGCTGGTCCTTGAGCAGGCGGAGCTCCTCGACCCTGCCGACAAAGGGAGGCTCGATCAGGTTGGGGTCGCCGAAGACGTCGGCGACAACCCGGACCGCCCGAAACGCCGGGTACGGCTCGTCCTTGCCCTTGAGGTCGAGGAGCCCGGCCTCCTCGAAGGCGATGGTCCCCCGGGATGCCCTGACAGTCGCCTCGCCCACCAGGACAGTGCCCGGAGCAGCCGCACTCTGGAGACGTGAGGCGGTGTTGACCATGTCGCCCGCCACCATCCCCTCGGAAGTGGCTCCGGGGCGGGTGGCGGCTTCGCCGGTGAGCACGCCCGCCCTGGCTTGCAACGGCAGACCCCGGTGCTCGCCGAGGGCCTGGACAGCATCGACTAGTTCCAGGGCGGTGCGGACGGCCCGCTCGGCATCGTCCTCATGGGCGACCGGTGTTCCCCACGCCGCCATAACGGCATCGCCGATGAACTTTTCGACCACCCCGCCGTGACGTTCGATCACCGACTTGGCAGTGTCGAAGTAGGCGCTGAGCAGGTTGCGGGTGTCCTCGGCGTCCTGTTTCTCGGCGATGGAGGTGAAGCCGACCAGGTCGAGGAAAAGAACCGAGACGAGACGGCGCTCGGTCTCGGCCCGGGTCTGCACCTCAGGCTCGGCATGGGCGTGAGAAACCGACCCAGCCAGGGAGGTGCCGCACTCGCCGCAGAACTTGACGCTGGGCGGGTTCGGGGTGCTGCAGTTGGGACAGATGACCAAAAGCGAGTTCCCGCACTCACCACAGAATTTGCGTCCCTCCTCATTGAAGGTTCCGCAGTTGGGACAATTCACCTTGGTGACGCCTTGTTAAGAGATCTCAAACCGGGGGGATACTACGCAAGAGCCGGCGTGAGGAACCGTGGACTGGTCTGATCTGGTCCGGATCGGATGCCACGGCGTGCCTCCCCGCCAGGCGTTAGAGGCAAACTCGACCCCGACTCCCGCGTCGGGCCTTGTTGGGTCACCTCGGTGATCTTCGGATGTCAGTCTTGGTGTTGTAGAACCTGCGACATCCACTCCAGGGTCGCCTGGCAGGGCCTCGTGGGCCCGGCCGCCGTGGTTGCCTCTGCTCTCCCTCCCCTCGTGGGCGATGCCGGCTTCCTGCAGGTGGGGCTGAGAAGCCGGATGCGACCACTGGGCATCCCACCGCCGCCAAAGCTGGTCGAGTCAACCAACCTCTTCGACCTGGACGCCACTCCCGGGGTGATCTGAGCCAGAGTGTTGTTTCTAACGACCGGATCCGGCGCCCGATTCCTACCTGGGGCCGCGGCGGTACACCGACGGCAATGACGGAGGAAGCGATCTCGTCGACCTAGAAGACTTTGACGCGTAAACGCAATCTGATGTCGGAATCCGTCCGGTTCGTCACGATCTCGTAACGGTTGGTTTGTTAGGTCGTCTCCATTGAGCCGCACGACGGAATGAGAGGAGACCGTGATGGCTAGAGAACGATCGGCATATTCAACGACGCAAGTGTTAGGACTTGGACTGCTGGCCACTGCGATGATCGTGGCGACGATCCTGACACAGCTTCTTATCGATACGGAGGAATCTTTTTGGCCTGTGGCTGCGGTGGCAACCGTGGTGGCTTTGGTTGTCTGGCGTTTCGACGGAGTGTGGGCACGGGTGCTTGGACTTCTAGGAACCCTGGCCATCGGCGCTTCGGCGTTTTTCTTCGCATTCGGCGTTTTCCACGTGTTCAGCCCGTTGGAGTTCATCATCGGCTTGCTGTTCGTAGCGGGGTTCCTCATCTCGCTGGTGGGCGGGATCATGACTTTGGCACTCGGAGGTAGGCGGGATCCTGGCCCAACAGCCCGAGGGCGGCGATTCCATCTGGTGACGCTCGGGGTCCTTGGTGTGGCCTCTGCGGTGTCTGTGGTCGGATTCTTCCTGACCCGGACCACGGTGACCGAGACCGAAGCTCAAGGCGCTTCGAGGATCGAGATCAAGAACTTCGAGTTCAACCCTGACACCACCTCCGTGGTGTCCGATCAGAGTCTGCTGCTGGTGAACAAGGACGTATTCGCACACGATTTCACCCTCGACGAATACGACATCTCGGTCCACGTCGGGCCAGGAGGCGAGGCTTTAGTCGA
>JBFHXF010000179.1:0-3504 GCA_041599115.1 Acidimicrobiia bacterium
GGTGTTTGCTCTCCTGAGGATCCGAGCCGATGAGGAGGCCGGTGACGGTGTCCTTCACCCATCGTGCGTACGTTTCGATGTTCCATCCCGCCTGGGTTGCGGTGATGAGCAGCTGTGGTCCAGCCAGCAGCCAGAACCCGCGCCTCAGATATGACAGAGACACGTCTGATCGGAGAAACCCCTTGTCGTTCAGTGAGTCGATGAGGACTTGCTGAGCCTGATAGCGATATTCCTCGTTTCTTTCGTACTGTTTGGCCACCTCCCCGTCGACGGCTGCTGCCTCGAATGTGATCCTGAGGAGCGGCAGGCTGCGTTCAGCCACACCGACATGAACCCTGATGAACGCTTCGATCATCTGATGCGGGTCTTCCATCTCTCGGATAGCTTCCTGATCGCTCACCGGTGATCGCTCTCCCGCGCCAACCACTCGGTCATTTATCGCCGCGAGGAGCAGCGCCGCCTTCGAGCCGAACTGGTTGTAGATGGTTCGTCTGGCGACCCCGGCGCGTTCGGCGATGTCATCCATGGTCGTCGCCACATAACCGTCTTCAAGAAACAGGGCCATCGCCGCATCGATGATGAGCTTCTTGGCTTGCTCGGATTGGCGATCGCGCAATGTCACCGACTCATTGTCTCACATCTCACGAGTTGTTGCACTCTGCATGCAGATCTTGTATGGTGCATGCACTGTTCGTGAGGAGGGAACTGAGATGGTCGTGGACGCGGCAGGGCTAGCAAGAGTGCGAAAGGTGGCTTTCTACGCTGTCGTTGGACTCCTTGTCCTGGCGATCGCCATTCAATGGTGGGTGATTGCGACCCCCTTATTGGTGTGGTTCCCGGATGACTTCGTCAACCACTTCTTCGCCTCACGTGTCAACGACTTTGCGATCCATCGCATCCACCGCCTAGCTACGGCGTTGACTCATGTGATCGTCCTGGTGGGTCTGGTGGTCCAGTTCCGTCGACCACGGGCCAAAGAGGCGGCCATGTGGCAGGTGTCCGCGTTCTTCGTCATGGCCATTGTGCTCAACCTGATCATCGGGCCCACTTTGGAACAAGTGCCGCCACCGATATGGATCATCATCGGACTTGGCGTGGTGGCAGGTGTTCTCCATCCCACGTCTCCGATCTTGAGACTTCCGAAAGTCATCAGCACACGGCTCTTGGTCCTCACCGTGGTATTGGCCGCTCCCCTAATGTTCTACGTCTTGGACCAAGTTGGTCTTCAGGCCAATGGTGTGGCCGCCGACCCACATTGGGAGGGCTCTCACTATCAGTTCGCCGCCGAGCTGGGCCTCCATCTCATTCTCTTAGCGATAGTGGCCTCCAGCGTGTTCAACGGTCGACGAATCACGGCGTGGATGGCCGGACTTGCTGCAGCTGTGATGGGTACGGCATCCGTGATGTTTCCGGACCAGACCTCGAGCCTTGGGATTGGTTGGGGGCTCGCTCTTGTCCTCTGGGGTATCGCCTTCATTGTCACAAGCGAATCCGAGAACCGGACCAGCGGCCCACCAGATGCAGGGAAGACCACGTCAGGATCGACTGTCGAGTCGATCAAATGATCGGGAAAAAAACCGGTAGGAGCTGCGTTCACGGCTACGGGTGCGTTGGTCCTGTTCGGCTTGATCCAGGCTCACGTGACGGAGCGTTCGACACGAATCCCCAGAGACGAGTGCCAAGCGGCGACCGATTGGCGGGCCAAGCGTGACCGGCGTCGTCGCAAACTTTCGACCAGGCCCGGTGACGCGGGGACTGGTCGTTTCGGCGGCAACCGCCGCCGCAGTAACCCTCCCCGCCATCCTCATGTTTTCATGGTTGGCCCAGTCCGTCGATATGACCAACGTCGCAATGTTGCCGAGCATCGCCATCGGGCTGTCAATGGCCTTCGTGGTCCTGGCCATACCCGCCACTGCATGGGCATGGATCGTGGCGCAGGTAGGGAACCAGCCAGCCCGCCCGATCATCCGGACAACCCTCAGAGTGGCACTGCCGACCTTCGCCGTGGTCGGGATCGCCGTGGACCTTTCTCAGTTCTTCATCGACTACGTGTGGTTGTGGCATCGACTCGCCGTGCACGGCCTCTTCGCGCTTTCCTTTGCGGTGGGAATGGCCGTCTTCCTCGGGATTGTGACCTGGCGGGTCACCCGGGTCATGACCCAGGTCGACGAGCCCGCATCCGTACTGAATCCAGGCCGTATCTCTCAACGAGTCGCACTGGCGACCGGACTCGGTGTCGTCGCCGGAGCGCTCATAGCCCTCCCGCTCGACTGGGCGGTCGTCGCAGGGATGGGACGTCAGATGCTCGCCCCGCTCTACCTCGTCCTCGCCACCGGCACGTGCGCCGGCGGGTTCGCATTCGGCGTGTCGCTTTCACACTTCGACCGACTTCGACAGCGCGGCGAAAGCAATCAACGAGCCGGTTCGATCGATACCGCGTTACCCAGAAGAAGGAGGTCGTCGATGAATTCTGTCAGCCGCCTGGCCGTTTTGGTTCTGGCCGGAACAATCTTCATGACCTTCGCCTCCATCCCCGATGGGCCCATCGGTTTGTGGGTCGCGATACTCGTTGGAGTGGCCTGGTTCGCCTGGAAGGTCACCGGAAACCTGTGGCCGGCGGTCGCTCGAGGCGCCGCCGGTGGCGCAGTCGCCGGTGTCTTGATACTCGCGCCGGGCTGGCGTGCGGCGATGCGGATCGTCTCGATCATGGAGCCCACGAGCCAATCCGTCTTCTCCATCAGTGGGACCCTCGTTGTGATCGCAGGTGTGGGAGTACTCATCGGAGGCGTGATGGGGATCATCGGGGCTCTGATCGGACTGGCCGCCGAAAGCAGATCCCGCCGGGCCATGGGCACAATCCTCGGAGCTCTGGTCACCGGGTTCCTTGTCGTGCATCCAGACCTTGGACAGGAATTCGCTCATCGAGGCGGTGGTCTGTGGATCAACCTGCTCCTCTTCGGAGTGGTGGCGATCTCTTATGGCCTGCTTGCCATGGCAGTGACCCATCGAATTGGCAGGAGACCGCAGCCGCAGCCGCAGGCGCGCCGATCGACTCTCCCCACTCAGTAGATCTGTCCGTCTGACTCATCGGACGCTGTTGTCACCGAGGTACATGGCGTTTCGCCGACAATCTCAAGCGTCCCGCGTGGGGTCGACCCCGAAGGACCTTTTCAGCCTTAGGCAAGCACCTCGCACGAACGAGGGGATTAGGGCGCGATTCCTGTGGGCTGTCTGTGGAGCGCGAGGCCTCAGAATCGTGAATCGAGCGAACTGATGAATTATCAGAAATCGCCCTGACCAGGGCTTTTAGTGGAGCTGGGGGGATTTGAACCCCCGACCCCCTCGTTGCGAACGAGGTGCTCTGCCAGGCTGAGCTACAGCCCCTTGCGGGGAACCCGGATTCTACCGACGGGTTTTCGCTCGGCCAGACCGGGCTGACTATCCCCCGGCGAGGTCCCGGCGGAGTCTTTCCTGGACCACGGTCGAGGTGAGGTCGGCGCGGAA
>JBFHXF010000180.1:0-3504 GCA_041599115.1 Acidimicrobiia bacterium
ATGCCACAACGATTGCTCGATATCAACACCCTCGATCACGATCCCTTCGGCCCGCTGAACGAGGATCCCCGCGCTCCCACCCTCTACTCGCAGATCGCGAAGCGTGACATCCGTCGTACCCAGAATTGTGATCACCGGCACATCGTCAGAGGCCGCGATGACCGTTCCGGTCCGACCCGTGAGTGTCAAAGGTTTGTCGATGACAATCGGGCCATCGAAGCGTGACGCAGTCAACTCCAGGATAGCTCCCGGCTCTGCATCGGCGATAGCCGCCGCGAGATCGCCGCTGGTGCGGTTACCCGCCGAGCACGCTGCCAAAACCAGCGAAAGCACCATGAGGAGCTTGCCGGTCATTTTACCGAGCCGCCGAGAAGACCTGCCTCGAAGTATTTCTGGAACGCGAAGAAGATGATCAACGGAACCAACGCCGACAGGAACACACCAGGAGATATGACGCCGATCCCACTGCTGAAATCACCGAGACGGTTGCGCAGGAAGAGTGTTATCGGCTCCTGATCGGTGGCGAAGACCAGAGCGACGAGCAGATCGTTCCATGTCCAAGTGAACTGGAATATCGCCAGTGCGGCAAGTGCGGGAAAACCGAGCGGCAGGATCACCTTGCGGAATATGGTCCACTCACCCGCCCCGTCGATCCTCGCCGCCTCGATGAGACTCATGGGTATGCCGGCGTAGTAGTTCCGCATCAGGAAGATGGCGAATGGGAGACCGAACGCCGTGTGAAACAACCAGATGGCCGGGAGGCCACTCAGACCCAGGTTTCTGAAGATCGAAAAGGCAGGGATCAGAGCCATCTGCAACGGCACAACCAACAAACCAATGATGATCAGGAACAAGGCGTCTCTGCCCTTGAATGGCATTACTGCGAGGGCGTAGCCGGCCATTGCAGCCAGGAGCACCGGCAATAGCGTGGACGGAACGGCGATGTACAGAGTCGACAGGACTCCTTGGATGAGACTCGGGTCGCCGAGGAGATTTGTGTAGTTCTCCACTGTCAGCTGAGAGGGCGTGAGAATCGCCTCCCACCATCCGGAGACACCGAACAGCGCCACCGGCCTGAGACTGGTGATGAGCAGGCCCAGAGTCGGCATCAGCCAGAAGAGCGAGACCACGATCAGGGTGAATTGGACAATCCCACGCGAGAAGAAGCGGATGATCTTCTGCAACATCGTGGCCGGCCGACTCCCTGGCACGACATCGTCCGTTCGGCCGACTGAGACCGCAGTGTTCGACGTGGCAGTCATCGGCGCTCCTCATCCAGTCGAAACCGGCGGAGGTTGAAGATCATGACCGGGAGAATCAAGAGAAAGAGAAACACTGCGATTGCAGCCCCGAGACCGCGGTTGCCCAGCCCGGTGAATGCCGTCCTCCACATCTCCAGGGCGATGACATTGGCGTCGTCCTGAACCGATCCGGGCGCGATGCCGACGATCAGGTCGAACATCTTCAACGCGTTGATCGTGAGCGCGACAAAGACCACTCCGAGCACCGGGGCGAGCAATGGCAACGTGATGCGACGGAACACCTGGAACTCGGTGGCTCCATCCACCCTCGCCGCTTCCTGGAGTTCTCGTGGCAATGCGGCCAGACCTGAGGCAATCACGAGAAGGGCAAACCCACCCCAGATCCAGATCCCGGCGACGATCGCGCCGAAAGTGACCAGATTGGGACCGAGCCAGGATATGCCTCCCCATGACGCTTGGAACTGATCGGGTGGGACCACGGACGAATAGGTCCCCGGGTCAAGACCTTCGAAACCATACGATCCGTCTGCCTGGGTGACCGTGCTGTCGACGACCTCGCCGGCGGTGTTGACCAACTCGACGCTGACGCCGGATATTCCGAATTCCCCAGGCTCGACCACGCCTCGTTCGTTACCGCCGGGTCTTGTGTCCCGCCAGACGACACCCCGAAGAGTCCCCGCGCCCGCCAATTCGGGGGCTCTGGCCTGGATTGCATCGGAGGGCAGATCGGATTCGAGTATCCGGAGCAAACCCATCCGAGACACCCCGCCATCTGAAGCCACCTCGACCTGAAGCCTCATTCCGTGCTCATCGAGCACGGCATCGTCGGTCGATGGTGCCGTGCCGGAGAGGAAACCCGGTGGATTGAACAATGCAACGGGCACGTTGATCAGAGCGTTGATCGCTCCCCGGGCGGGATTGGTGTCATACATGATCCGCCAGATGATCCCTGATGAGAGGATCGCCACCGCCGCGGGCATGAAAAGGATGAGACGAAAAGCCGTCCGCCATTTCACCCTCTCCGACAGCACCGCCAGTACCAGACCTGTTGTCGTCACAAATATCGGAAAAGCGATCACCCAGATGAAGCTGTTGCGGATAGCTGTCCGCATCCGATCGAACTGGAACATGTCCCGATAGTTCTGAAAGCCGACGAAGTTGTCCCCTGCAGGCCCATGGAAGCTGTCGATGACCGTCTTGATCGCCGGCCACACGACTAGAGCGATCAAGACCACGAGAGCCGGGCCCAAGAAAGCAAGGGCAACCCAGACCTTGTTCTCTTTGGTCCCGGATTTGGCTCTCGTCGTCAATCGCGATCTCCCGAACGGCGGTTGGGGGTGGCGAAACCACCCCCAACCGTCAACGTTCGCTAGTTGCCGAACGCGGCAGTGGCCTCCGCCTCGATCTGGGCGAGGACTGCATCAACACTGCCCGGATCCTGTAACCAGTTTTGGATGCCACCCCAAATGCCCGCCCCGGCTGTGCCCCCAAGGGCGGCCGGAACCAGGTCGGACATATCGAACACAAAGACCTCGGCGTTTACCAGGCCTGAGGCGACGGCGCGCGACAGGTCGTCCGGGTAGACCGAGAGGTCCAGATTCTGATTTGGAGATGTGAATCCTCCGCCAGCCGCCCAACTCTCCACCGCTTCAGGTGTCGTCAGGAACTCGAGGAGTTTCATCGCACCGGGGTTATCCGTGAGTGCTACGGCCACGTCCCCGCCGCCCAGCACCGCGGCAGGTGAACCGTCGATGCTCGGGAATGCGAAGAAATTGAGGTCGACGCCGGCAACCGCCCCGGATTCCTCCTTGGCGATCCCGGCGATGTCACCAGGACCCTCGACCATCACAGCCTCGTGAGCGCCGAAGACCTTGGTGATCGAGTCGACAAAGTCGACCTGAAGGGCGCCGCTGAGACCGCCCGCCACGAAGTCTCCGTTGCCGATGAGCTCGCCCATCTTGGCAAAGGCCTTCTTGACCGAGTCGTCGGTCCATGGGATCTCATGATTCGTCAGCTGGTCATACAACACCGGACCGGCGGTTCGCACGTAGACATTCTCGAACCAGTCGGAAAGCGTCCAGCCATCTGCGCCAGCCACGGCGAGCGGCGTGTAGCCGCCATCGACGAGCTCCTGGGATACCGAAATCCACTCATCCCACGTTGTCGGGAGTGTCACGCC
The DNA here is from genome assembly GCA_041599115.1 of Acidimicrobiia bacterium. GTDB lineage: Bacteria > Actinomycetota > Acidimicrobiia > Spongiisociales > ZC4RG35 > JACZUI01. The sequence continues at coordinate 3,442 of JBFHXF010000180.1, forward strand.
GGCGGCGTCCACAGCTGCGGGGTCATAGAAGACCAGGGATTTGTTCCCTGCCTTGAAATAGAC
>JBFHXF010000181.1:0-3423 GCA_041599115.1 Acidimicrobiia bacterium
GATGCCTGCGGGCTAGGTTCGGTCCTGATGAGTCCCGACTCCGATCATGCCCGGGTAGTTCGGTGGCAGTGTCGACATGGCACATCTGGGAGGCGAGATCGCCCCAGCTTGGCTGCGCGGCCTCCCAAGCCGGCCTGATGTCAGTCGGGTGGCCGGAATGCCACCATGGGCAGCGCCCCCAGCAGCTCCGCAGGAGTCAGGGTCGGGTCGTCGGGGATGGCCGCCCCGATCGCCGGTAGGACCCGGGGCACCAGCTTCGCCTCCCAGGGATGGTCCCGGCAGAATCGGGCAGCGGCCTCCTTTGCCTCGTCGGGGGTGAGGAACCGTTGCACCGGCGTGTAATCCTTCCATCCGGTCTGAACCCGCAGGGCGGGTGCCGCCGCGATGTTGCGATACCAGTCGGCTCGCGACCCGTAGGCCGAAGCGACGACGCTCTCCCCGCTCTCCCGGTCGTAGAGGGCGACTTCGAGGATTGTGCGATGCAGCTTGCCACTCTTCCTTCCCCGGTGGGTGAGGGCGAGGACCCGCTTTCCCAGCAGCGGGCCGAGCCCGATCCTGTAGAGCCATGACGGAGCGTCGAAGACGGCTTTGAGAAATCGTGACGGTCGGTTTTTCGTGCTTTCACCTGAAGTGGGAGTGCTGCTCATAACGTCTTCATCGTAAGACGAGGACAATGGCAGAGGTGACGCCCACGTCCCGTCCGGAGCCCCAGACGGTACTGAGGGCTGGCGAGCCGGCAGACCGGCCTTCGGGGCTTGTCCGGCGATCTTGTTCTGTGACTATTCCGATCCGGGTGCGGTCACCCGGATCGTCTCGATGTTCCCCGCCACCGTCAACTGCCATCTGTTGCCCTGGTAGTACCAGGAGACGCCATGGCCCTGCTCCGACAGCTCCTCCCGGGTCTGCCCGTTGAGGCCGATCTCGGAGTAGTTGTCGATGCACTCAGCCGAAAAGGGATGGAGGATGTAGCAGAGGTGGAGATACATGTTCGAGATATCGGGGTGTTCGATGCTGGACCTCACCATGAGGGCAACGATGTAGTCGTTGGCGGGGTCGTAGGCGCCCGCCACCACCGCCGAGGCATCGAAGCGATGCGAGAAACTGTCGTAAGGGCCGGCTTCGAGGGTGCGGCTGAGGGGTCTCGAGATCGAGGGAGGCTGATCGAGGGCGTTCCACAGGTCACGGAACTGATCGAACCGAATCCCCAGCGAGTCGGCCGGCGCCTCGGGAGGGCTCAGATTGGTTGAGATCTGGCCGTTGGCGGGGTCGGCTTTGGGAACACCGTTGGAGCTTTCGAAGACGGCGAAGAGGATCAATGCGACTGCCAACCCGGCTCCAACGCCCAGTACCTGCAGCCGCAGGGAGACAAGGGGCTTTCTGGGGCTGTCGGGTGGGGCCTCCGGCAGGGAAGACGCCGGTGGAGCCGTCTTGGGAGCCGTCAGCTCGTCTTGGACGGTCCCGGAGTCGATGGGGTGGGTTGTCGGGTTGAACATGTGATCACCCGCCGTCTGCCGGCCGCCGGATCCACTGTGTTATCGGCGGCTCGGGGTCGAAACCAAAGACCTATGGCTGTTCGGCCCTGGGGGGAGGCTGAGCCGGTCGGGCGGCGGCGCCGGTAATCGGCTTTGCCCAGACCGACGAACTGCCGCCCCACGCCGGACGGGAAGTAATGCCAGGTGGAGCGTCTGAACGCGAGGGGGCCCGGCTCCATCGAGGGTGGTGGAGCCGGGCACTGGGGACCTGTGAAGGTTCCTTGCGGAATCAGCCTTCGACCGGTTCTGCGGCTTCGCTGGCTTCTGCGGTCTGGTCGACAGCCGATGCATCGCCCGGCTCGGTGAGCTCGGTGGCCTCGGCCGCCTCTGGGGCCTCAGTGAGCTCGGTGGTCTCGGCCGCCTCTGGGGCCTCGGTGACCTCGCCTGCTTCGGCCGGCTCGGTGATCTCAGAGGTCTCGTCCGACTCCACGATCTCGGCTGAATCAGAGACATCGGCAGGCTCGGAAACCTGGTCGTTATCGGAGACGTCGGCGGACTCCAGAACCTCGTCCGGGTGGGGGATGTCGATTCCGATGTTGTCGGCGGCCTCTGAGACCACGGCCTGGATGGGGTCGGGAAGGTTGCCAGTGGCAGCGGCCACTGTGCCGCCGGTCGCGGCCAGCGCCAGCGAACCCAACAGGAGCCTGATTATCAGGCTGGATGTCATCGCGGTGAACACGGCTTTTCTCCTTACGCTGTGTCGGGGGCGCCGTCGCACCGTTCTCACCGGGACGACGGCCTGGGAGGCGAGACGGGCCTCGTTCACAGCGGCGGCGATGTGGAGTGTCGCCAAGTCGCCTGCCGGCTTCTCGATCACGGAGTCACGTAACTCCACGATTGCGTCGCCGAGCAGCGATCCGGGCTCGACCGATCCGGAAAGGATCATTTCGATTTCCTTGTCGCTGATGTGTTCAGTACCCATCTCGTCGTAGTTACCCCCGGAGACGCTCATCGGGTTACTGCCTCTCGTTCGAGTACCCCACGGAGGGACAGCAAGGCCCTCCGTTGAAGTTGTTTTATGGCTCCGACTTTCTTGCCCATGATCCGGGCAGTCTCATCCAGGCTGAGGTCAGCGATCACCCGCAGGGCGATCACGTCGCGCTGTTCGGGTGTCAATCCCACCAGCATGCCCAGCACGCCTTCGGTCCCCATCGCCCGCAGCGCCGCGTCCTCGGCACTTTCGACGACGGGATGGCTGGCCTCCGGAGCACTGCCTACGACTTCGGGTCGACGGGCGAATCTGCGACGTTCGTTGGACAGCCGATGGTGGGCAATCATGAACACCCATGAGCGAAACGACGCGGCGTCACCACTGAAGCGGGCCAGGTTGCGGGCCAGCTGCACGAACACTTCACCTACGAGATCCTCCGGATTGCGGGCTCCACGTACTCGGAGATAGCCGAGTATCTGTGGCGCCAGCTCCTCATAGAGCCGGGACCAGGCCCACTCCGCTCCTTCGCCGGCGGCCGAGACGACCGAATCAAACTCATGAACGTTCACTCCGCCGTATCGACGATGACGGTTGAGAACTTGAATCGGCGCGGCTGCCGCTGCCATGGATCACGGTAGCGGGCCGTTCCGGTCGAGAACCAAGGCTCGCCTTCTCCTGCCTCTTCCAACTTGGACCCGTGGCTGAACGACTCGAGAGGTCGAAAGAAGGGGTGCGCCTGGAAGCACCCGCTCTTCCGCTCCTTTGTCTCGACATGTCATGGATGGCACGCTTCCCCGAATACGGGGTGGTCCTGATGAAGACGGACGGTCGGCTGCGGTGGACCGAGCAGCTCGATGGGTTGATTGGCGGGGAAAGCCGATAGCCCGCTCCGGTCTACTCTTGGCAGACGGATGAAAACGGGGGCGTTTTGGTGAGAGAACAAGCCGGCCGGCTGGGCCC
>JBFHXF010000182.1:0-3394 GCA_041599115.1 Acidimicrobiia bacterium
GAGCGGGATCCGCTTTGGCCAGGATCGGCTTCGGAATGACGTCTTCGCTGGCGGCATAGAGACGGGTGAAATTGATCCGATCGTGCACCGAGATGTCCCCTCGCTGGAACAGGGCCTCGAGTGCTACCTTGCCCTTGCTCCAACCCCACATCGAGGTCGAATCCCTGGTTCCAGGATCGTCGAGGTCACGGGTCCTGAGCGGTCCGTCGACCCTCACTTGATGAAGCACCCGCTCGAGATAGCCGGGGTCTTCCCTTTTGATCCGCTCGACACGTGACCAAGACCAGGGGGCTTTCATCCGCCACCGCCAGAGCGGATGGTGACGCACCGGTATCAGTGAGGCCTCGTGGCCCCAGTACTCGAACAATTCCCGAGAGCGCCACAACCATGCGTCCAGAGCGTCACGGTCATACGGACCGATGCGAGAGAAAAACGGCATGTAGTGCGATCGGGAGAAGACATTGACCGAGTCGAGTTGAACCATTCCGATGGAGTCGATGACGCGGCGAAAATGGCGACGGTCCAAACGTGACTGGGGTCGGCCGCGGTCGAAGCCTTGAGCTGCCAGCGCATAACGCCTGGCTTGATCGATCGATATCCGTCGCACGAGTGCGACGAACCTAACCGGTCAAGCCCTCACCACCAACAGCGCCCGCAAGACACCAGCGAGGACCTGACGGTCACAAGGACATGGCATCATGCAGGTCGTGATCGAGCGTTACACGCTGCCAGAGATGGGCGCAATCTGGTCAGAGGAGCACAAGTTGGGAGTCTGGAAACAGATCGAAGTGCTTGCCCTGGAGGCCTGGGAAACCCTGGGAAGGGTCCCCCCCGGCGTGGCCACCAGTACCTCAGCGGCCGCATGTCCGACCAGCGTTGAGGTCGCCGAGCGGGAGCGAGTGACCGACCACGACCTGGCCGCCTTCGTCGATCTGCTCGGGGCCAATGCCGGAGACGAGGCCTCTGCCTGGGTGCACTACGGCCTCACCTCCTCAGATGTCATCGACACCGCCACTGGGGTGCTCCTCCGAGACTCGTCCGACCTTCTTCTCGATGAACTTGCGACCCTGTTCGTCACTGTGCGATCCAAGGCCGTGGACCATCGCAGCACGCACATGATCGGGCGCACTCACGGAATCTGGGCAGAACCGACCAGCTTCGGGTTGAAGCTCGCCGGATGGGCCTTCGAGCTCGCCCGGGATCATCAGCGTCTCCGCGAAGCCCGAACCGCGACATCCGTCGGGAAGATCTCGGGAGCCGTGGGAACCTACGCCCATGTCCCGCCGAAAGTCGAGGAGCACGTCTGTTCCTCGCTAGGACTATCCGTGGAGCCGGCATCGACTCAGGTGACGGCCAGGGACCGTCACGCCCAGTACCTCCAGACCATCGCTCTGACCGGTGCATCCATCGAGAGGATGGCAACGGAGGTCCGTCATCTGCAGAGATCAGAAGTGGGCGAAGTCAGGGAGGGATTCCGGCCGGGCCAGAAGGGCTCATCAGCCATGCCTCACAAGCGAAACCCGATCCTGTCGGAGAGGATGACCGGAATGGCCAGGCTCTTGCGGGGATACGCCCAAGTAGGACTGGAGAATGTGGCCCTCTGGCACGAACGGGACATCAGCCACTCGTCGGCCGAACGGGTGGTGTTGCCGGACGCCTCGATAGTCCTCCATTACATGCTGGTGAAGTTCAACGGCCTGGTCGAGGGATTGGTGGTCGACACCGACCGCATGTTGAAGAACCTGGAGTCGACCAAGGGCCTGCTGTTCAGCCAGGCTGCACTGTTGGCCCTCATCGAATCCGGGCTGACCCGGGACGCGGCATACCGCGTCGTTCAAAGGACCGCCATGAAGGCATGGGAGAGCAACGACCACCTCATGGATCTTCTGGAGTCCGATGCCGAGGTGGGGTTGTCGACAGAACATCTCGAAGAGCTCTTCTCATTCGATCGTCTCAACGACGCCACCCAGGTGATCTTCGACCGTTTGGCAGCCCTCGAGTTGACACCGTCGGTCGGCTAACCCAGTGAGTAGACGACGCTCAACTGATTCTTGAACGACTGCAGGGGCAATAGGACCTGGGCTCCGGCCGGGGTTCGATAATCCTTGGTCTTTATCGAGAACCGGGAAACGGAACTCTTCGATATCCCCCGGTATCTCCAGCCGGTAGCGACGGCCTCGCCGAACGACCAAGAGGAGTCCAGCCTGACCGATGCAGCCACGGTGTTCAGTTTCGATACGAGGCTCGCCGGGGATGAAAACCCGGATGCCTTGGCCGCCAGCTGGAACAGGACGTCCTGTTCCCTCGTCTGACGCACGTAATCGGACCCCACGACCTGAACCCACTCGCCATCGATGAGCTGCTCGGTGTGGCGTGATCGCACCCAAGCCAGTGTGGTCGTTCCGTTGGCAGCCCGACAGCCCGCATCGGCTATGTCGAGACCCGATTTGGCATCGCGTGAGGGGTAATCCACACAGATGGTGGTGCCACCCATCGCGTCTACCACCGCGGCGAATCCAGAGAAATTGATCCGGGCCATGTGATCGATCGGGATTCCGGTGTAGTCCTCGACGAGCAAGGCCATCATCTCCATTCCGGAGGCAGTGCCCGCGCACCCCCCCAACCCGGCGTTGAGACGCGTGAACGTGCTCTTGCAGACATTCCACACGTAGAGGTCGCGGGGGAGGCTGACCATTATCGGCTTGCCACCAAGGCTCGGTTGCAAGGCGAGGATGATGACGTCGGCGAGAAAACCGGAGGCGTCGTTCCCCACCAACAGGTAGGACACAAACTCCGAGTCGGGAATCGGTTCACCGAAGGAGTTGGGGCTGAAGGCACGGGGATCGAAGGTGGAGGCGTTGCCCATCAGCTCTCTGATGTCGGCCATCTCTGCGTAGATGTCGACCACATCGGACTGTCCCGTGGGCTCGAATTCCGAAGGTTCCACGAAGGTCGCCTGGTCGACGGGTGTTTGGGTCGCCTCGATCGCAAGACGCGCCCCCTCGGGGTCGAACTGCTCGACGGCCACCGCATGGAACGTCGCCTGCGCCTGATATGCGTAGAACGAGCCCACCCCGAGGATCACCCCGACGATGACAGCGAACACCACCCTCCAAGGGTGAAAGACGATGTACTCCACGACTCGCAACGAAAGAGGATGCTAGAGCCGGGCCCTCATCTTGGGGAGTCGATGTGAACGGTGCCGGTGAAAAGGCCGATCGTTCGCCCGTCGTCCCGGGTCACATCGACCCGATAGGTGCCCAGCGTCCTCCCCCGCGATGCCTCAGTCGCCCTGGCCCGAAGATGATCCCCGGCCTTCGTCCCTGCTGTGAGTACCAGGTGGGTGTCGATCGCCACCGCTCTCTCGCCGGCGTTGTTGGACGCGAGGGCAAAC
>JBFHXF010000183.1:0-3360 GCA_041599115.1 Acidimicrobiia bacterium
GCCTGGCACGTCTCCCTGCACACGCAATAACCTGTCAGCCATGTCAACAACGCATGTGGTGTGGGACTGGAATGGGACCCTGCTCGATGACCTCGCGATCGTCATCGAGTCGCTCAACGTCGGGATCGGTCATTTCGGGGTCGGCCCCATAGGCGAAGAGGGCTATCGCGATCATTTCACACGCCCGGTGAGATCGTTCTACGACTCTCTTCTGGGAAGGGCGGTGACCGACATGGAGTGGGCGCACCTGGATAAGACCTTCCATGACGAGTACTTCCGCCGAGTCGGCGACGCCCCATTGGCCACGGACGCGATCGAGGCACTGGACCGGGTGGAGAGAATGGGCTGCCGCCAGTCGCTCCTTTCCATGACGACTCACCAGCAACTGGTCGACATCGTCACTTCCCATGGAATCGCCGATCGCTTTGTCCGGATAGATGGGCTCACCGAGGCGACCGGGGGCCTGAAGGCGATGCATCTGCGCCGGCATCTCGAGATGATGGGAGTTGACCCAGCTGAGGTCGTCGTGGTCGGGGACACGCCGGACGATGCCATGGCAGCACGACATGTTGGAGCCCGGGCCGTTCTATACGATGGAGGATCCCATCATCTGCCCACCCTTCTGGCCATGGACGGCCCGGTGGCTCATACGCTTTTGGATGCTCTGGATTGGGTGGCGTGATGCGAAAGACCATCGACATGGTGACGGCGGCAATCCTGTTGATGGGTCTGGGATATGTGGTGGCCGCGTCGGCAGCGACCCTACCCGGCGGCGAGGGCCCCGAGCCGCTACTCGAGTTTGACCTGACCATGCCGGCCTTCGCCTCTGCGGCGATCCGTTGGTCGATGCTGGCCTTGGCAGGGTTCGGGGCGATGCTCCTCCTTCTCAGTTTGGCGAAGACGGTTCCGGCTCAGCGTTTCAACATAAAGCGATATGCCACCTTTCTCGTCTGGCTCGCGGTCCTGCTTTTGCTCTATTCAATCGCCCGTCCCGCTACCGAAGGAGTGACAACCACAACCGGTGTGCTCCCACCCGAAACCCAGGAGTCCCTCACCGCGCCGGTTCCGGTGGGAAATGACTGGATGGTGGGAGCCCTTCTTGTCGCGGTGATTGCTGCGGTTATCACTCGACTCGCCTTGGTGACGAAGTCCAGATTCTGGGACGCGGGTCTTCCTGAGCGAGAAACCCAGCACGAAGCCGCTGACGAGTCGATCGCCGAGCCAATTGCCGCGGTTGTCGGTGATGATCCCCGGTCTCGAGTCATCAACGCCTACGCGGGTTTCGAGGATTTGGCGAGCCGGGAAGGGGCTGGGCGTTTGCTCTCGGAGACACCGCGTCACCACGCGCAACGGGCTGTCGGCGAAATGGCGATCGAAAGGTTCGATCTCGACGTCCTCGGCGGGGAATACGAGTCGGTCCGGTTTGCCGACGCCAGGGTCGAATCCGAGGATGCCGAGCGCGCCGAGACCGCCTGGGACCGCATACGCGCCAGGTTCGCGCCATGACCAGATACATCGGATTCGCCGTCGTGATCGGAGCAATGGCGGCCGCGCTCCTGGTGCAACTCAATGAGACCGCAGAGTTGGTTGCGTGGGAGGTTCTGCTGGTTCTGCTGCTGGTGATCCTGATCAGGCTCTTCCCGAGGCACGGGCAGAGCCTGACACCACCGTTGTTCGGCGGTTCGAAGAAAGAGGAACCACACTCTCCCCGCCAAGTGGCTTCGTTCGAATTGGCTGCAGTGCACGCCTTCTCGGAGAGCGCGGGCGCCGACCGGCGGATGAAGTCGCAGCTGCGGAGAATCGCAGGCCACCGTATGCGGCGCCGTGGCATAAGACCGGGTTCGCCGTACGCGGCGGAGGTGATCGACCCTGTTCTGTTCGATGATCGGCTGCGCCCCTTGAGCCGGATCCAGATTGAGAGAATCGTCAACCAGATGGAGAACCTGTGACCGCCGAGACTGTTTCTGCCAAGGATGTCCAGACCCTCGCCGCTTCTCTGGTCGACGAGGTCGAGAAGGCGATCGTCGGAAAGAGGGAAGCGATCGAGCTTGTCGTGATGGCGATCCTTGCGGATGGCCATGTGTTGATCGAGGATCTTCCAGGTTTGGCCAAGACTCTGCTCGCCCGCTCGATTGCCGCCGCCGCCGACCTCAAGTTTTCCCGGGTTCAATTCACACCCGATCTGATGCCTATGGATATCACGGGATCGATGGTGATGGATCTGAAGCTCGACCGGCCAGAGTTCCGCCCAGGTCCAGTATTCGGAAACCTGCTCCTTGCCGATGAGATCAATCGTGCCCCCGCAAAGACACAGGCAGCTCTTCTCGAGGCGATGCAAGAGCGCCAGGTGACGGTTGACGGGGTGACGAGACCGCTAGGCCCACCCTTCCTGGTGATCGCCACTCAGAACCCAATTGAGTTCGAGGGCACCTACCCGCTGCCCGAGGCGCAGGTCGACCGCTTCTTGTGCCGGGTGCGGTTGGGCTACCCGAGCCGGGAAGCAGAGTGGAAAGTGCTGGAGAATCGGGCCGCCCGGGGTCGCGATGAGGTGTCACTGGACACGATCGTCGACCGGGAGCAGTTGCTCGATATGCAAAGTGCTGTCGAGGGCGTCCACGTGTCGGCCCCGGTTGGTCGGTACATCGTGGATCTGGTGGCGGCCACGCGCACCTCTCAGCGAGTGCGGGTTGGATCGAGTCCTCGCGGCTCGCTGGCACTGATGAAACTGGCTCGAGCCAGAGCGGCAATGGGCGGAAGAAACTACGTGATTCCCGATGACGTTCAGGAGCTGGCAGTTCCGGCTCTCGCCCACCGGCTCATACTTCGCCCCGAGTACTGGGCCCAGGAGATCACAGAAGACAACGTCATCGATGAGGTTGTGGCCGGGGTTCCCACACCCTTGACGGTTCCCACTGGCCTGGATCAGTGACCCATCGGTCGACCGTCCGACTCAGGGTCTATGCCTCTGCGGGGTTGATCGGTCTTGTCGCAGCCCTTGCGACGGGACAGCCGGAACCGGCGATACTCGCCGTTTCGCTCTTGATTCTCGTCGTGGTCGGTTTGACTTCTGCTGGCGCCCCGGATCTCTCGGTTCGAATCTTGGAAGCGCCGTCATCGATGGTGGAAGGGGAGGAGAGGCACGTCGATCTCCTGATCGAAGCGAGTGAACCCATCCGGGGTCTCAATATCGATCTCGCCCTCGCCCCTGGCCTGGCCCTCGTGGAATCGGATCCGGGACATGTCGTCGACAGAACCCACCTGACCGTCGACGTCAATCGGCCAACGGAACTCAGGGCGAAGGTGGTAGCCACCGGTTGGGGGCGCCGGAGCCTTGGCCCGATACTTGCCTATGCCGAGTCA
>JBFHXF010000184.1:0-3344 GCA_041599115.1 Acidimicrobiia bacterium
GGTGGAGGTGTGGTGCAGGCCGTGCAGACGACCGTGAACCGGGGCAGCGGCGAGGTGGTGTCGGAGCTGGCCGACGCCCTGCGACTTCACCGGTCCGGCTGGAGTGGCGGCGACGCCTTTCGCCGTATCGCCGAGTTGACTCCCGATCCCTTCTGTGGCCGGACCTACCGGCTGCTGGCAGCCGCCGAAGAACGAGGTGCGGATCTGGCGGGTGCCTTGCTCGAGCTTGCCGAAGATGTCCGCGAGTCGCGCCGCGAGTCGATCAGGAGGTGGGCGACAAAACGCAGGGCCGCCATGCTGGTGCCCACCATCGCCATCCTCGCCCCGGTCCTGATTCTCTTCGTGGCCGCGCCACTTCCGTATTTGATCACCGGATGGAACTGAAAAGGAGGTAAATCCATGCCGGACTTGAGAAAACTCATTGCTCTCATCAGAGAGGATGACAGGGGGTTGAACACCGCCGAATTGATGGGCAACGCCGCTCTTGCCATTGCCGCCCTGGTGGTGATCTGGGGAGCCTTGCAAGCTCTTGGAGTGGACATCGTCGGGTGGATTCGGGTCGAGTTGATCGGGGGCTGATGGATCGGGGCGTCAGCTCCGTTCAGTTCCTCTTGGCCGCCGGACTCGGGCTCATCCTCTTCCTCGCCTTTGCCAATGTTGTCGTTGTTCGATACGGACGTGGAGCGGTGCGGTCGGCCCTCGATCAGGGCGTCCGGGTGGCCGCGATGACCGGATCAGAGTTCGAATGCCAACAGCGGGTCGATGACGTGCTCGACGAGTTACTTGGCGGAGTCATGGGAGGCGGGGTGACCGCGCGATGCGAGCTGACCGGCAATCTGGCGGTAGCCCGCGCCCAGGCAGTCTTCGCGTCCTGGACGCCTCTGGCCCCGGAGTTCCGGATGGAGATGGTGGCGTTTGCCACCGCTGAGCCGAAGCCTTGAGGGACCACGGTCACGCCGCCGTCGAGTTGGCCCTCGCCGCCGGTTTGCTTCTCATCCCCGTCGCTCTCACAGTGTTGTCCTTCGGGCCCTGGCTGGAGACCCGGGTAGTCGCCAAAGCTGCCGCCGCCGAAGCCAGCCGTGCTGCGGTTCTGAAAACCGACATATCGGAGGGCGTTGCCGTCTTGGCCGAAATGGCTCTGAACCATGGACTGTCGGAGGAGCGGGTCATGCTGGGCTGGTGTGGCGCCACTCCGGTTCCTATTGGCCGCTGGGCCGGGTCTTGTCCCATGGCGCGGGGCACCGATGTGAGAGCCGAGGTTCGAATGTGGACTCCCCTGATAAGCACGCCCTGGGGCGAAGTCGGCGGAGTCTGGGTGACCGGAACCCACGACGAGGCAATCGATCTGTATCGGAGTCTGGGGTGAGGTCCGATCGTGGCTCGGTGACGATGTGGATGCTGGGCCTGTCGCTGCTGCTGCTGCTCCTTGGCGGTCTGGCAGTGGACTTCTGGCGGGCGCTCGCGTTGCAGCGAGCATTGGCCGCCGCCGCCGACTCTGCGGCAGTCGCCGCGGCATCAGGGATCGATGAAGAGGTGTACCGGCTGACCGGCGAGGTGATGCTCGATCCTGACCGCGCCACGCAACTGGCCACCTCTTCCATCCAGGGGCAGGATGTCGATCCGGCCAGCCAGTCCGTGTCAGTTGCTCCCGACGGTTCCCAGGTATCGGTCGAGGTGGCTGACGAGTTGGTGCTGGGACTGCTTGGGGTATTCGTCGATCAGTCCGCACCCTTGCTCATCCGGGCACGGGCCACGGCTGAGCCGGTGCTGCTTCCCTGAGCGGATTGCCATATTGCCGCCCGTACAGCCCGCGAGTGATAGGGAGGAGGGTCTGAAGCAGACTGAGTGTCCCGACCGCCTGTCGGGACACTCAGTCACAGATCGGTCGCTGGCTCAGGCCTCGACGGTGATCGGCAGATGCATCCCGGCCTCGTAGTGGTCGGGGATGTGGCAGGCGAACTCGAGTGAGGTTCCGGCGGCGTCAGCGGGGAACGTGAAGTCGAACTCGACTGTGGCGCCGGGCTCGAGGTCGTCTTCCTCGACGACATGCAGTGCCATCTCGTCCATGTGCTCCATGTCCATGGTGCCGGCCTCGATGGGCTGGACGATCATCAACTCGTGCTTGCGGAAGCCGGTGTTCTCCACCACGAAGTGGTAAGGGACGCCGACTTTGAAGGTCGTCACGTCCGATTCAATGGCCTGACTGTCCGTCAGGTCCACCGTCTTGACGTGCACAACGTTGGCCTCGGGGGCCGCCGTGGTGCTTGTCGTGGTGGATGAGGCGGTCGTGCCCGAACCACCGCAGGCAGTCAGGGCCAGACCGAGGACGGCGGCGAGCACGATTGACTTGGACGCGGAACGTCCCGTCATCTGGGAACCCGGTTTGAATATGGACATTGGGGTACCTTTCCAGGTAATCGGCGGCAATCCGACGGGAATCGTCGCGATCACCTTCTTGCTTCTTTGAACCAAAGTACCGGTGCAAAGGCCGCTGCGGGAGTCGTCCATCGGGGTTTGACGGGTAACCCGTTGGGGTGACCCCGCGTGGGACCTTTGGCCCCGTTCACTCGATCAGGCCGAGGCGCAGGCCTGTGGCAACGGCTTCGGCCCTGGTGCGTACGTCGAGCCGTCCGAACAGGGCTTTGATGTGGGTTTTGACCGTCGCCTCACTGATATCCAAATGTCTTGCGATCTGTTTGTTCTCGAATCCGGCGCTGAGAAGCTGCAAGATCTCGATCTCACGCGGGCTGAGATGCGGACCCTGGGGCGGCGACTCTCGAGGGACCAGGGCCCCCAACAGCTCTCCCTGCAGATAGGGCCGTCCCCCCATGACCTGATCCAGGGCCCGCACCAGCTCCTCGAGCCCGGCGCTCTTCACGACGTAGCCCATCGCGCCGAGCTTTATCGCCTCCTGCACGTACGCCGGTTCGTCGTGCATCGACAGCATGATCACTTTCATGTCCGGGTGGTCGTTTCTGAGCCGCTCCAGCACTTCCAGACCGCTCATGGCGGGCATGTGGACGTCGAGCAGGATGACGTCGGGCTGGGTCCCCTCGAGGAGGTCGAACAGCTCAGCTCCACCACCCGCCTCCCCGACCAGCTCCACGCCATCGATCTCACCGAGCATGTATGCCAGGCCCTCGCGGACGATCCGGTGGTCGTCTACGACGACGACACGTGTCGTCATTCAGCGGACTCCCGTGTCGGGACACTGGCCCGCACCTGGGTGCCCTTCCCCGGGTGGGAGGTGATGTGGAGCTTCCCGCCCGACGCCTCCAGACGCTCCCGGGTGGCCACGATTCCCAGCCCCTCCGGAGACCGGATCCCGGTCCCGTCGTCCTCGA
>JBFHXF010000185.1:0-3342 GCA_041599115.1 Acidimicrobiia bacterium
ATGTCGTAGGTGGTCGCCAACCGGTACACCTTCTCGTTGGCCTCCACGAAGTCGACGGCGTCGTCGGGCTCGAATGAGTGGATCTCGGAGCTCCGCACGACCCAGACGCTGACACCTTCCCCCCTGCGGGTGTAGACATCCCTGGCGTTCTGCAGAGCAGTCTCCGCATCGGCTGCATGGAGGCTTCCGAGATGGACATGCGATATCCCACGCCGGGCCCTGACGAAGACCTCCCACATCGGCCAGCCTTCACCGGCTGAGCCGGTTGTCTCTTCGATCTCTGCCCTCTCGCCAGGGGCCACAGGTACGTCGTATGTCATCCGATCCCCTTAGGCGGCCGACCGGGTCGAGTGTTTTGCGGCATAGGCGGCAGCTGCCTCTCTCACCCATGCCCCCTCCTCCCAGGCCGCCACCTTGTGCTCAACCCTTTCGCGGTTCATCGGCCCGTTGCCCTTGACCACTCCCCAGAACTCCTCCCAGTCGATCTCACCGAAGTCGTAGTGGCCCCTCTTTTCATTCCATCGCAGCTCCGGGTCGGGGATCTCGAGGCCGAGAAAGTCCGCCTGGGGAACGGTCATGTCGACGAACTGCTGCCGGAGATCGTCGTTGCTGACCCTTTTGATCTTCCATGCCATGGACTGCGCTGTGTGGGGGGAGTCGTCGTCATGGGGCCCGAACATCATCAATGAAGGCCACCACCAGCGGTTGAGCGAGTCCTGTGCCATCGACTTCTGTTCCCCGGAACCCCGACAGAGGCGAATCAGCAGCTCGTAACCCTGACGCTGATGGAATGACTCCTCCTTGCAGATGCGGACCATTCCCCGGGCATAGGGACCATAGGAGCAGCGGGTGAGCATCACCTGATTGGTGATGGCGGCGCCGTCGACCAGCCAGCCGATCGTCCCGATGTCGGCCCAACTCAGCGTCGGGTAGTTGAAGATCGAGGAGTACTTGTGCTTGCCCTGGTGGAGCAGCTCCTGCATCTGGTCGCGTTCGACTCCCAGGGTCTCCGCTGCCGAATACAAATACAGCCCATGACCCGCCTCATCCTGGACCTTGGCCATGAGGATCGCCTTGCGATGAAGGCTGGGAGCGCGTGTGATCCAGTTGCCCTCGGGTTGCATGCCGATGACCTCGGAGTGGGCATGTTGGGCGATCTGGCGGATCAGGGTCTTGCGGTACCCCTCGGGCATCCAATCGGTCGGTTCGATCTTGTCTTCGGCGGCGATGACCGCCTCGAAACGCTCCTCGGGTGTCATGCCAGCAGGATATCACAAACAAACGTTCGTTTGCCTGGGCGTTGCCCTCCCAGGGAACCATCCACCAGCCGCTCAACGTCACACCCCCATGAGGACCGTGGCCCGGCTCGTGACCGTCGTCATGCTCGTCGTCGTCGCCTCGTTCTACGCCCCCGATCCGGCGTCGGCGTGTTCTTGCGTGGGGCCCGGCGATCTGACCGAGGCCATCGGGGCATCCCAAGCAGCATTCGTCGGAAAGCTCATCGATAGACGGAGTGCCGGGATGGGTCAATTCGGCGAGGAGTCGATTTATGTTTTCGAGGTCGAGACGTGGGTCAAGGGTGATCTCGGCCAGGTGATCGAGATTCACTCGGCCTCCAGCGGCGCCGCCTGTGGTCTCGAGTTCTGGAATGACGAGAAGCGAATCGGCGCATTCCTCTTCCGGGAGAGCGGAGAGATCCGGTCGGGACTCTGCTCACAGGTCGACCCCGACGTTTTGCTGGCGGCCGCCAACCCGGCCCTCCCGAACCCATCGCTGAGACCGGCCCTGCTCGTTGCATCCTGGAATTCGGCCGACCTAACGCTTCTGTCACGGAATGGCCAACTCGTCGGGACGATGGAAAACCCGATTTCGGATCCTATGCTCGGCACCCAAGACCTCGATCTCTGTCCGGGCGGACGGTTGCTGGTCCAGGAGACCCCTTATCAAGTCTTCGTTTGGGATCTGCACACCTACGCCATCGTCGACGTCTACAGCATCTCCGAACTTGATGGCGAATTCAGCCCAAGCGATATCTCGTGTCGAGATACGACAGCCTCGTCGATCTGGTTGCTCGGCGGATGGGGCTCTGACTCGACCGATGGCGCCATCCTCAGCGTCAACAGCGGGCTTTCGGAAGTGATGCGTTCGCCGTTCCCCAGCGGTGAATTAGGCCTCGATGGAGCAGTCCTCGGGGATTATGGAACCACCCAGATCGTTTGGTTCGACTACGAAAGTGGAGGCTCGACCGTCCTCACAGGGCATGCCCCCGATGAGCTATATGGGCTATATGCGGCCGCCAATCCCTCGGATGAGTCCGTCGCAGTGATGGAGGTGCACTATGGCGAGGGCATAGTCGACTCCGTGGTGCGCGTGGTCGACCGGGCAGGCGCCGAGTTGGCCAAGATCCCGATCCCTTATGAGGGGATCAACATCTCGTGGCTCGACCGGGATCGAATCCTGGCCGGAGCGGTCGACTACAGCAGAGGTGAAGATGCCCACCTATTCGTGGTCGCTGCCGCTACCGGAGACGTCACCCATATAGAGGGCTGGTCCGCCTGGGAAGCCTTTGGCGCGGGCGACGCCGTCTACGGGCTGCGGGATGGTCATGTGATCGTGGCCGACCCGGAATCGGGCGCTGCTCGAGACCTGACGGTGCTCCCCTTCGCCTACTCCAGCCAACTCGTGGTCCTTGATGATGCGGCACCATTCGTTGTGCAGGAGAAGTCATCGACCAGCTCACATCCGACGACGCCACCCCTGGTCATCGAGTCGACTGTGTCCGCACCGGCAGCGAGGCAAAGGGGAATGCAATTGGAATGGTGGTTTGCCCTCACGGGAATCGTGATCGGCTCGGGAATATACGTGATGGGCCGGCGACGGCGACCATCAGGCCAGGGCGACCAGGTCGAGTAGCTCCTCGTCGAAAAAGCGCATCTCGCCTTCCGGCATGAGCACGGCACGATCCGGGCCCAGCTGCGCCACAAAATCGGTGTCATGGCTCACCAGGATGATCGTCCCCTCATAGAGGGTGAGGGCGTCGAGTAGGGCCTCCTTGGCCTGGGGGTCGAGGTTGTTGGTCGGCTCGTCGAGCAACAGGACATTTGGTCGGGAGGCGACCAGCATCGCCAGCGCCAGCTTGGTCTTTTCACCGCCTGACAGTGTTGCCGCGTCCTGATCGACTTTGTCGGCGAGCAGGAACAGGCCGAGGAGGCTGCGCAGTGTCTGCTCCCCGAGACCGGCCGCATCCCGCATGTGGTCGAGAACCGTCTTGCCGCCCTCGATCTGCTCGTGCTCCTGCGCGTAATACCCCAAGGATGCCTGATGACCCAGTGAGACCTCACC
>JBFHXF010000186.1:0-3240 GCA_041599115.1 Acidimicrobiia bacterium
CGCTTGGCCTCGATTTAATTATCGGGAGGTGCGTTCTCCGTTCCAGGATTACCCCGCAACGCCGACGATCCACACGCCGCTCGCAACCGAGCTGTTCGGCACATGATTGCGGCTCCGCAGAACGCAGGTTTGCTGGCACCTCGGCCGGGAGGCTGCATTTACCTAAGAGAGCCAAGGCGGGCGCCTTCTGCCCGCGGTTGGCGGTCCTGTTGACGTCACTGGATGCGAGAGAGAGGTGTGCTTGCCCGATTAGGTGGTAAATCTCAGTTTCGTGTTGGAACAGCCATATCCTGATGAGGAGAAATGATTCATGAAGCGAAGTTTCTTGTTGCGCATCGGTATCGTTGCCATTCTGACCCTGGTTTTTGCGGTACCGGCGGCCGCCGATCACGATCCAGACGACGGCGGAAACGACGGGGGCGAAGATTCTGAACTGCACCTGACCGACCCCTCAGCGCCACTCCATGCCCTCGACAGCGCCGGGGCAGATGTCGTCAGTTCGGGACCCTTTGGCAAAGTGGTGAAGAACGTGGCCCTGAGGGGCCGCGGCGAACGATTGCTCACGGACGCCACCACCGACGTCTGGGCGCATGAGGGCTACGCCTATACGGGCACCTTCGGCAGCCCTTGCGGTGGCGAGCCGGGCGGCGGCGTACATATCTGGGATGTGAGCAACCACAACAAAGTGTCGTTCGTCGGCGTGATCCCCTCGCCGACGGGGAGCCGCTCCAACGACGTCAAGGTCGCCAGCATGAACTCTGGCGACATCCTGGTCCACTCGAATGAGCGCTGCGCGGCCGGCGGACTCGGTGGCTTCGAGATCTACAACGTGGACGACCCGGAGAATCCGGTCTTTCTGGCGCATGTGGGGCCGATTAATGAGCTGAACCCTGTCTCCGATGCGCTCTTCGGCGGGATCACCGATGTCGGCGTCCACAATGTGTTCCTGTTCACGCAGGGTTCGAACGATTACGTCGCGGCGGTGTCCGAATCGGCCTTCGACAACTTCCGCGTCTGGGACATCACCGATCCGACAGCGCCGGCGCTGGTCAGCGCATGGGGCGCAGAGGAGATCTTTGATCCAGGTGTGGGTGATTCGACCGAATTCACCCGTGTGCTCAATGCCGCGCTCTGGTTGATTGATGGCTTCGGTGACTCCAGCAACCGGTTCCTGCACGACATCACGATCAGCGCCGACGGGACCAAAGCCTACCTGAGCAACTGGGACGCGGGGCTGGTCTTGCTCGACATCAGCGACCCGAGCGATCCACAGCTCGTTTCGGTGGCCCTCGACCTGGCGGGCTCGCTGGACGGAGAGGTGAACAGCCACGCCGCCTGGCCGAGCGAAGACGGCTCGATCGTGGTCGAGACGGAGGAGGACTTCGACGCCTGGCAGGAATCAGCGCCGCCCGGAAATCTGACGATGGACTCGCCGTTCCCCGGCGACCCGACCATCCCGGGTACGGCGATCTCGACGTTGTCTGGCAATGACTTTGAGGCGAATCAGACTGGAAACATCGGAACCGTCGATGGGTCGTCGGTCTCCGTGGCCTCGGGTCCCCTGGCCGGCAACTCGTACGCAGCCATCGAACTGGCGACGGCCTCCGGCTCGCCGACCTTTGCTACGACTGGCCCCCTGACCGGGGAGCTGGTCTGGGTCGGCCAGGCTTGCGCGGCGGATCCGATCCTGAACGCCGGCGCCTTTGATCCCGGCGACATCGCAGTTGTCCGCCGCGGCGTCTGCTTCTTCGAGGAGAAGGCCGCCACAGCGGCTTCGATCGGCGCTTCCGCGGTCATCATCTCCAACAACGTGGTCGGTGAGACCCCCTGGAGTGGGGTCCGGATCTGGGACTACTCCGATCCATCCAACCCGGTGCTGGCCTCGACCTTCAACACCGAGTGCAGCGCCTCGCCGACCCTCCTGCCGAGCTGCAGTGCATTTGGCACCTACTCGGTACACAACGTGATCGTCGAATCAACCGGGAATAAGACTTATGCGTACCTCTCCTGGTACTGGGACGGGATGGTCATCCTTGATGTGACCGATCCGTACAACCCGGTGGAGACGGGCCGGTTTTTCGACAGCTCGCCGGAGCTCCTGGCGGAAAACGGCGGCAACCCGCACGACTTCTGGGGCGTGTACAAGATCACGAACGCGCCCTGGATCTACGGTTCCGATCGGAACGGCGGGCTGTACATCTTCAAGGAGCAGGGCTCAGGGTCGGGGAAGTAGGCGCTGAGAGCCTTGGTCGATGCCTTTCAGGCAGGAGGCCCCGAATCAGGCGGCCTCCTGCCTGATCGCATGTCTGCAATCAGAGGAAGCGCGCAGGCGGCGCCCGGAGGGTGAGCCGAAATCATCCTCACGGGCGATTGTTACACCTGGAGCGATTTGCTACCATCGAGAAGCCTCGTGGTCCTGATGCCCCCGACGGATCAGGTCGTTATAGCCGGAGGGCACTCCGTGCGTTTGCCCCATCCGACAATCGAAAGAGATCGAGGCGAGGGGAGGCGCGAGCCTCCTATTTCGTGATTCAAGCCCGCTATTCGTGGATACACCAACACAAGGAGACAGATATGCGAACAGCCACCCTCTCTAGAACCCTCACGATTGCCCTCTTTGCGGGCCTCTTCGCCGGCCTGATCGTCATGGGAGTCTGGCCAGTGGCGGCGGCGCCAACGCAGTTCGGCAACCCGACAACCTCGATCTTTATCAACGAGATCCACTATGACAACAGTGGCACCGATGCCGGCGAGGCGATCGAAATCGCCGGCCCAGCCGGAACCGATCTGACCGGATGGTCTATTGTCCTTTACAACGGGGCGAACGGGCTTTCCTACAACACCGCCACCCTGAGCGGATTGCTCCCAGATCAAGGTGGGGGTTTCGGCGTGACGGTCGTGACTTATCCGGTGAATGGAATCCAGAATGGTTCGCCGGATGGGGTGGCGCTTGTCGATGCCTCGAGTAACGTCATCCAATTCCTGAGCTATGAGGGAACCTTCGCGGCCCTGGATGGGCCGGCGACCGGGATCACGAGCACGGATATCGGGGTTTCGGAGGACAGCGGCACCGCAGTGGGGGATTCGCTCCAGCTTGTCGGAAGTGGTTCCGTATACGGCCATTTCTCATGGTCGGGACCCCAGGCGAATTCATTCGGTTCTCCCAATCCCGGCCAGTTCCTTGGTGGCCCAACGTTCACGCCAGCCCCGGCAACCCCCACCCCGACACCGACCCCAACG
>JBFHXF010000187.1:0-3225 GCA_041599115.1 Acidimicrobiia bacterium
AACCGCGACTTTCTCGACGCCGGCGATGTGACAGGCGTGGAGAGAATTGGTCGAAATCATCAGGTTGTCGTAAATGAAGTCGGCCTGGGCTTGCCTGTTGGCGTTGATGCCGCCCACTTTGGCGGCTGCGATGATTGCGACGTCCGGCTTCTCCTCGACCACAAAGCTCTCTGTTTCAACCTGTCTGCGAAGATCGACGTCCGCCGAAGAAGCAGTGATCAGACCACCTATCGGCTCTGCCCTCAACCGCCGCACGACGGCGGAACCGACCATCCCCCTATGACCGGCAACCCATACCCGCTTGCTTGTCAGGTCAAAAGGAAGGTGACTCTTCATGGATATCGGGCCTACACGGTTCCGGGCGAACCTTCCGACGCCATTCGCAAGGCTTCGTCGATGTTCAGCCCGACCAAGTTCAGGTCATGTTCGACCATCCGTCTAACGAGTTGTTGGAAGTCGAGTGTCGGTTTCCATCCGAGATCTTTCATGGCAAGAGTCGGATCAGCCTGCAGGGCCTCAACCTCGGTGGGTCGGAAATACGCTGGGTCGACGCGGACGAAAGCCTCCCAGTCCAGGCCGACCAGGCCAAAAGCCTCCTCGCAGAACTCTCGAACGGTATGGGATTCCCCGGTGCCGATCACATAGTCACGGGGTGAGTCCTGTTGGAGCATGAGCCACATCGCCTTCACATAATCCCCGGCGAATCCCCAGTCGCGTCGAGCGTTGAGGTTCCCTAGGTAGAGAAGATCCTGATTCCCCGAAATGATGTTGGCCACGGCTCGGGTGATCTTCCTGGTCACAAAGGTTTCACCGCGTCGTTCGCCTTCGTGATTGAAAAGGATCCCATTGACGGCGAAAAGACCGTAGGCCTCTCGATAGTTCGCCACCAGCCAATGGGCGAAGGCCTTGGAGGCGGCATAGGGGGATCGGGGCCGGAAAATGGTCGTCTCGTTTTGGGGTGGCGGAGAATCGCCGAACATCTCCGATGTTCCCGCCTGATAGAGCTTCGTCGGTATCGAGGCATCTCGAATGGCCTCCAAGAGCCGGATGACACCCAATCCGTCGACATCGCCGGTGTATTCCGATTGCTGAAACGACACGGCAACGTGTGATTGGGCGCCCAGGTTGTAGATCTCGTCGGGCTCCACCGTTCGTATGACTCGTGCGATCTGCGAACCGTCGGTCAGGTCGCCGTAGTGGAGGCGCATGCGGGCCGTGGGGTCGTGAGGGTCCTTGTACAGGTGATCGATGCGCTGGGTATTGAACGAAGATGCTCGCCTCATGATCCCGTGGACTTCATAACCCTTGTCGAGGAGCAGCTCTGCCAGGTGGGACCCGTCCTGGCCGGTGATGCCTGTGATGAGAGCTTTCTTCACGCGTCGTTTCCAGAGTCTTGCAGCGGAATAGATGTCAGACGAGCAGGCTAATGCGGGGCCTGAGAGTTGGTGACTTTCCGAGTCCCCGCCCTGTCGGTGAGAGCTGCAAGGAAGGCCTGGTTTGCCGCAGCAAAGCAGTGATACCTGTTGTCAACTCTCCGGGTCGATAGGCCCAGGATCAATTAGGGCGAAATCGAGGTCGCGTCCCCGGCGTTGTACCTCCGATTGTGCCAGGAAGTAATCGACATCGGCGTCCCAGGTGTGGCCAACCGTCCGCCTTGCCAGTACGTATCCCAGTCCGGTTGTCCGGTACCACGGGATCGCCAGCGCCTCCAGGTCGTCCAGCAGAGCCTGGTCGATGTGCCGTGGGGCCTTCCGCCATCCGCCGATGGTGTTGAGGGTGGTGTGTTTGATGAGGAAGGTGCCTCCGGCGAGGTTTCGGTTGCCGTATGTTTCGGATCCGTCGACCATCCGCCGGATGGTTATGTCGAGTTCTTCGAGGTAGACGAATTCGGCTGCTTTTCCTACCAGGTCGGCTCCGGAGTAGTCCATGGCTGTCACCAGATCCCAGAGGTGTTCGGGGGAATACCAGTCGTCGTCGTCCATTTTGGCGATGAGACTGCCCGAGGAGGCTGCCACCCCACGGTTCAACGCCTCTCCGAACACGGTTTTCGAGGGGACTCTCACAATGTGGAGGGGACGTTGGTAGGTGTCTTCGAGTTCGGTGTCGGTCTGGGTGAATCCTTCCCCGTGGAGGACGAGCACCAGTTCTGTCTCAGGGTAGGTTTGGGCTTGCACCTGGCTGAGCGCCCGGTCTACGAAATGGGGACGGTTGGTGGCCAGCACCACCGAAACTGTGGGCAGCGGAGCCACCTCCAATCCGAGCGATCCGGCGAGTTCTCGCCATTTGCCCACTTGGGATCCCGCTCTCAACCCCACCCGACGTAACCGGACACTCAAACGGTCTCTTGTCTCGGGGTCTTGCAGGTCGGTCGGGTCAGCTGAAGCGAGAACATCGGCCAGCTCGTCGCCGAGAATGCTCCGGACCTGGTCGACATCTGATGCGGCCACTGGAACCCCCGCAGCAACCAGACCCGCCAGGGTTTCCGCTCTGCCGGTGGCTGTTTCGTGGAGAGCCGGATGGTCGATGACACCGCTGTAAGACCGCAACCGTTCAACCATTCCCGAATCGAAACCCTCCCCGAAAACCCTCACGGTCGTAGGCAACGACACCCCACGCACCAGACCGAAAACGTCAACACCCGGACCATTCGACAGGTCTTCGATCAGGCCGACCAGCCTTTCAACACCATCGCGTCTCCGAACCACCGAACCAACCACCCCCACCCGGCCACCCACCACCCTCCGATACCCCACCGGAGACACCACACCCGGCGGAAACCCCGACACCACAAGACCCCCCCCACCAACCCCCAGATCGGCCAGATCTTCGAGGCCACGAGCGACGCATCCTTCCGAGATCACCATGACCTTCGCTCCAAGATCCCTCGCCTCAGACGCCAGGTCGGGGAGCGCACTTGGCGTTTGAGATGGATCGTCCCCGTCGATCACCAGGATGTCCAGCCAGCCGTCGCAATGCTCGCCAAGGTGTCCCGTCCAACCAAGAGGAATCAGAAGGCTCCTCACCGAGCCTCCGAGGAGGTGTTCTCCTCGGGCGCCGGTGAAGCCGACTCTGAGCCCGTTGAGCCTCCCGGCGAGAAGAAACCCGGCGGGATCTGGTGAGGATCTTCCCATGGCTCGACGCTCGCCGGCGCCCATTCCGACCGGAGCCAGCTCGAAGCGCCTGTGACCGTCCTCTGACTTCACCGCAAGGCGGTGAGCATCAAAC
>JBFHXF010000188.1:0-3191 GCA_041599115.1 Acidimicrobiia bacterium
CGCCTTCGTCGGCGAGCCGCCTGCCGATCTCGAGTGCCGCGTAGCGGAGGAGTGCCAGAGGCGAGCTGAAGCAGAAGAACTCGTTGTCCTCTCGAACCGGGTACGCCCTGGCCCCTCGTTCGACGACGCGATGCAACCGGGAGATAGCACTGGGTCGGTCGGCGAGAAGTTCCTCGGCCTCTACGAGGGTCTCCGCCCGTCGTCGGGCGTTGGCCTCGTAGTCGGCTCTGGGTTCGTAGCCGGTTTCGATCTGACCGGCGATCATCCCCAGCAGCAAGGCCGGCTGCTCGGCCAGAGTGGGAGCGCCCAGCGTGGTGTGTCCGGTGGCGCGACATCCGTACTCATGGAGGTAGTCGGAGAAAGCGCCGGCGAATTCGTCGTCTGCCGCGGAGAGGCGAGTAGCGGTCTCCTCGTCTCGGTGTTCCAGTAGGCCGAGCAAATCGGGCTTGCCCATCGCCATGTCGGCCATGTCCTTGAGACGACGTGCCGGCTCCGTCGACCTGTATGAGGTTCCGCTCACCAGGTCCATGGCCTTTCCGGCGTCCCACCCGAGGAGCTCCTCGCAGGTGTTGACCAGCTCATGGAGGATGGGTGAGAGGGCGAAGTGGAGGCTTCCGTGGATTTGGAGGCCACGTCTCATGAGATCGTGTGCTTCGTCCCATTGGCGGAGCAGGTTCTCGTCGCTCAGTCCTCCCAGATCCCTGTCACGGAGCCGAGCAATCGACTCGTCCATCTCCGGCTGCCACTCTTCGTACCAGCGATCGATGTAGCGGACCGGCTTGTCTGAGCGCATGGTGTCCCCGGCCCGTGCGATTCGCCTTCTCAACATGGGGACAGCCTTGATCAGCAGCTTCATGAGCCATGAGGGCAACGTAGGTCCTTCCCGGTCTCCAAGGGGGATCATTCGCTGGTAGGGCCACCCCCCGATCATCCTGAACTCGATGCCGTCGAAGAGCATGCCGAAGTCCTCACACCATCCCGCGCTGACCGGCTTGACCAGGTCGATCAAGAAGACATCTATAGGGACGTAGGAGTCCGAGGCGTGGCTTGCGTCGTAAAACCAGAATCCGGGTGGGACATCCACTTCGATCGCGATCGGCTCGATCGGTTGATCCGGGAGTGAGGTAATCGGCCTCGCCTGGAGAAGATGGATTGTTTCCCCGGCGATGGCCCACTCGATGTCCTGTGGAGAACCGAAGTGCCCTTCCACCCGGCGCGCCAGTTCCGCCAACGCTTTGGCCTGGGTGTCGTCGATGGCCTGCTCCGGCGCAGAATCGCAACGGGACTCGCTTGGGCTCACCACCCATTCGTCGGGGGAAGCGTTCCCGGACACGAGTCGATCGCCTAGGCCGCGAACCGCGTTTATCACGACCTCATTCCTGTCACCACTCACCGGGTTGGCCGAGAAGGCGACTCCGGCGGAGTCGGCGTCGACCATCACCTGGATGAAAACGGCCATTGCGGCGTCTTCGAGTCCGAGGTTATCTCGGTAGGACGACAGGTGGGCGCTGGAGCCCGAAGCCCAACACCGACGCACCGCTCGCTCCAGATCATCGAGACCCTCCGCCCCCAGAACGGTCTCGTACTGGCCGGCGAAAGAGGCATCTGACAGGTCCTCTGCAACACCCGACGATCGCACGGCGATAGGCCCATCCCCAAGCGTTGAGATTGCGTCTTCGAGGAGGCGTCGCAGGTCTGGCTGTCGATCAGTGCCTTCAGCGGCGAATCTGGCCTGAGCGTCGATGGTGAGCACGACACCTGGGGGAACGGGGAATCCTGCACGCAGCAGGGACCCGAGATTGGCAGCCTTGACCCCCACTTGCGCCCGGTCTTCAGTAGAGATCTGGTTCAGTTCGATCATCAGGCCAGAAGTGGATTGGCGTGTGGTTTGCATCTGTGCCTCCCATCCAGGTCTATCTGTTGTGCTGGGATTGTGAGCGGGCCGTCGCAAGGCCCCGAATCATTGCCAAGCTGACTTTCTTGCACTTCTCGAGGTCTACGGTGGGGTCGAGAACGCCGAGCAGGTTGAGTCCGTAGTGGGTCGCGAGCGCGACCCACGCGACAGCTCTGGCTTCGAAGTCGGGTGAGAACTGAGCGGTGGCCTGGCCTCTTGTCACCAGCGCCTCTACGATGCCGAACTGCTGGCGCCAGTGCTCGACCACCTGCTCGCGGATGCTGTCATCGCGCAACGCCTCAGCCCAGGACTGGAAGTACATGCCCATCGTGGCCTCCACTTCCTCACGACGTTCAAAACGGCGGATGTCCGTCGTCAGCAACATGTCCACGAGGGAGAAGACATCATCGGCCTCGTCACTGTCACCGAGAACCCGGTCGACGGCCGTGTCTCCATACTCGCGAACGGCTGCCTCGATGATCTCGCTCTTGCCACTGAAGTATCGATAGGCCAGGGTGTCGCTCACACCCGCTTGGGCTGCAATGTCGGCCATGGTGGTCTGATGGAACCCTTCGCGGGCGAAGCAGGCGACTGCGGCGTCAAGAATCTGCTGGCGACGCTGCTCCAAGTGGGCATCCGTGACTTTTGGCATACTCGAGCATCCTCCCAATAATAAATGAATACACATTTATCTATTTACATGAGATCGACACCGACGTCAACCCCTTTTCATCAGATGTTCGGATCGGCGACGCCTTTTGCCCCGCTGGACGATCATGTCGGCACAGTCGACGTCGTACAGGTCGACCGGCCCGGGGCGGTCGCAGGGACACGGCCGTGGCCGGTACCGTCATGGCCATGAAGCCGGTTGTGGGATTGAGGATCGGAGCGTGCCGCGCATGAAGCTGGGTTGGATCGGACTGGGAGACATGGGCCAGGTGATCGTTCCCCGTCTACTCGCTGCGGATCACCAGGTCACCGGTTGGAATCGAACGCCTGCAAGGGCCGATGGCCTGCTTGCACAGGGCATGGCGTGGGCGGACACGCCTCGCGAAGCCGCCTCCATTTCCGACATGGTCTTTTCCATGGTCACCGACGGCGCCGCCGTCACCGCGGTGGCGCTCGGCGACGATGGGGTCATAGCCGGCCTGTCACGGGACGCCATCTACCTCGACATGAGCACCATCGACCCCCAGGTGAGCCGAGACACCGCCGCAACCTTCGCCCAACGAGGCCTCACCATGCTCGATGCCCCCCTTTCGGGCAGCCCGGTGACGATTCGACAGGGCTCCGCTTC
>JBFHXF010000189.1:0-3184 GCA_041599115.1 Acidimicrobiia bacterium
CTCAGTCTCACCCCCATTGTCGAGGGGAAAGTCGGTCAGTGGCGGGAACTGCATTCCCAACTGATGGGCGCCCGTCGCATCGAGTGGGCGCAATCACAGCGACGTCGCGGCGTGAAGCGTCAGGTGATCTCTCTCGTCGACTACGGCGGAGCGTTCTTGGGTGCGGTGTTCACCGAGGCGGAAGAACCAGATAGGGCGATGGAACGGCTACTTGCTTCGTCTGATCCATTCGACTTGTGGTTGGTGGGCCAGCTCGGCGAGGTGCTCGCCGAGCCACTCCCGGTAACGACAGTGGTGGACACAGCCCCGCGACCGGGCCCGTGGAGAGGTTGGCGGCGATGAGGAGGACTTTGGGCGCGGCTCTACTGCTGGCTCTGGTCGCCACCGCCTGCGGCGACAACACCACCGGCACGGTGTTCACGACGAGCACCACGACGACCACCACGGCTCCCCCCTTCCTGCCGACGACGACCACGGAGGCTCCGCTCGTTGCATACCCGGACCAGGTCGTCGACGCGTATGTCGAGGGGTGCTCGCCGACTTCGGGAGAGTCGTTTTGCCGCTGCACCATCGAGGAGTTCGAGGCCCGGCTGACCCTTGCCGACTTCCTGGCACTCAACGAGGCCGACATCGGATCTGATCCGACCACCCAAGAGGTAATCGATATCTGCCTCACCGAGGGCTCCACCGGAACAACGGTTGCCGGCGGCGACTTCACTCCAATCACCACGGTCGAGGAGATCGAAGGCGCCACCATCTCCGACCTCGAGGCCTTTTGGGCAAACGTCATGCCGCAACAGTGGGGCATCGAATATCAATCGCCGGCAGGCATCGGTCCGTATTTCATCTCTCAGGGCGATGAACCTCAGTGTGGCGGACCGATGCAGCAGGGCGAGTACCAGCAGAACGCTTTTTACTGCGGCGCCGACGACACCATCCAGTGGGATGCCGAGGGACTCATGGCCCCCCTTTTTCAGCAGTTCGGCGACTTCACGGTGGCCTTGGTGCTGGCACACGAATGGGGTCACGCCGTGCAGAACCGGTACGGGTTCGACAACCTGAGTCAGCCAACGATTCTCTCCGAACTGCAGGCGGACTGCTTTGCCGGTGCCTGGACCGGTAGCGTCGCCGCCGGTGAGAGTGACGTGCTTCGACTCGAGTCCGGCGACCTGGAGGAGGCCATGGCGGGCTTCCTGCTCATCGGCGACGGCCTGGGGACTGCACCCGGTGGACCCGACGCCCATGGCGGGTCCTTCGACAGGCTCGGGGCATTTTTCGACGGGTTCACCGAGGGGGTGTCCCGGTGCGCCACGTATGAGACCGACCCGCCGCCCGTGGTATTCATCGATCTTCAGGCCGGTGACGACCCCAACCGCGGTGGCGACCTGCCACTTGCCGACGTCGCGCCGACGATCACTGCGGCGCTCGATACCTTCTGGAGCATCGTGTATCCAGAGGTGTTCGGGACCCCATGGACCCCGGTGTCGGCGACTATCCCCTACCGGCCCTCGACAGGGCCGTTGCCTACGTGCGGAGGGTTCAGCGCCGATCGGTCCTTCTACGAGGGCAATGCCTTCTACTGCCCCCCGGACGACTACGTGGCGTGGGATGACGAAGGCCTGTTCCCGGGGCTGTACACAGAGATCGGGGACTTCGCCGTCGGGCTGGTGTTGGCAACCGAATGGGGTCACGCCGTGCAGACGCGGGCCGCACTTCCCACAGAAGGCATCGATGCGCAACTGCAAGCCGACTGCCTCTCGGGTGCATGGACCGCGGCCCTCACGTTCGAAGACAACCCCATGGAGCTGTATCTCTCCGCCGGTGATCTCGAGGAAGGGATCGCAGGCTTTCTGACACTGTCGGCCACCCCGGGCGAGCAGGGGACCGGAGCCACCGCCTTTGCCAGGTTCCAATCCTTTAAGGATGGATTCTTCTTCGGGACCGATGCCTGCGGGCTCGGTTGATGACCGGCCGGAGGAGTAGGTCTTGAACGGGTCCAGCAGTCCCCTGCTCCGACCCCTCTACCGGATCTACGAAGACAGGCTCCTGCGATCGCTCGATCGGACGAGGCTTCCGAGACACATCGGGGTGATACACGACGGGCACCGGCGCTTTGCCCGGCTCGCCGGCCTGCCGGATTATGCATCTTCGTACCGGGCTGGCATGGACAAGTTCGTCGAGTTCCTCGGTTGGTGTCGCGAATTGGAGGTCCCCGCGCTGACCTGCTGGTTGCTGTCCCAGGAGAACCTCGAGAGGTCACCGGCCGAACTCGGTCCCTACTACGACGTGCTGATCGAGACGTTCGACCGCCTCGCCCTGCAGGCCGGTTCCGATATGCGGGTCGGTGTAATAGGCAGCCTGCATCTGCTTCCAGAGCGTCTTCGCGAGTCCGCAGAGAGACTCGTTTCCTCGTGTTCGAGCGGGCGTCGCCGACTGACCATTGCCCTGGCCTACGGTGGCCGCCAGGAGATCGTGGATGCGGTGAGGGACCTCGTCGGCAAGATGGCAGCCGATGGCCTCGGAGCCGAGGAGATCGCCCAAGCCATCGACGCCGTTGGTATCGCCTCCCACCTGTACACCCCGGATCTCCCCGATCCCGACCTCGTCATCCGCACCAGCGGCGAGTCGCGTCTCTCGGGGTTCCTCCTGTGGCAAGCCGCTTACGCCGAATACTCGTTCGTAGACGTCCATTGGCCGGGCTTTCGCCGGGTCGATTTCCTCCGTGAATTGCGTGACTTCACGGGCCGCGAGCGCAGGTTCGGCAAGTAGGCCGAAAAGGCGTCACCCGTTGCCCGTCTAGCCGGGACCTGGAAACCGGGATCCGGAACCAGGAAACCGGGGAGCAACGGAGGCTCAGCTAACTAGTCAAGAGGCCTCGATTTCCTCCCGATGTCTCTGGTAGCGCGCGGGAAAGCCCCGTGCAGAGTCGAGAACACCTGTGCACCCGATTGTGGGCGTCCCGGGCCCTATGGCTCGTCGGTCGACTCACAGCCGCCGAGCGACAGAGCGTGGCGAATCCATGACCGACGGGTCGAGAGGATGCTATCGGGACAGGTCATCTCGAAGGGGGGAGGTCTGATGTTGGACGGCGCTGGCGATCGCTCCAGCCGTGGTCGCACCGCGCGGGCCGTCCGTCGTGCCGAACGGTTTGGTGCTGCGCGCCGCCGTTCAGCCTCAACCCTGA
>JBFHXF010000190.1:0-3184 GCA_041599115.1 Acidimicrobiia bacterium
ATCGCCCGCTCCGAATACCCTGCCGTGTCGGCGAGGTCGGCCACGGTCAAGCCGCCGGCCATTGCGATCAGCCACGACCGTTCATCGCCGGACAGCCAGCTGTCCAAATCAACCTCATCGGGGACGAGACGAGCCATGGCATTAACGACGAAGTGGGGCGCCATCGTCCTTCCCTCAAGGGCGGCCACTACCACAGAGGTGATCGTGGCGGGAGAGTCGATCTCGTCCAACACGGCGATTGCGCCCGAACGAACCGCTTGGGCATAGTTGGCGACGGTGAGCGACCCGACGACTGCAATCACGGCGATATGAGGATGTTCCTCCGAAAAGAGTTGAACAGAAGACAGGAGGCCGTCATCGATCGTTCCCGCGACCACGGCGTGGCCCCCGTGACCCGGCCGCCATTGCGAAAGATCGTCGAGCTCCACCGACTCGTAGCCTGCGTCCATCAGCACCACGGTCATGCCGCGGCGCCATGTCGGTGATCGTCCCACTACGGCAATGCGCACAGCCACCCCTCAACCGTAACGAAACCGGCAGGAGTAAGGGCCGCTGGCAGTCGGCTGCCAGCATCGAGGCAGCCGTTCGCGGAGTTCTGTCATTGACGAACCAACCAGTCATAGCCGAGACTCGAGTCACAGTCGAAATCGGTCGCGGAATGGCCGAGAAGGAGGAATCATGACTGAAGAGCAAGCCGGCGGGAAGGTACGCCGCAGCATTTCGGGTGTCTTGAGAGGGACCGGCGGGATCGTGACCGGATCAGCCGATGTCGCTCGTGACGTTGCCGTCACAGCGCTCAAGGACACAGCCGACGTCGCCAACTCGATCACAGGAACGGTCTCGACCATCATCAACGGCGCCTTTGGAGCAGTCCAGGATGTGGGCACGGGTCTGGTACGCACGGTCAAAGGGGTGGTCGTGGGCGTCCTGCTGGGCGTCGGCGAGATTGCCACCGTCACTGTTGGGATCATCTCCGACACAGTCCGCGCCGCCTTCAGGGGCACCCGGGACATCGGCGAGGACGTGACCAAGACGGCCGCCGCAGTAGCTGAAGCCGTGATCACGGCGACAAAGGACACCGGAGTCAGCCTCGCCGCAGGCGCGGTCGCCCTGGGGCGCTCCGCTCTTGGCGGCGTCAAGGAGGTATCCGGAGACATGATCGGAGTCGCATCCAGCACCGTGTCCGGAGCCGCATCCGGAGCTGCTGAGATTGGTGCAGACGTGCTATCGGCGATAAAGAACACCGCCAAAGGAATCGTTCAGGGTGCGGGGGAAGTCGGCGGCGACATCGCCGATGCGGCAAGCGGCGCCCTGGCCGGGGCGATCGACGGTGCCAAGAAGGTTGGCCTCAGTGCCGAGGACGCAGTCAGTGCTGCGGCAGCCGGCGCGCTCGAAGCGGCCGAGGACATCGGCGAGTCTGCGGTCCACGCGGTTCGCGACGTTGCGGCCAGCGGAGTGGGCGGGGTCAAGGCCGTCTTCAAGGGCAACCAGGACAACTGATCCCCAACTCGTGAGAGTGATGGAGGGCCGGGCTTCCGGCCCTCCATTTCGTGTCGTACGCCCCCGATTGGTCAGGCCTCTCGCAGGGACCGACGCATGATCTTGCCGGTGGTCGTTCTGGGAAGGTCGGCGACGAAAGTGACCCTGCGGGGCACCTCATGCGGCGCCAGACGGGTTCTCACGTGCGACTGCAGCTCCTCCGCCAGCTTGGCGGTGGCCTCGAATCCGTCGCGCAGGACGATGAATGCCGAAGGGATCTGTCCTCTGATGTCGTCCGGTATCGCGACGACGGCGCACATGGCCACCGCCGGATGGCCCATCAGGGACTCCTCGATCTCACCCGGGCCGATGCGGTAGCCCATCGACGAGATGACGTCGTCCTTCCGGCTGCGGAACCACAGGTAACCCTCCTCGTCCTCGACGCCTAGGTCACCGGTGAGGAGCCAACCCTGCCGGATCTTGGCCTCGGTTGCCTCCGGTCGCTCCCAATACCGGAGCATCATCACCGGATCGGGGGCAAGGACACAGATCTCACCCTCCTCGCCCACCAGGCGCCGTCCCGATTCGTCGAGCACCACAACCTCGTGACCGGGGAGTGCCCGCCCCATGGAACCGGGGCGAACCGGCCACACCGATCCACAGTTGCCGACTACCAGATTGCACTCGGTCTGGCCGTAGCCCTCGTTGATCTGAGTTCCCAACCCCGTCTCTGCCCATTTGAGTACCTCTTCGCCTAATGGCTCTCCGCCGGTGAAGATTGACCTCAGGGCGAGATCAGTTCGAGAGACACCCGCCGCCCGCATCATCTTCAACGCGGTCGGAGGAAGAAAAGCGAGGGTGACTCGGTGCTCCGCCATGAGATCCGCGCAGGTCGCAGGGTCGAAATCGCGATCGACGGTGAGAACCTCCATACCGAAATACCAGGCCGGGATGAGGACATCCATCAGACCGCCTATCCACGCCCAGTCGGCCGGTGTCCAGATCAGATCCCCGGGCTGTGGGGCGAACTCGTAATAGGACTCGAATCCGGGAAGATGGCCGAAGAGAGATCGGTGGGCATGGAGAGCCCCTTTGGGCTGCCCGGTCGTCCCAGACGTGTAGATCAGGTACGCCGGGTCCTCGGCCGCGGTGTCGACCGCGGCGTCTATCGGATCGGACATCGCCAAAGCATCGAACTCCTCGCCGACACGGATCATTCGCATCTCGGGAGCGGCCTCTCGAACCTTCGCCAGGTTGGCGTCGTTGCTGATCACCACCCTTGCCCTCGAGTCCGACAAGCGGTATGCCAGGGCGTCAGGGCCAAACAAGGAAGCGAGCGGCAGGGAGATGGCGCCCAACTTCCATACGGCCAGGTGACACAGTGCCGTCTCCAGGGATTGGGGCAAAACGATCGCGACGCGGTCTCCTGGCTCGACCCCGAGCCCTCTCAGCCCCCCCGCCAGCCGGTCCGACATCTGGGCGACCACGCCGAAGCTGACCGATGTGCTGGCCCCGTCCCCTCCCACCATCCGCAACGCCGGTGACCGCGGGTCCTGAGAACCCGAACAGGCGACACCCATGTTGAACCGTTCCGGGATATCCCAGGTGAATGACTCTCGCAGCGACTGGTAGCTCGATCCGACGCGTCTGGAAAGGAGAGGCTGGTTCAAGCCGATCCGTGACCTTCGACGACAAGGCCCGGCTC
>JBFHXF010000191.1:0-3177 GCA_041599115.1 Acidimicrobiia bacterium
GAGAATCGAGAGAACGGTCCTTCGCTGTTTGCCTCCGAGGCTCACCGATTGACCGTTCTGGAAAACCTCCAGCGGTCCCAGCAGCCGGAATTCCATGTCTGCGAATCCTAGGGGATGACCGTCGGACCGGGCAGGGCCGGCTGTCAGCCGTCTGACAGCCATCCGACAGCCAGAGCGCAACCCGCCTGTGGGACAACCCACCTGCGCCATACCCGAACGAAAGGAGGCGTGATGGAATACGCAGCAGATGGCAGAAGGTGGTGGAGGGCCGGGTGGATTGCCGTTCTAGCGGTGGCGTTGCTCATGGCCTGGAACGGAACCGCTCGAGCCACACAGCCAGAGACGGTCGAGTTCCAGATCCCGGTTGGCGGGGACTGTCCGGAAGGCCTGGCTTACGACGGTGTGCTCGACGTCAAGATCATCGCCAGCTACGGCGACGACGGCTTCAGGGAGGTGTGGAAGGTCGACGGGACCCTGACCGTGACCGCCCCCGAGGACCGTGAAGGCGAGACATACCGCATCCACCACCGGTTCACGGTCAAGACCGTTCAAGGTGCTGTCTATGGATCCGGCCTGACGTTTGGCCTTTTCGACAGCCAGGGCAGGCCGGTCCGTCTGGACGCCGGGAGGGCCAACTTGGCCATGGAAGGGTTCGACCCGCATGTCGCAACCTGTGAGGCAATAGCCGGTTAGTCGAACCCGGTGCCGTTATCTGTGGGGGTTGGACTGGTTTCCGACCCCCACAGGTCGGGGGCTTCGGTCGACGCACGACCTCGCTTCTCTTAATTCAACCCCTGGTGGCCGTTCCCGGTTCTAGGCTCCGTATGGCGAGGCATCGACCCGGTGCCCGCACGAAAGGAGGGATGCACGATGGTCAAGTTTCTCACCACCAAGCTGCGTCTCTCCGACATCTCCTGACCAACTGCGTGGTTGCTCCGTTGTCCGGCTGGACGTGGCCTTCACCCGTCACACCATCCGAAGGAGCATCATCTTGCATGACGAAACCATCGAGTACTTCTTGGACGAAGGACTCATCGAAGGGGTGATCAGACCCCTCAAACACGGCAAGGAGGCCAGTGTCCACCTCTGTCGCTCCAACCCACGCACGACAGGGCACGACCTGGCTGCATTGAAGATCTATCACCCTCTCGACCGCCGCGATTTTCGTGACGAGACCCTCTACCGGGCCGGCGAGTACATCAAGGAGCGACGGGTTCGAGTCGCTTTGGCGAAAAAGTCGAAATTCGGGCGCGAGGTCCGAGGAGGCCTCTGGGTCTACCGGGAATGGGAGACACTCTGCAAGCTGGAGGGCACCAGGGTTCCCACCCCCGACCCCATCGCATCGACCGACGATGCGATCCTGATGGCCTACGTCGGTGATTTCGACGTCGCCGCGCCCAGACTCCAAGAGTTTCGCCCGCCCTCTCTGGACGAGCTCGAGGGCCTGTGGATCCAGCTTCTCAGCGCGATAGAACACATGCTGTACCGCGACGTTGTCCACGCCGACCTGTCTCCCTACAACGTGTTGGTCTGGGAAGGGGCGGTCACGGTGATCGACTTCCCACAAGCCGTCGACCCCAAGCTCAACAACCATGCCCAGGAGCTCTTGGAACGAGACGTGCAACGGATCGGCGACTGGTTCGAGAAGTTAGGACTCCACCAGCCATGGGAGGCAATTGCTGGGGACCTGTGGACGGGATGGCTCCATGCCGACCTGATACCGGCCGAGCTCCGATTCGATATCGACTGACGACAAATACATCGACAGGGCATTAGCAGCGGCCAGTCCCACCGTGGCCTTTTCCCCACCAACATCCGATAATTTCGTGCATAATCGGCCCATGCCTACATATCGGACCGGCCCCGGTTACGACTGCTGGGTGTGCGGAGACGTCGCTCATCAGTACCAGACCCATATGGTCGGGGTGGAGGCTCCCCCGTTCGTCGGGTCGGCCGTGGGACGGCTACGCGCCCTGGAGTGGGCCGGCTCCGACGTCCACCCACTTGTCTTCGACGTGCAGGTGCTCGTCGACCGTGAAGAGGGGGGACACAAGGCCTGGGCGATCTGGCTCCTGACCCTCCTCGAGGAGTTGGAGGAAGCCTCCGAAGTCCCCGAGGTGGCGGCCGAGATCGAGAACTATCTGCTGGGCGGCTTCTCAGCCTGATCCCGCCACGGGAGGCGAAAGCCGGCGACGGTTGTCCTGGCAGACCTGAAAGCTTGAAACCCTCCCGATCGCTGCGTGCTTCCTGAGGCCCTGATGCCCGATCGCTCCAGGAATCAGGATCCCATTTGGGACCCGCCCCTGCACAACCCGGGGCGGACGTGTAGGTTCCCTCACTCCACAGCGGGCAATCCACTCCAACGGCGAAGAGGTGTTATCAAACATGAAGAGGAAGTCTCGATTCCGTCTGGCGGCGATGGCGGGCGCATTTGCGTTGGTCGCGGCCACATTCCTGGTTGTCTTGCCGGCGTTCGGAACGCCCTCCCCCGATGCCGACCATCTCCGGCTCACCGGGGCCACCAAAGCCTTCTTCTACGGCTCGAACGATCCTGGATCCGCGACCGACATCCAATACGTGGAGCTGGGAAAGGGTTGCGAGATCGCCCATCCGGCCACGAGCGGTTCCAGCGACAGTGGAGCTCAGTTGGTCGAGTTGTCTGCCAACACCCCCAAGGGACCGGGCTACGTCGATTACGGGATCGGCGTGAAGTCGGGTGGGTCCAACGGAACCCCCTGTGCCAACATCAGCGGACCGGAGAGGCTGACCATCAAGAGCAGGAACTCGTGGTTCAAGATGCGACTCGACGTCGAGGTCAAGGGCGGGGTCACCGCGGTGGTGGAGATGTGGAACGGGGGGCCGTATCCGGTGGCCACACACATGCTGACGACTGGATCCACCTCTGGATCGGGCTCCCCTCTATATCATGCGAAAACGACGGGAGCCTCGGACTCAGCCGGCTGCGCCTTCCCCCCCGACTCCGGGCCCGACGCCAACATCAAAGACAACTGTCTGTGGTCCCTCGAGCCGGGCATGGCCTTCGACACGGTCGTGATTTACGCTGACGATCCAGACGTGGGCTCGGTCTCACTGGAAGGGGGCAACGACTACCAGGCCTTCGACCCCTCCGGTTTCGCCGCAGGCGCCTACGACTCGCTGTTCTACCGGGCGATGGAA
>JBFHXF010000192.1:0-3166 GCA_041599115.1 Acidimicrobiia bacterium
GATCTGGGCGCCGCCAGTCACGAGTGCGGTAGCTCCGCGAAGTTCCATGCGACGAGGCTAACCGTCGCACAGGGTGGATCGTTCGTGCAGGCAGACTCACCCGAGTTGGCTCACCGGCCGTCCATCCGAGGTCGAACCTCGATGGCAACCGGCCGATGAGACCAAGAAACCCCAATACCTGACTACCGTTTCGTTCGTGGTCAACCCCGATCCCAAGCACGGCCGCTGGGTGCTGCCGCTGATAATCGCGGCAATGGTGCTGTTGACATACACCTTCGTGAACAGCATCGAGCCGGCCGGCAACCCAACCGGATCCACGACCGTGGAACCACCGTTTCCCACGGATGTGACGTCGTCAACGACGACATTGCCCAACGAGATCGCCGCGTTCATGGTGACCCTCGACATCTTCCAGAGCCAGGCCGAGGCCTTTGCCGACGACGTCACCCAAATCAACACCCGTTGGGACGCCCGGGAAACGACCTTTGCCGAAACCCGCACCGCGCTCATCGACCTCCAAGATGAGATCAGCGCCTGGGAGACGGACGTCGCCCAGGTAGAGGGAGTGCCGCCCGACCTCGCCGCTGGCCACGTCGATCTGGTGATTCAGGTATCCGACCTCTCGCCGAAGGTGGGGGACGTGATCCTCGGGCTCGAGGCCCCCGACGATGGGACACTGCGCCGCACAGCGGTTGCCGAATTCGCCGTCGAGATCGATCAGGTGCTTGCCGCCATTGAGGACATCCGTACCGCGGTCCAGACCTCGCTCGCAGAGACGACCACAACCGTCGCCGGCTGAGCATCGCGGCCCAGCTTGCGGGGCAAACGACCCTAGTTGACCGGTCGTCTCCATCGGATCATGAGGCGATGCAGCGGCAGCCGACCCGCCAAGGCAACTTCCGTCCGCGCCGAACCATTGCTCTGACCATCGTCGCCCTGGCCCTCCTGGTCACGCCGGTCGCCATCGCGGTGCAACTCGCGGACTCCAACGATGTCGGCCCTCCCAACGTGACGGGCACCACGCTTTCGGCCACAACCGCAACGGACGCCGAGGAACGGCCTGCAGTGATCGTCGAACAGGGCGGATCCGGGCTCGAACCAACCTCGCCCGAGGACGCGCTCACCCCGGGAAGGAGCGACGCGGATGGACCTCGGCGAATCAAGTACCTGGTCGGTGACGCCTGGGCTCCCATGGACAACGGTGGCTCGGTCCCGCTGGACAACGATCTTCAGATCACAGTCACACTGCGCCCCTACCCGCCGATCGACTTCGAGGCCCAGGCCGATTTTCTGCTCACGCGACAGGGCGTCCCGGTCACAGACGCCGAGATCACCCTCGTCTATGACATGTTCATCATGGGTCACGGCCCATTCACCACCGTCGCCGAGAACGTTGGCGACGGCCACTACCGGAGCAACTTCGACTTCTTCATGTTCGGGCCGTGGGAACTCATCCCGACCGTCCGAGCCCCCGGGAGCGCTACAACCGAATTCACTCTGTCCCTGTACATCTGGCCCGTGTGAGGAGGACCCGATCATGACCGACCTGATGAACAAGCCCCAAGCCGCCCCATCACCCCTGACCCCGACGCCGTCGGGGGGATCGATCGG
Source organism: Acidimicrobiia bacterium (assembly GCA_041599115.1). Lineage (GTDB taxonomy): Bacteria > Actinomycetota > Acidimicrobiia > Spongiisociales > ZC4RG35 > JACZUI01. The sequence continues at coordinate 1,612 of JBFHXF010000192.1, forward strand.
GCGGCGGGCCGGAATGGCGGCTCTGGCACTCGTCATAGTGTTCGGAGTCGGGCTCGGCATCCTCCTTACCAAGGCGACGTCGAGCACATCTGGACCGGACGCGACGGTGCTGACGCAGGCGGAAATGACCGAACGACTGCTGCGGACCGTTGGCTCCTCCGATGCGACGGTCGATGTCCTTTTCACTCCGTCGTGGTACTTCGAGTGGAGCGGACGCTCCGAACCGCGGACCGACGGCACCCCGGCAGTGGGTTTCCTGATGTTTGAGACCATTCATACCGGAGTGCTCTCGGGCGACATTCCTGAAATCACCGTCACCTCAGACGACAGTGCCCTCACACCGATGAAGATCACGGTCGTTGAATCTTCGGACCACCACCGCGTGTCCCAGCTGCTCTTCGCTGCGGAGGACGGCGGCCGCACGCTGGTCCATGAAGGCAACGTGCTCGAGTTCACGATCGCTACACCGGTCCAGGGCCAGATGACGTGGGGTCTCAACGATGCCTTCGGAGTAGGCCTCCTAGGCACGGAGGCGGGCCGCCTTGGGATCACCAGCGGGTCACTCACCATTCCCGCGCTGCTCGCGATCTTCGGCGGGATGCTGACGGCGTTGTCACCGTGCCTGCTCCTCCTCGCCACCTATTACACGGCGGTTCTCGCCGGTGCTGCCGCCTCCGGGGAGAGTCAGGAGAAGGCCGGTCGGAAACTCGTGACCACGAGCCTGTGGTTCATCGTCGGCTTCACCGCCATCTACACGACGGGCGGCATCTTCGCCGGATATGTGGGGGAGTCCCTCAGCCGGCTCGAAAACATAGGTAACTGGGCACGACCGGTGTCGGTAATCGCCGGAGTGGCGGTGATCCTGCTCGGCCTCAGAGTGGCGGCGCAGGCCAATGTTCCGGTGGTCTGCAAGATGCCGGGCTTCAACCGGCCGGCAAAGCACCAGGGTTGGGCGGGTTCGGCGATGATGGGTTCGACCTTCGCCGTCGGCTGCCTGTCCTGCTTCAGCGCAACGGTCCTGTCGGCCCTGTTGCTCTATGCCGGCGCCACCGGGTCACCCATCACCGGAGGCCTCGTCATGCTGGTGTTCTCGGCCGCAGTCGGCCTGGTCTTCCTCCTCGCAGCATGGCTGGTGACCAGGGCGGTCCCGTTGGTGAAGTGGATGGAGAAGGCCAGGCCATACATCGGTGGGGCCAGCGCGGTGATCATGATTGCCCTCGGGCTCCTGATGGTCACCTACAACTTCCATATCTTCACCGGCTGGCTGCTCAAGCTGTGGAACTGATATGAAGCCACGAACACCTGACGAGGACCATCCGCGCGACCGGCTCATCGCCGCGGCCACCGGCATGTTTCACGATCTCGGATACCACTCCGTAGGTGTCCAGGCGTTGTGTGAACAGGCCGATGTCGCCAAAGGCAGCTTCTATCACTTCTTCGAGTCGAAGGAGGACCTCACGATCGCGGTCGTCGATGGCGGGACGATCACCGGCGTGACCGCCGACGCAGGTTTCGCATTCGTCACGGTCGAGTACCCGATCGACCGATACGACGA
>JBFHXF010000193.1:0-3087 GCA_041599115.1 Acidimicrobiia bacterium
GAGCTTCTCGAGTCGGCCGAAGACGCTGCGCACCAGCAAGCCCAAAGGATCGTGGATCAGACCCGGCTCGAATTCGCTGCCCCGGCTCTTCAGATCGGCGCCGACGCAGAATGCCTTCTCCCCCGAGCCGGTCACCACCAGGGCCCGCGTTTCCGGGTCGGCTTCGATGCCGTCGAGGATGGCGGCCATCGTCTCCAGCATCTCCACCGTCAAGGCGTTGAGCGCCTGGGGACGGTTCAGGGTCAGAACTCCCACCGCTCCGTCGCGCTCATAGAGCACCGGGTTCTCCTCGGTGAGGTCGGGTTTCTCGTCCGTCACTGCGTGTCTCCTCCACTCGCCATGCTCGCTACCTCTCCGACTCCGGCCACAACACCGGTCCGGAGCAACTCTCGAATCTCATCGCCGTCGAAACCGCACTCGCCGAGGATCTCCACCGAGTGCTCACCCGGGACCGGCGGGGGCGGCCCGGTGGTATCTCCCGGGGTATCTGAGAAGCGACCCGGGAACACCGGTGCCCTGATCTCTCCGGTCGCCGGGTGGGAAACGGTGACTATGGCGTCGCCACGGGCGACATGATCTTCGGCCACCAGCTCCTCATATGTGAGCAGCGGCCCGCACAGAATGTCGCCGGCGTCGAGAATCTCGATCCACTCGGCCGTCGCCCTTTCCTTGAACAGCGGATCGAGCACCTCGTGAAGGACGGGGCGACCCCGCACCCGCTTTTCATTGGTGTCGAATCGGGGATCGGTCGCCAGATCCGGTCTGCCCAGCTGGTCGCAGAGCGCAGGCCAGCGCTTCTCGGTGTAGGCGCCCACCATGACATAACCGTCCCGGGTGGGGAAGGCCTCGTTGGGAGCTGCATACGGCGCGGCGCTGCCGAGGCGTAGGGGTGACCGGCCACTGGCCAGGAACATGGAAAAAGGCACCACCTGATAGGCCAGGAGCGAATCGAGCAGGGAGACGTCCACCCTCTGGCCTCTTCCGGTCCGCTCGCGGGCGTACAGCGCCGCCAGGATCGATTGGGAGGTGTACACCCCACCGGCCATGTCGGCAGCGGGAACACCCACCTTGACCGGTGGGCCGTCCTCGGTCCCGGTCACACTCATGATTCCGCCCATGGCCTGGGCGACGCCGTCGACACCAGGTCGATCGCGCCACGGCCCGGTCTGGCCAAAGGCGGAAATCGCGGCGTAGATCAATCTCGGGTTGCGAGCCGACATTGCCCGGTACCCGATCCCGAGACGATCTGCCACACCTGGACGGAAGCTCTCGATAGCCACATCACAACGCTCGGCGAGACGCAGAACCACCTCGGCCGCGCCCGCTGCCTTCAGATCGATGACAACGCTGCGCTTGTTGCGATTCATGCCGAGGAAAGCCGCGGCTACGCCGTTGACAAAGGGCGGGCCCAGCATCCTCCCCCATTCGCCGCCGGGCGGCTCCACCTTGAGAACGTCGGCACCGAGATCGCCGAGGGCCATGGCACAACTCGGACCGGCGGCACCGTGAGAGAGATCTAGCACCCTGATCCCGTCCAGCGACCCGGTCATCATCCGACCCTCGCACCGGCGGTGAGACTTGCCGGCGCCGTCGAGACACCCCTGACGGCAAATCGGGCGAATTCAGCGGCGATCTCCTCCGGAGCGCGCACGCCGCCGGGTCGGTACCACCGCACCACCGAGTTGCACAGCCCCATGATGGCCATAACCGAAAGACCGGGGTCCTGGTCGGCGAAGTCGCCCGACTCGATGCCTTCCTCCAGCATCCGCCTGAAGATCGCCTGATAGCGATCGCGGTTGGCGACGTGGACCGCCATGAATTCCGGTGACAGATATCGCCCCTCCTCTATAAAGCAGGCGACCGCGTCTTGATCCCGGATGGCCTCCTCGGTGTGAAGGGCCACGGCCCGGCTCAGTCTGTCCGTGATCGGCAGATCGGACTCGGCGATCCTGCGAACCAAGGGGGTCACCCGATTCACCGTCAGCTCGATGATCTCGGAAAGCAGCGCCTGCTTGCTTGGGAAATGGTGATAGAGACTCGACTTGGTGACTCCCACTTCCGCGGCCAACTGGGCCATGCTGGTCCCGTTGAAGCCCTTCACGCGGAACAGAGCCGCAGCCTCACGCCGAATCCGCTCTTCGGTGGTGACTCCAGAGATCATGCAGCAATCCCGGCGACGAGGCTCATCCCGGCGCTGAGAGCCTTGAGATTCATGGCACGATGAACGAGTGGGACCCGCAACGAGACCGCCTCCTGCAACGCATCGGCCTCAACAACCCCGGTGAAGACCTGCAACACCCCAAGGGCGACAACCCCGGATACGACCACACCGCCGGACACTTCCCGGGCCGCGTCCACGATTGCAAACTGAGTCACATCTCCGGAAACAGATTCCGGAGCGCACCGGCTGTCGACAAGGAGTCGGGCGTGATCGCCCAGCTCGGGCTGGTATCGGGCGTAGGCCGGGCTGCTGAGGGCCACCAGGACATCTATGTGATCTGCCAGGGGGAAGCCGACCTCTCCGCTGGCGATGACCACATCGGAACGGCAGGCGCCACCGCGTGACTGCGGCCCGTAGACCTGAGAGTGAGTGGCATTGCTACCCGAGAGGATCGCCGCTTCGGCCAGGATGCGACCGGCGGTCACGATGCCCTGGCCGCCGGTGCCCGCGATCCGTATCTCGTTACGCGTCACGGGGGTCGACCTTTCGCACGCCGGCGAATACTGGCCGTATCTCGCGTTGGAGAACACCTAAGGCCATGCCCGGCGGCGTGACCGAGGAGGCGATATGGTTGACGAACCTCTTCTCCGCCAAAGGCACGGCCACGCCGGCATCCCGCCTGGCCATCCAGGTGAGCATTTCGGCACCACCTCCGATCTTGTTGTACCTGCCGTAATACTCGGGGCAGTCGCTGATCACCTCGATGAAAGAGAAGCCAGGATGGCCCATGGCGTCCTTCATCACCTTGGTCATCTCGAGGGGGTTTGCCGCCAGGACACGGCCCACAAAGGAGGCACCGGCCCCGATGAGCAGCTTGCACGCGTCGAACATGGGCTCGGTGTTTCCGGCCGGTGTGGTCGAGGCGC
>JBFHXF010000194.1:0-3082 GCA_041599115.1 Acidimicrobiia bacterium
GCGGGCGGCTCAGAAGGTGGCCATTCGGGTCGCCGACATGGCACGCAGATCCCACATGCCGATCGTGGGGGTGATCGAAAACATGACAGGGGACGTATTCGGGAAAGGGGGCGGAGCCCTTCTCGCCGAAGATCTCGGAGTTCCCCTCATAGTTTCCATACCCCTCGATCAGGAAGTCGTGGCGGGGGGTGATAACGGAATACCCGTTGCCCTCGAAGCGGCCAGCCCGGCAGGCAGGTCCCTGACTGAGGCGGCAGAGGTGTTGGTGAAACTCGTTCCACCGGCGAGTGTCGAAACCTGCACGGGTCGAATCGCCAAGCTTCTCGAGAGTCTGGATGCAGGCGCCGCCTAGCGTTCGCCCGGCGAACACCTAGGAACCCGGCCATCCGCCTGACCCGCATGCCTTGGGACTAGTCACAAGGCGCATCAGTCAAACAGTACTTGGCTAACCACCCTGCGTGGTCAAGGATATGACCAGAACGTGCCAGGCCGCCTGTGGGAGGTTTTTGGGCGACATGGGAGGCCCGAGAAAGAGGACCCGAGAGGGTCCTCTTTCGCGTTGCGTGTGCACCGAGACGTCCCTGACCGACTCCCCTGCACACGCTCAGATATGTGTGTGCACCGAGGCGTCCGTGACCGACTCCCCTGCACACGCATCAGCCGCAGATCGACTTGACCAGAGGATAAGGATCCACCGCCGAGCCGCCGCCGGGATGCCACTCGAAATGGAGGTGGGGTAGGTACTCGGGGGCGTTGCCAGAAGTACCCACGTAGCCGATTACATAGCCTTCCTCAACTGCCCGACCGACCGCGATGTCGCCGTACGATTCGAGGTGGGCGTAGAAGAACTCGTCCCCGTTGGCCGCCCGCAGCCAGAGGGCCAAACCACTCAGCGTGCCCGTCGTGATCCGACTGATCGTTCCCGAGTAGATGGCGACCAGGGGCGTGTTGCGCGCCGCCATCATGTCCACTCCCTCGTGGGTGCGCCCCCCCGACCGAGGTGCACCCCAGGTGTCCGAGAAATAGGTTGCGCCAGCCACCGGGCAAGCTCCCCCGCCCGACGATGGGGGCACAGTGGTGGTCGTTTCCGAAGGAACCGTTGTTGTCTCGGGAGGGTTCGTTGTCGGAGACGCCCCAGAAGTGGTCGTAGCGCCAGCACTCGTCGACGTGGTGGCACGAGCAACTGTGGTCGTGGTGGTCGTCGCCCGGGCCGCCTCCTCCGCAGCCTTGCGCGCCGCCTCCTCCGCAGCTTTGCGGGCGGCTTCCTCTTCGGCCTTCTGTTGTGCCACGACCTGGTCGTAGACAGCTTGAGCCTCGGTCAGTTTCACCTGGAGTTCGGCGGCCATCGTCTGCAACTGCGCGGTAACCGCCAGCTGCTCGGCAGAAGCCTCACTCAGCCGCTTGGTCTGCCGGTCGAGCTCAGCTCTGAAGGAACGTAGCTCATGGACTATGTCGACTTCATCCCCCGAAACGTTGCGCAAATACTCCAGACCAGCTTCGTATTCATCGTCGCTCAACGTGAAGAGAATCTGAATGGCGGCCGAACTGCTCGACCCCATGTACATCTCGACGGCAACGTCTTCGAGCCGTGCCTTGGCATCGGCGATCCGGGCCCGGGCCAGATCGATAGACCCCTGGAGGTTCGATATCTCGGCCTCCAGGGCGTACTGCCGGCTCCAGGCATCCTCGACGGCCTGACCCAACTGTTGCGACTCCGCGAGAACGGCGTTGACCTCCGCCCGGGCACGATCGACGTCCTCGTCGGTGACCTGGGCGATTGCCGGGATCGCGACGACGATTACGGTGAACGCCGCAAACATGCGAATGAGTCTCTTCATTTGGCTAGGGGAGGCCGTGGGACTATTGCGTCTCCCTGAAAGGCTATCCGCCCCTCTTCCATGAGCAAGCCAAGGTGGGCCCGAACGGACATGGCGGCCAGGGGGTGGAGCGATTTGTCCACCTCTTGATAGACGGTCTCGACTATCACCGGCACCGAATCGGCTCCCTTCCTGATCGCGCTGAGGATCTCCTCATGCCGCTGTAACCGATGGGCGACATACCAGTCGATCACATCGTCGGGATTGTCCATTTCGTCACCGTGGCCGGGATGGATTCGCTCGAGGCCGGTTCCCCGAAGCTTCTCCAAGGATCGAAGATAGGACCCCATCGACTCAACCATCACCGAGGAGCCACCCATGATGTGGTCGCCGGAGAAGAGCGCCCCACCGGCCCGGAAACAAAGATGGTCATCGGAATGGCCAGGAGTATGGATGACCTCGAAGCGGAGACTGCCTGCTTCGACACGTGATCCTTCTTTCAACAGGACATCCGGCTCGAACCCCGGACCTGGTCCATAACCGAGGGCCGGCACGGACAGATCTGTCGCTATGGGATTCGCCAGCGGAGCATGATCAGGATGGGTGTGGGTCACCAGAACCGCCCACACCCGACGTCCGGCGACAGCAGCTTCGATCGCAGCTCGATGGGCGCTGTCGATTGGCCCCGGATCGATCACAACAACCTGGCCATTGCCATCGTCGACCAGCCAAGTGTTGGTTCCTGGCCCGGTGAAGGGGCCAGGATTGTTGGCCAGAACCCTGACGATCTTCATCCGTCACCGCCGGGGACCACAATCGGGACGATTGAGCCGTCCGCCAACACCACCGGCTCTATCAGGGTTCGGCCGTCGGCGCCGGCAGCCGACCTGAACGCCTCGGCTACGTTTGATCGCCTCGCCAGCCACCGAAGATGGGAGATGGTCGGGGTGAACATCGACCATTCCCCAGCCTCATATCGGGCCAGGGCCTCGCCGGGATCGATCCAGAGAGAACTGACAAGCTCCGACTCGTCGAGACGGATCTCGGGGTCGCCGGTAACGCTCGCCAGGTAGAACCGCGTGTCATATCGCCTCGGGGCTCCATACGGAGTGACCCAGCGTGAAATCAGGATCAGGCCGTCACCATCCAGCTGCCATGCCCCGGCTTCGAGAGCCGAGTAGAAGCCATCACCCCGGCCGACGGGGGCCCTCTCCGGTCCAAGAGTTGTCAGTGCAATCGAAGTCTCTTCGGCCAGCTCGCGCAAA
>JBFHXF010000195.1:0-3081 GCA_041599115.1 Acidimicrobiia bacterium
CTGGGGGGAGAACCCGGACCACGCTCATGACAGCCACCTCCATGATTGCTGGCCGACTTTGGCCGTACACCCCCAGAACAACCAGACGATCCCAGACCGGGGACCACCCTCAGCCCCAGAACCAGAGGGAGCGTCTTCGGCCAAACAGACGCCGGTCGGCCAGGGCTGCCGCTCCCAGCGAACCCGGACCACGCTCATGACAGCCACCGCTTGCGGCGTTTGTAGTGCTTGACGTCGCGGAAGGACTTCTGCTCCCCGGAGGCGCGCAGACCCAGATAGAACTCCTTGACGTCCTCGTCTCTGAGGAGCTTCTGCGGGTCACCGTCCATGACCATCTTCCCGGTCTCCATGATGTACCCGTGGTTGGCTATCGACAGAGCCATGTTGGCATTCTGTTCGATCAACAACACAGAGGTGCCCTGTTGGTTTATCTCGACGATTATTCGCCTCACCTCCTGGACGAGGAGAGGAGCCAGGCCGAGTGACGGCTCGTCGAGGATGAGAAGTTTGGGGTCCTGCATCAAGGCGCGGCCGATGGCCAGCATCTGCTGTTCACCACCGGATAGATAGCCCGCGGTGGCATTGCGCCGCTCCTCCAACCGGGGGAAGAGCGTCATCACCCTGTCGTACGAGCTCTTGTAGCTCGACCGATTCGGGTTGACGTAAGCACCGGCGCGAAGGTTTTCCTCAACGGTCAACTCGGCAAACACGCGACGCCCTTCCATCACCTGCGAGATTCCGCGCTTTACCCGCTTCGACGGATCCTCGTGGGTGATGTTGACCCCCTCAAAATGGATTTCGCCCTTGGTGATATCGCCTTCATGAACGTCCAGCAGCCCGGTGATGGCACGCAGCGTGGTCGTTTTCCCGGCCCCGTTGGCACCGAGCAGGGCAACTATGGAGCCGTCGGGCACCTCGATGGATATGCCGCGAAGCACCAGAACGACGTCGTTGTAGACGACCTCGAGGTTCTCGACCGCGAGCATCAGGTCCGGCTCGATTGATAGGTCATATGCCCTGGGTAACGCCTGCTACCCACCACGTATGACCCTGAGGTGGTAACTGGTGGGGTGGCCAAGAGGCCACCCCACCAGTTCCGTTGGCTGTTTATCCAAATGCGTTGAAGCAGGTCTCGTCGAACTGATATGCCGCAGCGATGTCGCTGGTGTAGTTGGCTTCGAGCAACTCGACACCGGAGCCCCCTGCGTCATAGTCGGCGGCGCTGGGTCGAACGACGTTGCCCAATCGCTGGACGATGTCATTCGTCGCCCCGACATAACCCTGGTCAGGCCAGAGGCCATCCCACGACATGGACTCGATGGCCTTTGCCGCCGCCAGGACCCCGGCCCGGGTCAGATCGCCACTCTCGAAGGCGTCGTTGAGGATCCTCTCCACGAGAATCGCCTCACCAATGCCCTCGATGTAGAACTCGCCGGGAACCACATCAGGGTTGGCCGCCTTCATCAGCGCTACAGCGGGTTTGGCCGCATCCGAACTCCAGTTGGCAAACGGGAACGTAAACGTCCAGTCACGCTGGATGGCGTCGCGAAGCCCAGCCTCGGGGGCTAGGAACGCCCTGTTCCACGCCACAAACGAGCCCGACCACTTGGCGACGACACCGGCGGCCAGAGCCTGGCCGTATATTCCGGCATAGGCGCCAGGTGAGGTGGTGACCCAGACGATGTCCGGGGAAGATCCAACGATCCCCGTGGCCACCTCGGCCAGGGTTGCCTCATCGGCGGCATTGACCTTGGCCTGCCCGTCGTAGACGACCGTCAGCCCCAAGGCCGCAGCGGCCAGCTTGGCGCCCTCGGCAGAGTCCTCGCCAAAGTCACCTGCGTTGGAGGCGATCGCAATCGTCTTCGCGTCAGGGTTCTGCGAGAGGAGATAGCCGAGGGTGTTCATCGACTCGATGCAGTACGGCTCGCCGTGGGGGATGACATTCGCGTTGAGCGCCGGATCAGCCCAGCCCGAGTACCAAGAGAGAGGAACGGCGAACATCTGGTCCTCGGCCAGCTGGCCCCGAATCGCGTTTGTGTGCGGCGATCCGGTCGATTGACCGATAGCAACGACGTCGTCATGGATCTCGTTGTACAGCTGGACATGGTTGTCCACCGAGTAGGCCGTATCCCTGATGTCGAGCACGATCTGCAGTCCGTGTATGCCACCGGCCGCATTGATCGCATCGATCTGGGCCTTGTAACCGTCGACCAAGGGGATCACCAGGCCCGAAAACGGACCGGTCAAGTCGGCGAGCACTCCCACGGAGATGGTCCCACCGTCGAGATCGACGCCGAAGTCCGTCGCCGGTGGTGCCATCGCCTCCGTGGTGGTGGGCCCGGCTCCTGTCGTCGGGGTGGCCGCTTGGGTGGTTGTTGGGGCTGCGGCCTCAGTGGTGGTGGTGCTGGTGCTCGGGCTGCACGCCGCGATCACAAGACCCATCACCATGAAGATTCCCAGCCACTTGGCTTTTCTCTTCATTCTCTTCCTTCCTCCTCATTTCTGGAGACCAGGGTCTCCGTGTCGGGCCGCTCAGTAGGTGAACGGCCAACCCTTCCAATAGTTGCGAATCCTTATCCAGATCCCATACAAGCCGAGTGGCTCGAAGATGAGGAACAGGATTATCAACAGTCCGTAGATCACTTGGTTCAATTGAAACACAGATAGACCCGGTCCGACGCCGGGAAGGGTGTTCACCAGGCCAAAATCCGTCGAATCGGTAGCTACGACGAGGTCGTGGGCCTTGGCAAGGACACTGTCCCCGGTGGTGACGACGCCTTGCATCCAGATGGTGAAGTCCTGGATGAGGCGGGGCAGCAGGGTGACAAAGACGGAACCGAGTACCACTCCGCTCACGGTCCCGGCCCCTCCGATCAGAACGATGGCGATGAACTCGACGGAGAGGAACAGGTCCCAACGGGCCGGGATCACGGTCCCCACGAACGAGGCGAGCAGCGCTCCCGACACCCCGGCGTAGAACGAGGAGATACCGAAGGCGCGAAGCTTGTAACCCACCTCGTCGACACCCATGATCTCGGCGGCGATGTCACGGTCACGGATCGACTGGAAAGCGCGCCCGGC
>JBFHXF010000196.1:0-3076 GCA_041599115.1 Acidimicrobiia bacterium
CCAAGGTGCCCGTACATCGAATGGTCTTCCACGAGATCACCAGGGCTGCCATAGAGCAGGCCTTCGAGAATCCCAGAGACCTCGACAAGAAGTTGGTTCAAGCACAGGAGGCTCGCCGAATTCTCGACCGGCTTTACGGATATGAGGTTTCACCAGTGTTGTGGCGAAAGATCCAACAGGGTTTGTCGGCAGGTCGTGTTCAGAGCGTCGCGGTCAGGATCGTCGTCGAGAGGGAGCGGGAGCGTATGGCCTTCACCACGGCCTCCTACTGGAGCCTCGATGGCACATTTGCTCCCCGGGAAAACCTCGAAAAGGTTTTCGATGCGACGCTGTACCAGATCGACGGCATCAGAGTCGCTACCGGAAAGGACTTCGACGCCACAGCGACGCCCAAGAAAGGCGTCGTTGTTCTCAACCAGGACAAAGCGACCGAGTTGGCCGGGGAGTTGGCCGATGCCGAGTTCAAGGTGCGGAGTGTCGAGGAAAAGCCCTACAAGCGATCGCCCTACCCCCCATTTCGCACATCCACTCTTCAACAGGAGGCCGGTCGCAAGCTACGTTTCTCTTCTGCCCGGACCATGTCAGTCGCCCAGCGTCTCTACGAGAACGGCTACATCACCTATATGAGAACCGACTCCACGGAACTTGCCCCCAATGCGATCAGCTCGGCGCGTTCCCAGATTGGCAAGCTCTACGGACAGGACTACCTGTCTCCCAAGCCCAGGAGTTACGGGGGCAAAGTGAAGGGGGCCCAGGAGGCTCACGAGGCCATACGCCCGGCAGGAGAGGTTTTCCTGACACCTGAGCAGGTCGAGGTCAAGGTGGGCTCGGACGAGGCTCGCTTATACGACTTGATCTGGAAGCGCACCATCGCCTCCCAGATGTCGGACGCCAGAGGAGTAACCGTGTCGGCCCGGCTCGGAGCGGCCACAACTTCTGGTTCCGACGTCGTATTCGCCACCAGCGGGCGCACCATCACCTTCCCCGGCTTTCTTCGAGCCTACGTTCAGGGATCTGACGATCCCGAGGGTGAGCTGGACGACAAGGAGCGAATCTTGTCGGCGATGTCCCAGGGCGATGTCATGGCGGTGCAAAGACTCGAGCCAACCGGGCACGAGACCCGGCCCCCCGCCCGATACACCGAGGCTTCCCTCGTGCAGCGTCTCGAGGAACTGGGAGTGGGACGCCCCTCCACCTACGCCTCCATCATGTCAACGATTCAGGATCGCGGATATGTCTGGAAGAAAGGCTCGGCCCTGGTCCCTACGTTCACCGCCTTCGGGGTTGTCGCGCTTCTCGAGACCCATTTCCCCCAACTCATCGACTACGACTTCACCGCTGCCATGGAGAGTGACCTCGATCGGATCGCCTCCGGAGAGGAGGAATCGTTGCCGTGGCTGACCGCTTTTTACTTCGGCGACGAGGGCCTCAAGGCGAAAGTGGCCGCTCGCTTGGACGAAATCGACCCGCGGATGATCGGCACGATTCCCATTGGCAACGACGACGACGGAACGGCAATCGTTGCAAGAATCGGACGTTATGGCCCCTATGTCGAGCGTGGCGAGGAGCGGGCCTCGATACCTGAGGATGTTTCACCGGACGAGTTGACCGTCGAGAAGGCCGTCGAACTGCTCCAAGACCAGAACGCGGGCGACAAGATCCTTGGGACTGACCATGAGACCGGCCTGGTGGTGCTGGGTAAGACCGGTCGTTTCGGACCCTATGTCCAACTCGGTGAGCAGGTAGAGGACAGCAAGCAAAAGCCAAAACGGGCCTCTTTGTTCAAGACGATGTCGCTCGACGAGCTGTCCCTCGACGATGCGTTGAAGCTGCTGTCCCTGCCGCGCACCCTCGGGCATGACACCGATGGCGTCGAGATCGTTGCCCTGAACGGTCGATACGGTCCCTACATCCAGAGGGGCAGTGACCGGCGCAGTCTCGAAAACGAAGAACAGCTCTTCTCACTCGACGTCCAAGAGGCTCTGAAACTCCTCGCCGATCCGCCGCGCCGACGCGGTCAGAGCGTCTCTGGATTACTCAAGCAGCTGGGTGCCGACCCGGTCAGCGGCAAGACGGTAACTGTGCGATCCGGACGATTTGGCCCGTACGTGACCGATGGTGAGATAAACGCCTCCCTGCGCAAAGGGGATGACCCCGAGACGATCACTATCGACCGGGCTGCCGAGCTCCTCGCGGCACGGCGGGAGCGCATCGGCAACTGAAAGCCAGGTCAAGGCGTAGGCGGTGGCTGCAATCTGTCAGGCGGGGTCGCCCTCGAGCAGCCGGTCGATCACGCTCATCTCGGCGGAGCTAGAGAACATTCGCCGCCATCTCGGCCAGCGGTGATCGCACTGACCTTTCCAGCGCCACATGGCCGAACAGAGGAGAGCCCTTGAATTTCTCGATCAGGGCAGCCATTCCTCCAAACGGGGAGATGTAAGGATTGTCCACCTGGCTCAGATCGCCGCAGAAAACGACCTTTGAATCCCTCGACATCCGGGTGAGGATAACCTTCAAGGTCGGTAGCTCCAGATTCTGGGCCTCATCAATGATCACAAACTCGCCGGTGATCGAGCGGCCTCGCAGATAGGTCACGGCGGCCATTTCCATCTCGCCGCGTTCGACTAGTTCGTCGATTGCGTGACGCGCCCCGTCCACCCCGGCGTCAGAGAAGAGGGCGTAGAGGTTGTCGTGCACAGCCGCCATCCAAGGGGCGAGTTTTTCGCTCAGATCGCCGGGAAGGTAACCCACCTCCTGGCGACCCACCGCCACGAGTGGCCGATACACCGACACTTTCCTATAGCGACCCTGCTCCAACACCTGCTCGAGACCGGCGGCCAGAGACAGGAATGTCTTTCCAGTGCCTGCCATCCCCATGACAGAAACAGCCGGGATGTCGGGATCCAGAAGTTGGTGAAGCGCCACGGCCTGCCGTACATTCTTGGGTTCCACACCGAAAGCTCGGACATGGGTCGGAACCCGTTCCACGACCAGCACCGGCTCGGACTGAACCACGCGCGCCAGAGCCGACCGCGAGGTTCCGCATTTCAGGACCAGGAACTGATTCACCAGGGCA
>JBFHXF010000197.1:0-3051 GCA_041599115.1 Acidimicrobiia bacterium
CGCGGTCTCCGTTTCCGACGGCACAGTCACCTACTCGCCCGGTGCCTGTGCCGAGCTGGGCTGCAGTGCCCCACCCGGCACGTTTGGCGTCGCCCGGCTTCCGGACGCGGTTCGGGTCGTCTGGCATCATTCGTCGACCGACACCCTGCGGACTTTCACACTCTTCTATGTCATCTCGGGCCTGGCCGTCGCCCATGACGATGTGGTCGACGTGAACCTCAAGGTCTGGGGTGATCAGTGGGCGGTTGGCCTTGACCGGTTGGCAGCCCGGGTGAGCGTTCCCGGTTCCCCGGTCGCCGGTGATGTCCGGGTCTGGGGCCACCCATCGAGTGTCGATGGTTCGACCACACTCGGCCCGGGCGGGGTGTCGCCGGCGTTGGCGGCCAACAACATCCCCCCCTATACCTGGGTCGAGATTCGGGTGGTATTCCCCAGGGATCTTCTTTCTTCGACGGCGAGCGCTGCCGTCAGCCCGGGCCCCGGTCTGCAGGCCATCCTCGATGAGGAGGCGGCGTTCGCCACCGATGCAGAGCAAGCCGCCGCGGCGGGCCGCACCGGCGTGATCTGGGGAGTCAGTCTGGCGGGGCTGATTGCCGTTGGATTGGGTGCAGCCATCTACCTGGCCTACGGTCGTGAGCCCAAGGTCGACTACGACCGTGAGTACGAGCAGGAGCCGCCCTCGGACCTCCCGCCGGCGGAAGTGGGGGCGCTTCTCTCCCAGGGCGCGGTCACCGAGAAAGAGTTCACCGCCACGATGTTCGATTTGATCCGGCAGGGTGCAATCGATGCCGCACCGTCTCAGGTCGTCAGGTCGACGTGGGGTGGGCTGAGACATGAGGAGATAACCGATCTGGTGCTTTCCCTCACCGAGAAGACCACCGGGTTCAGGGACTATGAGCAATCGGTACTGACGGTTGTGGGTCGGGTCCTCGATGGTGGCACCAGACCACTGCACGAATTCCGCGAGGGAATCCGCGAAGATGCCTCCTCCAACGCGGAGAGCTATCAGGTTTTCAGGGGACGGGTACGCGGCGCAGTGGAACGTTCGAAGATGCTGGACACCTCTGGCTCTTCGGCCGCCTGGCTGGTCGGATTCGCGGTGGCTGCGTTGGTTGTGGGATCTTTCTTCCTTCTTCCCAGGACATTGCGCAACGTCCCCGGTGGGGCGACCATCGCGGTGCTGGTGATCATCGGCATGGTGATAGGGGCAGTGGCTCTCTTCGGCTTCTTGAGTTTCAGGAAGGTGAGGGTTCGACGGTCGAGTGAAGGTGCGTTGCAGGCCGCCCGCTGGAACGCCTTCAGAAGGTATCTGGCAGATTTCTCCCGCCTCGAGGAGGCACCGCCGATCTCTCTGGAGCTGTGGGATCGATATCTGGTCTACGCCATCGCCTTTGGGGTGGCCGAGGAGGTACTGACCCAGGCTCGTCTGCATGCACCACCCGAGCTGGAGACGACCTCGTCCCTCTTTTGGTATGGCAACTACGGATATGCCGGAGGGCACACCCAGAACGCCTTCAGCGGCATCCAGTCGGCCCTCGCCGGGGCATTCGCCCCGCCTTCTTCGAGCGGTCTCGGTGGTGGCGGCGGGTTCTCGGGGGGCGGCGGCGGCGGTGGCGGCGGCGGCGGCGGAGCGTGGTGACCCGGCCCTAGCCGATCCCCATTCTCCGGGGTAGACACCACTTATTCAGCCGATCGGTATAGCTTTTCGACGTGAAGATCAGCGTATTGGTGGTGTTCGCCCTGGCTCTGGGCACGGTTCCGGCCGGGGCCGACAACGCCACCGAGTACTTTCCGACCTATTCCGGCACCCAGTTTCAGGCCCTGTACGACTACGCCGTTGCCAACACCCTTCCCAACCTCACCCCGCCGTCGACCCGGCCGTCTATCACGGGGAACCCACAGCTGGACGCGCGGATTTGGGATATGGCCGTCGCGCGAGGATATGAGCTCCGACCGGTCGCCGGGGAAGGACTGGTCGGTGCCGATGGAATCCTCATGCAGCCGCAGGCGGCCGAAGCGTGGCAGGGGCTGAAGGCTGAGGCACGCGCCAACGGCTATACGTTCGTCGTCTCGTCCGGCTACCGCTCGGTGGCGGCACAGCGGTCGTGGTTCCTCACCAAGCTGGCCGGCACCTCGGATTCCGCGATAGAGCAGGCTTTGCGGTGGTATTCGGCGCCGGGCGCCTCGAAGCACCACAGTGGCTACACCCTCGATTTCAGATACCGGGACGGGACCTTCGGCGAGTTCCGCAAGACCCCGGACTATGCCTGGCTTGCGGGGGACAACTTCTACGTCGCCAAGAAGTACGGGTTCATACCTTCATATCCGGACGATGTCGATTCCCAGGGCCCCAATCCGGAGCCGTGGGAGTTCGTCTGGGTGGGAGTCGACTTGATCAAATGCGGTGCGCCGCTTGATTTGTCCCGGTCGAGATACGCCGCTCGTTACCGATGGTTGGCGGAGGGCGGCGTGACCTGCCCGGGAGGAATGACGGTGGAAGTGCTCGATGAATTGGTGCGCCGTCTGGGTGCAAAGCTGGAAGCGATGCTCACATTCTGAACGCTGTTCGCGATATCGGCGTCTATCCACTCCGCGGACAGACCAGGCGGCGCCGATTCAAGCCTTGCGAGCTGGTTTGGGTGGGGGAGTGGTTTCCGGGGCGGGTGCGGGGGCGGCGGCCCCTAGGTAGGTCGGACCAGCTGCATCATCTGGGGGTGGAGTTTGGGCCGGGGTTTGGGGTGGATGGTCCAGTCGGGTTTGCGGAAGACAACCCGCCCATCGTCACGGTTGGTGGTGATGTGCCAGCGGTGTTCGTGGATGAACCGGTGGTGGAACCCGCAGACCAGGATGAGGTTGTCTAGTTCGGGGGCTCCGCCGTCGGCCCAATGGTGGATGTGGTGGGTTTGCAGCCAGCGACGGTTGTGACATCCGGGAAACCGGCATTGGCCGCCGTCGCGGTGGTGGACCAGCCGGCGTAACCATCCGGGGACGGTGCGGCTGTTGCGTCCCACCCCGACCACCGTGTTGTTTTGGCGGACGACGGCTTCGACC
>JBFHXF010000198.1:0-3034 GCA_041599115.1 Acidimicrobiia bacterium
AACCACTACAACCTGCTCTACCGCGAGGAAGAGCGCGAGATGATCCCGCTGTGCCTCGACATGGGCGTGGGCTTGATGCCCTGGAGCCCGCTCGCCCGGGGACTGCTGGCCCGCCCGGCCGATCAGCAGAAAGCCACTACCCGCGGAGCCAGCGACACCTTCACCCCACAGTGGTATGACCAAGACGAGGCAACCAGGGCGGTGATCGACGCCGTTGGAGATGTGGCCGGCTCGCGCGGGATCACCAGAGCTCAAGTGGCGATGGCGTGGCTGCTTTCCAGACCCGGCGTGACCGCTCCCATCGTCGGTGTGACCAGGGTGACTCATCTCGAGGAGGCGGTGGCCGCCGTGGATGTCGCGTTGAGCCCTGAGGAAATCGCCCGCCTGGAGTCTCCCTACCGGACACGACCGGTGACCGGTCACTGACCACCGGCGGTTTTCGAATGCCCTCGAGCCTAGAGTTATTGACCCTGGTCGGAAAGGCATATGGCCAACGACACACTTCTTACAAGCAGAGCAGCGATTGACAGGCACGATTGGCAGAGCGCCCTCGATGCGCTGACCCAGTTCGAGACGTCCGACGGCTCACTTCCTCCCGATGATCTGGTGAACATGGGCGATGCCCTGTGGTGGACCGGCAAGCCCGACCAGGCGATCGAAGTCTTCGAGCGAGCATTCGCCGCTTTCGAGAGCGAGGGGCGACCTTCAGATTCGGCCCAGGTGGGGAGCCTCCTGGCATACCTGGCATTTCGTCGGCAGGCGTTTTCGATCGCATTTGGATGGATTGCCAGAGTTGAGCGAATCCTCGAGGGCCAACCCGAGTCTGCCGGTCACGCCTGGATCAATCTGCTCTATCTTGCCAAGACCCTCATGGTCGACGGCGACCTGGAGTCGGCGATCCATCAGGCCGACGAAGTAATCGATATCAGCCGACGTCTCGGTGTCAGGGGAGTCCAGTCGCTGGCCATGAGCTTCAAAGGCATCGCCATGATCCAGAAGGGTGACTGGCGAGCCGGCATCACGCTCATCGACGAAGCCACGGTGGTGGCAATGTCGGGAGAGGGAGACTTGAGGGCGGCAAGCGATGTCTACTGCAACACCATTGCCGCCTGTCGGAACCTCGCCGATTATCGACGTGCCGGAGAATGGACGGAAGAGGCGGACCGTTGGATGAAGACCAACTCTGTAGGAGGGTACACCGGGGTTTGTCAGGTCCACCGCGCCGAGTTGAAGCGGCTTCACGGGTCGTGGCCGGAGGCCGAACAGGATGCACGACGCGCCTGCACCGAATTACAGAAGTTCCATCTGTTGGACAGCCTCGGTTACGCCTACTACGAGATCGGTGAGGTTCGACGGCGGATGGGCGACCTCGTCGCCGCCGAAGATGCCTTCGCCCAGGCATATGAACACGGTGCGTCGGCCCAGCCCGGATTAGCCCTCCTTCTCCTCGACAAAGGTGAGGCCGAGGAGGCGGCCAAGTCGATATCTGGCGCTCTCAAACCCCGGGCCGACGAGGTGACCGCCGGTCCGCCGCTGGCGCGAGGTCGGCTTCTCCCCGCACTGGTCGAGATTGCCATCGCGACGGGAGATCTCGAGACTGCGAGAGCGGCAACCGACGAGCTCGATGAGTTCGCCCGGCATTACGAGAGCCCAACATGGGAAGCGAGCGCACTCAGCTGTCGCGGGTCGCTGGCCGTGACTGAAGGCCACATGGAGGAGGCAGTGGACCTTCTCAGCCGTGCCTGGCGGCTCTGGCAAGAGGCCGACCTTCCCTATGAGGCCGCCAGGACCCGTGTGATGCTGGGACAGGCGCGCCAGGGATTGGGCGATCGAGTCTCTGCCGACCTGGAGTTCCGTGCCGCCAGGTCGGCATTTCACAAGCTGGGAGCTGCCGCCGACCTGCGCCGGCTCGACGACCTGACGGGTGCGGCCCGGCCTGGGGGCACCGCCGGAGATCGGCTGAAAAAGGCATTTATGTTCACCGACATCGTCACCTCGACCGACCTCATCGGGATCATCGGCGACGCTGCCTGGGAGAACCTGCTCCGCTGGCACGACCGGGCGCTTCGCGAGGAGTTCGGGAGCCACAGCGGCGACGAGGTGCGGCACACCGGCGACGGCTTCTTTGTCGCATTTGACCGGCCGCGCGACGCCATCGAATGCGCGGTCTCCATTCAACGGCGTCTCGACGCCAACCGCCGTGACCACGGCTTCGCCCCGCTGGTCAGAATCGGCGTCCATTACGCCGAGGCAACCATGAAGGGCGGGGACTACACCGGTCAGGGGATTCACGCCGCGGCCAGGGTCGGCGCCATGGCCCAAGGCGAAGAGATCGTGGTTTCGGCAGACCTTCTCGACGTGGCCGGGACGCTTCCCTATTCGGTCACCGACGCCGAGAGTGCCTCCCTGAAAGGCATCGCAGAGCCGATCGAGGTCTATCGGATCGACTGGCACTGAACCGGGGGGTCGCCGGCCCGGTCGCATCCGCATCGAAGTAGTGAAGTCGGTTTGGTGGCGGGTTCCGATGAGTTGCGTTTGGCAACGGGTCCCTGGTTGTCGCACAATGCTCTGCTGGGCAGGAGGGAGGTGACGGGTGGTTTCGGCAGTCAGCACTAGGGAGCTTTCCAAGACATACGGGGAGGGCGAAACCGCGGTCCGCGCTCTTCGTGGTGTCAGCGTCGAGATCCCCGGGGGCGAGTTTGTGGTGCTGCTCGGCCCATCGGGCTCGGGTAAGACGACCTTCCTCAACCAGATAGGTGCTCTGGAAGCACCGACGTCGGGGGCAGTGGTGGTCAACGGCCGGGATATCGCCGCACTCGACGAGGCAGCACGAACCGACTTCCGGCTCAACTCCGTTGGTTTCATATTCCAGTTCTACAACCTGATTCCGACCCTGACCGCTCTCGAGAACGTCGAGCTGATCGCCGAGTTGACGGGCCCGCGCGCCGCGGAGCGAAGCAGGGAGGTACTCGAAGAGGTTGGTCTCGCAGACCGCCTGGATCACTTCCCCGGCCAGCTATCGGGCGGCCAGCAA
>JBFHXF010000199.1:0-3027 GCA_041599115.1 Acidimicrobiia bacterium
GAGGCGACGACCGGAATCGAACCGGTGTAACGGGTTTTGCAGACCCGCGCCTAACCACTCGGCCACGTCGCCAGGTAGACCACTCTCATCGGTGAGAGAGGCCCCACACAACAGGTTAATTGCCGACGACCCCCTTGAAGCCGGATGCCCCGAGTAGGACGCTGGGATCAATGTTGATCTCACGGCTCAGCCAGGCATGGCTCGAAATCAAGCGTCCGGAAGTGGGTGCATCCACTCTCTACACATACAGACGCATCCTCGACGACACAGTTCTGCCCGCGTTCGAAGGCAGAACAGCGGAATCGGTCGAAGCATTCGAACTCCAATCGATGCTCATGAGCGCCTTGGTCACTCGATCCGAAAACGAGGCGCTGAAGATGCGTGCCGTGCTCAGAGGCGTGTTCGGATACGCACACGACCTCGACCTGATCGACCGCAATCCGGCCGCCAGGATCAGACTCCCCAAGGGCACCGGCTCAAGACCCGGTCTCATCGAACGGGTTCCCACACCCCGCGACGCCCTGGCTATCTCGGGCTGCCTCGACCCGGAATACCTCCTCATGCCGGTTCTGGCGGCATTCGCAGGTCTTCGCTGGCAGGAGGTGGCTGCGCTTCGTTCCGGCGACTTCGACCTTTCCGAACGAGTCATCACGGTTCAACGTGCACTGGGGCGCATCGAGGGCGTCAAATCGCCCAAGACCACAGCCAGTCGCAGAAAGACGGTTTGGGCCGCCGAGGTCGACGAGATGATCGTTCGGACAGTGCAGTCGGTCGAGAACAACGACTGGCTCTTCCGATCGAAGAGTGGCTCTCTTCTCCACTACTCGAACTGGCGTCGTCGTCATTGGGTCCCCGCCTGTGATCGAGCCGATCTGAGCTGGACTTTCCACCAATACCGACACACCTTCGCAGTCGAATCGCTACGCCGTGGTCGGAGCGTCCAGTCGGTGGCCGCGATGATGGGCCACTCCAACCCCAGGGTGACTTGGGAGTTCTATGCGGGTCTCTTCGACGACCACCTCGACGAGGCAAGGGCGGCCTGGTAAACGGGCGGGATCAATCGAGTCGGAGCGGAAGACGGGATTCGAACCCGCGGCCTCAACCTTGGCAAGGTTGCGCTCTACCAACTGAGCTACTTCCGCAGTGCGAAACGGCATTGTAATCGGCGGGCGCCGGAGGGGTAACCCCAACACCCTTTCCTTAGGTTGTAGCTACCGCATCCGGTAGCTGGAGCCCGCGGAATGGCCCGATGTTGGGACGGGACCGGTCCGTTCCGAATGGCTCCGACGCTCGCTCGACCAGCCATTGGAGGCTCGAATTCTCCAGCACCGATACTGAGACCGCCTTCGGCCGTGAATTCGGGCTGGACCGTGGCCAGGATCCGATGCCGGCGCTGCGTCAGACCCCTCCCGCCTTCGATGCCGACGACCTGCCACCGCCGGTCACCGGCTAACCCGATCGGGAAGACCTCCGCTTTCTCCAGGGGGACCGCCCGACACGACTAGATCGGATAGATGTTGACAGCTGTCACAACCCCAACAAGGACGAGGACGGCGACCCTATCCCCGGATCGAGGATGGGGGCCGGGAGCCGGTAACCCCAATACCTCGTTCCCCTGGCTGCGGCTGCCGATCCGGTATCTGAAGCCTTCGGAACGGCAGCAAGGGGGCTGTCAGTGATGAATGGCACGGCGGCACGGACCCCTTGAACCACCGGCTCGGAGCCTGGTAGAAGTCGGGACATCGACCAATAGCGACTCCTGGCCGCACAGAGTGAACTACCGGCACACTGTCCATTCCCGGCGACGAATGCACCAGCGGGCCATTACTGACGAAGAGATCCATCACGCCCTCGCCAACCAGATCGAGGAACGACCCCACCGGCAGGATGCTCACAAGAGGATTCACATCGGTGTCACCCGCACGGGACGAATTCTCAAGATGGTGCTGGCTTACGACGACGACCCGCCGGTACTCGTGACCGTCGCAGAGGTCGGCAGGTAGAATCAAGGCCGAAAAGGGACTGGTGCCAGATGTTGTCCAAGTTTGAGGTTTCCTACGACGATCAGGCCCGAGCTGCCTATATCCAGGTAGCCAAAGGTGACGTCGCTACAACCGAAGAGATCATCGAAGACCAAGCATGGCTGGACCTCGACGCGGCAGGAAAGCTGCTCGGGATCGAACTAACGCACATCCAGGCTGACGACCTGTCGAACGTCGTCGCCTCCGTCGACGAGATGCTTGCAACTGTGAAACAACACCTCAGCGACGACAGGCGGGCTCTTCTGGCCTTCGGCTGACATCGGCCATCCCGCCACCCCAGGCTGTCCCCGCCCCACTCAGACGCCCTCCGCTCGAAGCGCGATGCTGTCACGGCGGACGCAACCCGGGCCTCGCTTATCCCCAGGGCCGGCTCGACGAACCACGGCTGGACAGCCAGCCTCGCCGCCGCCGCTTTGGCGTCCCGGGCCAGTTGCCCCGGCTCGTAGACGACCTCGAGGTCATCGGTCGATGGGGGAAAACCCCCACCCTTCGGCCAACTCCTCTTGTACGGTCGATCCAGTGTTGTACACTTCATTTCGTGTCGTACGATCCCGACCCGATTCCGGTATCCGTGTTCCGCTCCCACACCAGGGAGGTGCTGGACAGATCCGAGCGGGGCGGACTCCCCCTTCTCCAGCGCCGCAACACCCAACCCCTGGCCTTGATCGCCGTGGCCGAACTGGCCGAAGCCTTCAAACCGTTCGAATTCCACCCCGAGGTCATCACCCAACAAGAGGATGGAACCATCGCTGTCTGGCTCCCCGAGTTGGAGGTTTACGGAAACGGCTCTGATCTGGACTCGGCCCTCGACGATCTGGTCACCGAAGTCCTCCTCTACCTCGAAGATTGGGAATCCGAGGGCCTGGCCTCAGCCCCTAACCACTCCCCCAAGCTGGGATGGGTCCGGCGTCTCCAGACCTGCGCCGGCCGTCGGAGCGCCATTCGAGACCTCATTGCGCCCGGCGACCAGGATAGGTAGTCATAC
>JBFHXF010000200.1:0-2907 GCA_041599115.1 Acidimicrobiia bacterium
TCGTGGCCGTCAAGGACGCAGTCGAGAATCTCGACTTCACCTCGGAGACCATCAATCGCAACCCGGGTTTTCCGGTCTACTCCGGTCAGGACTCGCTGACCTTCCCCATGATGGCCGTCGGGGCGGTGGGGGTGGTGTCGGTGATCGCCCATCTGGCCGGGAGAACCGTGGCCCGGATGGTTAAGGCCGCCGCAGAGGGGGACCTCGAAGAGGCGCGGCGGCTCCATCATCTTCTCCTGCCGCTCTGCCACGCCTGTTTCCTGGAGACCAACCCGACACCGGTCAAGGCCGCCATGAACCTGCTCTGGGAGCCGGTAGGCGACGTCCGGCTGCCGCTGGTGTCGGCCTCCGACGACACCGTGGCCGCGATCGAAAAGGCGGTAGGCGCCATCCAGGGTTTGTGAGCGTCTCAGTCACATTCCTGGGTGGGCTCGGGGAGATCGGCCGCAACTGCGCCGCCGTCGAGGTCGAGGGAAAGATCGCCCTAATCGACTGCGGTCTGATGTTCCCCGAAGAGGACATGCTGGGAGTCGACCTCGTCTTTCCGGACTGGTCCTGGCTGGTGAAGAGGGCCGGTGATGTCGAATGCGTGATCCTCACCCACGGGCACGAGGATCACATGGGAGCCCTGGGCTATTTCCTCAAGGAGATCAATGTCCCGATTTACGGGACCCGACTCACCCTGGAAATGGCGGCGGGGAGGATCGACGAGTTGGGCATCGATGCCGACCTGAGGACGATCGACGTCAAGAAGTGGATCAGCCATAACCCTTTCACCTTCCAGCTGATACCGGTCAGCCACTCGGTCCCCGAGGCCTCGGGCGTGGCCCTGGACACACCCGAGGGGATCATCGTCCACTCCGGCGACTTCAAACTCGACCCGACTCCCATCGACGGACGGCCCACCGACCTTCCCGCCTTCGCCGCCCTGGGACGCCGTGGGGTCCGGCTTCTCCTGGCTGACTCGACCAACGCCGAAAAGCCCGGCTTCGAACCGTCGGAGAGCTCGGTCGGCCGGCCCATCGCCGACATCGTCCGTGACGCGCCGGGGCGGGTCATTGCCGCCTGTTTCTCCTCCCACATGCATCGGGTCCAGCAGATCGCCTCTGCCGGTGTCGCATGCGGCCGGAAGGTCAGCTTCTTCGGCAGATCGATGCACAAATACACCACGATCGCCTCAGAGCTCGGTGTCCTCGATGTGCCCGCCGACTCTCTGATCGACATCAAGGAGTTGGGCGATCTCGCTCCGGACCGCCAGTTGTTGATCACCACCGGAAGTCAGGGCGAGCCTTTCGCCGCTCTGTCGCTGATGTCACAGGGGAGGCACAAATTCGTCGAAGTCGGGGAAGGCGACACGGTGCTCATCTCGGCGAAGCCGATCCCGGGTAACGAGACTGCGGTGTCCAAGGTGATCTCCAATCTGACACGCCGTGGGGCGACCGTGATCCACGGCCAGAACGCACATGTCCACGTGTCCGGTCATGCCGCCCGGGATGAGCTGTTGACCTTCCTGAATGTGATACGGCCCCGCGCCTTCGTCCCGGTGCATGGTGAATACCGTCACCTACACGCCCACGCCGAACTGGCCCGGATGATGGGGGTCAGGACCGCAGAAGTCCTCGAGGACGGCGACCGCATCATCATCGACGGGAAGAAGACCAGGGTGGAGCGCCGCGCCGTCCCCGGCGGGTATGTGTACCTCGATGGATCATCGGTGGGGGACGTGCAGAGCGCGGTGCTCCGTGATCGCTCCCATCTCGCCGACGACGGCGTGGTTGTCGTGACCGTGGGCATAGACCACAGCACCGGGGAGATTCACTACGGGCCCGATCTCGACAGCCACGGTCTCATGGATGATCCAGCAGCGGTCTTGGCAAAGGCGGGCGAAGCGGTCCGACAGGCGATCGAAGGTCACAAGTCGGGTCGCGCCGACATCGGCGAGATGAAGAAGACGGTTCGTCAGGCCGCCGGGAAGGTGATTCGAGCCGAGACCTCGCGACGACCGGTGATCGTCCCGGTTGTGATGGAGCTGTAGACAGGGAGTTCGCGCCGTCTCAGCGAGGGTATCGGTGCGGGGTTGGCCGTGCTCAGTTCATCCGCCGAAAGACAGATCGACTGTGCCCGAGTGAGTGTGAGGCGCCGAAGTCATGAACTGACCCATGTCGCCCAAGACGGACATGACAGTCTCCGAAGCAGCGTTGAACGCATCCTCGCTGTCGTAGGCAGCAACAATCATTCCTTCGCCTGGCGCCGAGCGAAAACTGTGCACGTGAATCAATCCGTCGATTCCCTCGACCTGCGCTCTGACCGTCTCGCCCCAAGCGAGAATCTCATCGAACCTCGCATCGTCGAAGTTGTACTTGGTCACCCTGTAGAACATCGCATTCCTCCATTCTTCATCGTTGCGAACACCATCGAACCTAACCCGACGACGACCGAGCGCGCGCCGAAAAGGTCACGATGGTTCAACATGGGAAGGTCAGGATCTCGGGGATGAGCAGTTGCCTGGATGAATCCAGGGTCAAACCGGTGGGGCGTTGGCGAATAGGGATGTCAACCTCCGGCGGTGTGGCGGAGACAGGTTGTCGATGGTCATGCCGAGCATGTGGATGGCGACGTGGTGGTGGTACCAGCAGAGGGTGGTGAGGTTGTCGGGGTCGTGGTCGCCTCCGGCGGCCCGGGGGGTGATGTGGTGGGGTTGGAGCCGGTAGCGGCTGCGGCAGCCTTCGATGACACAACGTCCTTGGTCGCGGTGGAGGACGTAGCTGCGTACCGCCGGAGGGATGGTCTCACTCATGTCGGAGACACCGATGGGGCGTCCGTCTTCTCCTTGGGTGATGACCCGGACTTTCCCGCCGCAGAGGATCTCGGAGAGGGTGTTGGGTCCCACCCTGGGTCCGGTGGAGA
>JBFHXF010000201.1:0-2869 GCA_041599115.1 Acidimicrobiia bacterium
CAAACCGACCAAGATGCTGGCTTCCATTACCTTCGCCTACTCCGCCTCGAGGCGAGCGTAGTAGTGAGACCCACGCCCATCCAACGACTCAATCATCACTCCGCCATACCCCAGATCGCCCACCGCTCTTCTCGAGCAGACGAACGGCTTCGATGGCCACAGATCGCTCGACACTCTTGACCATGTCATAGATGGTGAGAGCTGTCACGGATGCGGCAGTCATTGCCTCCATCTCGACCCCGGTACGACCCATGGTGCGAACGGTAGCAAGCACCCGAACGCCATGCCCATTCGGGTCCAACCGGACCTCCACGGAGTCAATGGGAATGGGATGACACAAAGGAATCAGATCAGGTGTGCGCTTGGCCGCCATAATGCCCGCGATTCGGGCAACGGCTGCCGCGTCGCCCTTGGGCAGCTCTCCAGAAAAGAACCTGCGGACAAGGTCGGGCGGCATCTTCACCAGGGCCTCGGCCACGGCCACACGCACAGTTGAGTCCTTGCCCGACACATCGACCATACGAGCCTCCCCTGACTCATCGAGATGCGTCAGCTTTCGTTCGTCAGCCATCCTGTTCCTCCCTCGCTTCGGGTGAATGGATCAGCTCGATGAAAACCTCTTCACCCTTGGATACCGTCCCCGTCCCCCTGGGAACCACCGCGAAAGCATCTGCGGCCGCAGCAGCCGACAGCACATTCGACGATTGTCCGCCAGAGGTCACTACATGGAGCCGACCCGCCATGTTTTCGGTGACTTTGACTCTCACAAACACGGTCTTTTCCGAATCCGTCACCAGGTCTTCGTCCGCAATCGCCAGTGTTCGGGGGCGATAGATCGCCCGGGAACCCATCAACTTCATCAACGCCGGTCTCACGAACTGTTCATACGACACGAGGACCGACACCGGGTTGCCGGGGAGGCCAAAGAACAAGGCGGAGCCGACTTTGCCGAATGCAAATGGCTTCGCCGGCTGCATTGCGACCTTCCAGAAACTCACCTGGCCGCTTCTGGACAGCAAGAGCTTGGTCACGTCGTATTCGCCCATCGACACGCCCCCGGTGGTGACGATGACATCGCATTCCGACGCCTCGGACAGAGCGGCATCGAGCGCAGCCTCATCGTCGGGGATGGTGCCCATGTCCACTGCCTCAACCCCGGCGTCACGCAGCAGCGCAGCCAGCATCGGTCGGTTGGAATCCCGGATCATGCCAGGGCCAAGAGGGCCCCCATCCGCCGGAATGAGTTCGTCACCCGTGGACATGAAGGCGACCCGGGGTCGTTTCATGACGGTGGGCCGGCCGACCCCCAGCGTCGCCAATACGCCAACATGCATTGGAGTCAGCCGGGTTCCCCGGGAAAAGACGGGAGCACCCGCTTCGATGTCACCACCGGCGGGACGGACCGAGGTGCCCGTCAGGACGGCAGAGATCACTGTGACGTGGGAGCCCGACGTCATGGTGTCCTCGACCTTGACGATCGTGTCTGCACCATCCGGCATTGGGGACCCCGTCATGATCCGGATCGCCTGACCGGAACCGACTGCGAGGGTGGGGGCGGCCCCGGCGCGGAGCTCATCGGTGATCTCCAAGGTCTGCCCGGGTGTGGCGACGTCGCTGCCCCGGACTGCAAAACCGTCCATCGCCGAGTTGTCGAACGGTGGCACCGACTCGGGAGCTATCAGATCATCGCCGAGTATCCGCCCGGCGGCTTCCCAGATAGGCACCCGCTCGACATCGAGCGACGACACCGCGGCCATCACCTCTGCGCGAACATCCTCGAAGGCCCTCACGTCGCTCGACGGTTGCTCAGCCAGGCAGCGAAATCGGGGCCGAACTGATCAACCCCCAGTTCGACCGATGCCTGCAGCAGTCCCATCGGGGTGCCCACATCGAGGAGATCATCCCGGGCGATGAAGCCCCTCAGGCGTCCCCGGCTGCCGAGAATGTCTATGGCGTCGGTCAGCTGTATCTCGCCCCCGGCGCCCGGCTCGACCTGCTCGAGGATCCCAAAGACCTCCGATGTGAAGAGATACCGCCCCACCAGTCCGAGACGGCTCGGTGCATTCCCCACCCCTGGCTTCTCGATGGCGCCCGATAGCTCGAGGTAACTGTCCTCGACCTCCGAGGCTGGCACCACCACGCCGTATCTTCCCAGGAATTCGTCGCTCAGCTCACGCAGACACATCACCGATGACCGGCCGTCCCGGCTTCCCTCTGCGAGTTTGTTCAGGACATCGCCACCGGGTCGGACGATGTTGTCGGCGAGGAGACAGAAGAAGGGTCGGTCTCCGACCATATGAGCGGCCTCGCCCACGGCGTGGCCCAGCCCGAGCGGCTCTTCCTGTACGACCGGTCTGAGCTGAACGTCATCCAGTCCGGAGATGGGGCCGCCGAGGCTGAAATGCTGGGCTACAAGATGACCGGTGTCGAGGTCAACGACGACAATGGCCTCCTTGGCCCCGGCCCGGGCCGCTTCTTCAACCGCATACTGGATGGCGGGCCGGTCCACAACTGTGAGCAAGGCTTTTGGCACGACACGGGTAGCCGGGCGCATCCGGGTTCCGCGACCCGCAGCAGGTATGACCGCCACATCGATCGTCATGCGGGGACCTTCTCTTCCGACCCCTTGACCATTCTTTGGATGTTCCCCTTGTGGCGCCAGACGATCAATCCAATCGTCAAACCGAGCCAGAGCACCGCCCATCCCGAGATCCCCTGCCAGAGCAGGAGCGGAATCGTGATCACGACGAGCACCAGCGAACCGATCGAGGCGGTCTTGGTCAACCTGACGACGATTGCCCAGACAGCCAGGTCTATCACCATCACCAATGGGACGGTGAAGAGCAGCATGCCACCACCTGTCGCCACG
>JBFHXF010000202.1:0-2860 GCA_041599115.1 Acidimicrobiia bacterium
ACCCCACCCTCGGGAGGCCCGAACAGAGCGAGCACGGCGGCGTCGGACAACAAGCCAACGATGCCAGTGAGGGCGAGGAATCGGAGCGCAGAACGGGGAAGCCGGGGGTCGATCAAATACCAATGGCCGAGAAGCATCTCACCCGTCACTCCTCCCAGCGCCGCGGCCGCCGAGATCGCCGGTCCTACACCGCCGATCTGCGAGGCCTCGACGATCAGCAGAACTCCACCTGCAAGCAACATGATCCCGGAAAATGCCCGGTTGCTCGTCCAGAGCACAGCCACGGCCAGGAGAAGAAGTCCCCCCCTTGCCCACCAGGACCCACCTGAGAGAGCACCGGGAAGGCTCACCAGAGCAGCGACGGCAGCCGTTAACCAGGTAAAACCCGGGCCTACGATCCTCCGAACGGTCACACCGCCGCCGACAAACACCAGCCCCGCCCCCCAGGCAAGCAGCAAGAAGGCTGGCTGGGCGATCGCAGTTGGTTCTGACACGAGGCGAGATCATCGCTGCTTCGTTGTAGAACTGCTAGTCCGGTTTCGCAGTGGAACCCCCGGTTCGGCCTGATTCCACCCCCTCGCTTCGTCAACGGATCGGTTCAAGAGGGCGGTGCGGCATGCCGAAAACTCAATTGTGCCCACCCCGACTGACTGCCCGTTGTGAACCAGCTTCGCTTGACCATTTTGCTGGCAGCGATCTCCGCCGCACTCATCGCAGGTGCCCTTCCCGCGGCGGCTGCCGACGACACTGTGATTGTCACCGGCGCAGGATGGGGTCACGGCGTCGGAATGTCCCAATACGGGGCAAAAGGCCAGGCCCAGGAGGGCAGGACCGCCGGGGAGATCCTCACTTATTACTACACCGGAACGAGTGTCACCGACGTCGGCACGGTGATTCCAGGGTCGTGGATCCTGGCGAGTCCGGAGCCGTTGTGGGTCAATCTTCTCTACAGCAAGGTTTCTTCGACGGTGACTGCCAAGGATGGCGACCTGACCGTATGCCAAAACGAGCCGGCGAGTCTGCTGCTCAAAACCGGTGATGACTCCTACTGGGTCTCAGTGCTCGAATCTTCACTTCTCGCCACGGGACATTTCATAGGGACGCCCGACACGGTGTTTGATGCGGAAACGAAGGCCGCCGTCATGGCCTACCAGACGGAGCACGGCCTGATGGTGGATGGGATCGTCGGGCCGCAGACGAGGTCCAGTCTCTGGCCCACCGACGAGAACGGGGAGAACTGCGCCCTTTCACTCCCGCTGCTCAGTGGAACCAGCGCCACCATCAGCACAGGACCCGGGACGTCATGCACATGGTCGATTGCCCCGGCAGAAGGCTCCTGTGTCTCCAGCCTGCGTGGCCTGTCGCCGAGCTCGAGAGTGGCTCTTTCCACCAAGTACTACGGGAGCAAGATCCAGGAATTCGCCCACGGCACGATGCGATTCCGACCCAACGGGACAGGGCTAGTACATGTCGTCATTCAGATTGGCATCGAGGACTACGTCGCGGGGATCAATGAGGTCCCAATCTCCTGGCCGGACGCCTCCCTCCAGACCCAGGCGATTGCCGCCCGCAGCTACGGGATCAACAGATCACTGCT
The DNA here is from genome assembly GCA_041599115.1 of Acidimicrobiia bacterium. Lineage (GTDB taxonomy): Bacteria > Actinomycetota > Acidimicrobiia > Spongiisociales > ZC4RG35 > JACZUI01. Next base: position 1,598 of record JBFHXF010000202.1, read on the forward strand.
CCGTGGGCCGGAACCCGGTTTCAGCACTTCGACTACCAACTCGTGTTGGTGTCACCTCTACTCGACCACCCTGTCACAGGTGTATTCGGGATGGCTTCGCGAGACCGACAGCAGTGGCCGGTGGGACACGCTGGCTCGGGGTACCAGCGGCATGGTCGTAAGTCATTCCAGCGTCGGAGTGGTACCGACCTTCTACTCCTCTTCAACCGGGGGGTACACCGATGACAACGAGAACGCCTGGGGAGGGGCCGCGCTTGCCTATCTCCGCTCCGTCCCGGATCCCTGGTCGTTGGATCCGGCTATCAACCCGAATTACGCCTGGACGAGAAGCTTTGCCCCGTCGTCCATCGCCTCTGCATTCGGGTTCACATCGGTCCATCGGATCGAGGTGACTGCGCACAACTCATCAGGGACTGCGAAGACGGTTCGCATCGACGGCGTCAAGAACGATCTGATCACCACGACGACGGTCAGTGGCGGCACTTTTCAGTCGGCGCTGGGCCTCAAGTCGCGCTACTTCGATGTCGACTGGACCGGAACACCACCACCGCCGGACGGCTCCGACAGACCCGTTCTCCACAATGGGACCACCGGCCAATGGGTGTACCGCTCTCTTGATGGCACCCTCTCCAGCATCTACTACGGGGTGCCTGGGGATGTGGCGTTTATGGGGGATTGGAATTGTGACGGGGTGGACACCCCGGGTTTGTACCGCCGGTCGGATGGGTATGTGTATTTGAGGAATTCGAACACTCAGGGTGTCGCCGACGTCTCCTATTTCTTCGGGGTTCCTGGTGACATGCCTCTGGCGGGTGATTTCAACGGGGACGGTTGTGACACTGTTTCGATCTACCGGCCGTCGGAAGCCCGGTTTTACATCATCAACAAGCTGGGTTCTGCCGACGGCGGGTTGGGGGCGGCGGACTATTCGTTCCTGTATGGCGTTGGAGGCGACGTCGCCTTCGTGGGAGACTGGAATGGTGACGGGATCGACACTCCAGGGCTCAGACGTTCCTCTAACGGGTTTGTCTACCTGCGTGACGCCAACACTCAGGGGGTGGCCAACATCGAGTTCTTCTACGGGGTTTCCGGTGATGTGGTTTTCTCCGGTGACTGGGACGCAGACGGAGCCGACAGCATCGGCCTCTACCGGCCGTCCAACGGGACCATCTACCTCCGCAACACCAACACCACCGGGGTGGCCAACTACAGCTTCTGGGTTGGAACCGGGATGCAACCTGTCGCCGGGGACTTCTAGGAGAT
>JBFHXF010000203.1:0-2846 GCA_041599115.1 Acidimicrobiia bacterium
AACTCAAAACTCAAAACTCAAAACTCAAAACCGCGAGCGAAGCGAGCTGGCTCACCTCTTCCAGAGATCCTTGGTGAACAGGACCAGCACCGGGAAGATCTCGAGACGGCCGACGATCATCAGACTGGAGAGGAGCCATTTCACCAAACCCGGCATCGCCGCGTAGTTTGCGGCCGGGCCAACTTCACCCAGCCCCGGCCCGATGTTCCCGATGGATGCCGCCACCGAGCTGGTGGCAGTCACCAGGTCAAGACCCTCGGTCAGGTTGGCGTCGATGAAGGCAACCAAGAACACAGACGCCATGAACAAGAACATGTAGAACAGGAAGAACGACTGAACCGCCTCGACGACGGGTTCGGTGATTCTCTGGCCGCCGAACCTGGTCACGAGGACAGCCCGGGGATGGACCAGGCGCCGGATGTCGGCAAAGGCCGCTTTTCCCAGCACCCCGATCCGAAACGTCTTGATGCCGCCGGCGGTCGATCCGGCCATGCCGCCGACGAACATCAGCCCGACGATCATTATCTGCAAGGCGGGCCGCCAGAGCCCGAAATCCGTGGAGGCGAAACCAGTCGTGGTTGTGATCGAGATCGTGTTGAAGGCGGCGTTCCTGATGGCGTCGGCGGGTCCGAGATCCTGAAACAATCCCCCCGCCACCACGATCACCGCCAGCAGCGTTATGGCCACATAAAGCTTGAACTCCGAGTTCTTCCAGTATTCCCTTGGTTTTGAGAACGCCCTGAAATGGAGGGCAAACGACACACCGGCCACGAACATGAAAAAGGTCATCACCCACTGGGTGTAATGACTGAACCCGGCAATGGAAGTCGCCTCGGTGCCGAACCCTCCCGTCGACATGGTCGTGAACGAGTGAATGACGGATTGAAAGCCTGTCATGTCCCCCGCCCAGAGCAGGCCGATTTCGATCAAGGTGATGACGGCGTACACCAGCCAGAGGCGTTTCGCCGTCTCCTGGAACCTCGGTGTGAGACGGTCCGGCGTCGGCCCCGGAGACTCGGCGCGGGCCAGTTGCATGCCCCCGGTTCCGAGCAAGGGGAGGATGGCCACTCCGAGGACGATGACGCCCATACCGCCCAGCCACTGCGTCAAGGCACGCCAGAACGCGATCCCATGTGAGAGCACTCCGGGGTCGGCAAGGATTGAGGCCCCTGTCGTGGTGAAACCCGAGGCTGTCTCGAACACCGCGTTGGTGATGCCCGGGATCTCACCGGTCAGCAGGTAGGGGAGGGCTCCGAAGATCGAGAAAACGAACCATGACAGGCCAACGGTCGCAAAACCCTCCTTGACAGATATCGATGTGGGTTTTTGGACAAGGCGCCGCATGATGAAACCGGAGGCAGCCGTTGCCCCGGCTGCAACGGTTATCCATCCTGCCGAATCGAACTCCCGGTAGAACAGCGACACCGCCGCCGCGATGATCATGGCGATGGCGACATAGACCAGCGCCGAGCCGACCACGTACGTCACGGTCATCATCAACAGGACCGCGGGGGAGTGCCCTCGACGTGGGTGGTTGGTGTTCATACCGTGAACAGGGCCGTCGACTCCTCGATGTCCCGGGACAGGGCGAAGAAGATGATGTGGTCGCCACCCCTGATGACGGTGGAACCGTCCGGGACGAATGTCGTTCCGTTGCGGGAGATGCCGCCGATGATCACCCCGACCGGAAGGTCCAGCTCGAGAAGGCTCTTGTCTGCCGCTCGGGCGCCGTGGGTGACTTCGATTTCGATGGCCTCTGCATCGGTGTCCGAGAAGGTCGCCACCTGCTCGACGGCACCCTGTCGGACGAATCTGAGAATGGCGCTGGCGGCCATCAGCCGGCTCGAAACGGCAGCGTCGATGCCCACGCCGGTCAATAGCCCGACATATGCAATCCGATTGAATCTCGAGATCGCCATGCCGGCTCCGTAGGCCTTGGCAACCAGACAGGCGAGCAGGTTGACCTCGTCCCAGCCGGTGAGGCCCAGCGCCACGTCCTTGACTCCCAGGTCGAGCTCGCCCAGGACTTCGGGATCGGTGGGGTCGCCGCAGACCACCAGTGAGTCCGGGTGACGCGAGGCCAGCCCGTTACACCGTTCGATGTCCTCGTCCACCATCACCACGGCCAGGCCGGCCACCGACATTCTTGCGGCGCACAGTTCGGCGAGCCGCGTGCCGCCCATGATGATGGCCCTATCGATGTAGCGTCTCTTCAGTCCGAGCATCCGGGTCACATCGTCAACGTGCTCGCGGGGTGTCATCACCAGGGCGTGGTCCCCGGGTTGCACGACGGTGTCACCGTGGGCGACGATGGTCCGGCCCTCTCTGACCAGGGCGGCGACCACCCACCCCCATTCCGCCGAGCGAAGGCGAAGATGTCGCAACGGGCCCTTGGTGATAGGAGCGTTGGGAGCGACCAAGCCGCCGACCATCACCAGCGCTCCGTCTGCGAACTGGACGAGCTCGCTGGCCCCGCCGAAACCGACGATTCCGACCAGTTCTTCGGCCGCGGTCGAAGATGGATCGATTACGACGTCTACGCCTAGTCGGCGGGCGCCTTCTCTTATCTCCGGGTCCTCGACGCGGGCGATGGTTGTGGTCGCCCCCAACTCCTTGGCGGTGTGACACGCCAGGACATTGGCACCGTCGGAGTTGGAGGCAGCGATCATCAGGTCCGCCTTGGCCGCACCCGCCTCTTCGAGAGTGTGGCTGCTGGCGCCGTTGCCCTTGATCACCAGTGCGTCGATCCGATTCTGCAGGTCGGACGCGATGCGCTCGTCGTCCTCGATCACGACCACGTCCTGGCCCTCGGCCGAAAGGCGTTCTGCCAGGTAGGACCCCACGGC
>JBFHXF010000204.1:0-2844 GCA_041599115.1 Acidimicrobiia bacterium
CATGAATGTGGGCTACGGGCGGGACGAGATCATCGACGCCATGAACACCCAGATGAGGAAACTCCCCGCTTTCCACGCCTTTATCGACTACGGGACGAGGCCCCCGCTCGAACTGGCGGAACGTATCGCCTCGGTGTCGCCGGACTCCGGATCGAAGGTGTTCTTTGGCTCAGGTGGCTCCGACGCCGTCGATACGGCGGCCAAGTTGACCCGCCGCTACTTCAATGCGATGGGGCAGCCAGAACGAACCGTTTTCATCTCGAGGGAATGGTCCTATCACGGCATGCACCCCTACGGGACAAGTCTCGGCGGTCTCGGAGCCAACCGGGAGGGCTACGGGGGCGATCTCGTCTCCGACATCGTCATCGTCCCATTCGACGACTCCGACGCAGTGGAAAAAGCAATCGAACATACCGGAGCGGAGCGGATTGCCGGCATCTATGTCGAACCGGTGATCGGGGCCGGCGGCATTCGGCCGGTCGATCCCGGGTACCTGACGACTGTCAGGAACCTGGTGAGGAGTGCCGGGGGCCTCTACGTTTCCGACGAGGTGATCACCGGTTTCGGAAGAGTGGGAGATTGGTTTGCCGCCAACAAATACGAGCTTGAACCTGATCTGATCACCTTCGCCAAAGGCGTCACCTGTGGTTACGCCCCTCTCGGCGGCGTGGTTGCATCACCGAAGGTGGCTCAGCCGTTTTTCGAGACTCCTGGACTCGTCTTTCGCCACGGTTACACCTATTCGGGCCACGCCACCGCCTGTGTCGCCGGTCTGAAGGTCATGGAGATCATCGAGCGGGAGGGTCTCCTGCAGAGGGCGGCCGACCTGGAATCAGAATTGTACGAAGCACTCCTTCCCCTCGAGGATCTGCCGGTGGTCGATCACATCAGACGGGGCGTCGGTGCCCTTGCCGCCATCCAGCTCAAGGTGGGAGACGATGAGAACCTTCCCTACCGCGCTGCGACCGCGTGTCGAGAAGCCGGTGTTCTCACCAGAGCCATCGCCGGAGGAGGGCTCCAGGTGTCACCGCCCTTCATCATGACCCCAGATCAGGTCAGCGAAATGGCGGACCTGTTCAGGAAGGGCCTGCAGGGTCTGTGAAACAGACTCCTTTCTGGGTCGACGATCACCCCAGACCGGAGGCCCTTGGATCTGACTTGCCCTCCGAGGCCGACGTTGCCGTCGTCGGTTCCGGACTCACCGCGTTGTCGGCCGCAATTCGGATGGCAGAGGCCGGTCGCTCGGTTGCGATCCTGGAGCGCGGCGACATCGCATCAGGAGCATCATCGATGAACGGCGGGATGGTGTCACCCGACGTCAAGGCGGGAATGAAGGCGGTTCAGAGAAGGCATGGTCCCGAGGTTGCCAGGGAGATGTGGAGAGCCACGGTCCGATCGGTCGAGATCATCATCGATCACACCAGCAGGTACGACCTGGACTCACAGATCGTCCACGGCGGTATGACCGCCCTCGGCCTGCGGAGTGAAGACCTCGCGCACTTCCGTGCCACGGCCCGCTGGTACCGCGAGCAGTTCGGGGTCGACTGGGAGGTCGTCAATTCGTCTCGGCTTCCCGACCTCGTCGGTGGCTCGGAGCGATTTCTGTCCGGTCTGCACAAACCCGAAGGCATCGGAGTGCATCCCGCCGCGCTGGTCTTCGGCCTTGCCAGCGCGGCGACACGAACCGGAGCTGAGCTCGTGCCTCACTGTCCGGCAACCTCCATTGCCAGGGAGCCAATCGGTTTTACCGTCAAGACCCCTTTGGGACGGGTGAAAGCGGGCGAGGTGATCGTGGCCACCAACGGCTACACCACCACCGAACCTATTCCGACACTGGCCCGAAAGGTCGTTCCGATCGGTTCCTATGTCATCGTCACCGAGCCCCTGCCGGATGCCGAGGCCAAAGCCTTCTTTCCAACGAACTCGATGTCGTACACAAAGCGACGGCTCCTCAACTACATGCGGAGGACGCCCGACAACCGCATCCTCATCGGTGGCAGGCGCAATCTGCACCCGGGGCTCGACCTCGAGGAGTCGGCGCACGATCTCCACAAACGTCTTCTCGAGTTCTGGCCTTCACTCGAAAGCAGGGAGATAACCCACGTCTGGGGAGGACGACTGGGTGTCCCGTTCGATCTCACTCCGCACATTGGGCGGGTCGATGGGGTCTGGTACGCCATGGGATATGGCGGTCATGGCGTCGGGCTTTCGACCCTCCTGGGACATGAGCTGGCCGGAATGATTCTGGGCGAGGACCCGCCCAGCGTATTCTCGAAGATCCCCGATTGGGGCCGCTTCTACTACCGGGGTCGGCCCTGGTTCCTCACCCCCGCCTCGGTCCTGTACCGAAGCCTCGACCGCCTCGGAAAGTAGGCCCATAGCATGGACCAAGACACACAACCCCTCCAAGCCAGCCACACCATGGCAGCTTGACATAGGAGAAACACATGAGCTTTCCTCCAAGGGCAACCGCCTACCCGGAAAACAGCCAATCCACCACTGCCCTGGTCCTGAGCATCCTCGGACTCGTCTGTTTTCAGCCCCTGGCCATCGTGGGTTGGGTCATGGCCAACAAGGAGCTCGAGGCCATCGCGGCGGGCCGACGTAACCCGGAGAATCAGGGAACTGCCAACGCCGCCCGGATCGTGGGCATCATTGGCACTGTCTTCTTCGGCATCGCTCTGGTGTTCCTGTTCCTCTTCTTGGCGGGCTTTCTGAGCTTCTCCTCATATTTCACATGACACTGCAGACATGGCGTGATAGGGCATTGCTGGTGGGGCCGTTCTCTGTCGCGCTGCTGCTGGTTTTGGTGTCACCCGGCGACGACGGACCGACTTTCTGCCC
>JBFHXF010000205.1:0-2818 GCA_041599115.1 Acidimicrobiia bacterium
CGGGGCGGACGACTACCTGACGAAACAGTTTTCCTTTGTGGTCCTTTCGGCTCGTATCAGATCTTTGGCGCGACGAGGAGCACCGCGAAGGCCAGCCGTTTTGGAGGTCGATGACCTTCGTCTCGATCCGGCAGCCCACACTGTGGCGAGGGGTGAGACCGAGATCAGCGTGACCGCCAAGGAGTTCTCCCTGCTCGAGTATCTCATGCGACATGCGGGAGATGCCGTTGGGAAACTCGATATCTTGAACGCAGTGTGGGATTGGAACTTCGATGGTGACCCAAACATCGTCGAGGTGTATGTCGGCTACCTACGCAAGAAGATCGACCGACCCTTTGACCGAAGGACGATTGAGACGGTTCGCGGGGTTGGCTATCGCCTGCGGGCCGACCGATGAACCCGCAGCGAGCCACGGTTTCCCGACTGGGGGTTCGCGCTCGCACGACCATCATCGCGACAGTGGCGGTCGGGCTGGTTCTGGCGGGATCCAGCGTGCTGCTCATCGCAGCAACGAGATCGGCACTGTTTCGGTCCGTGAAGACGACGGTTACGGCACGTTCGGCGGATCTGGCCTCCCAAATCGGCGCCGGGCCGCTCCCGGCCTCGGTGCCACTGGTCGGGGGGATCTCGGTCCAGGTCCTGGTCGACGGGGTGGTTGTCTCATCGACCGCGGATATCGAAGGTCAGAGCCCGATTCTCAACCCGGCCCAATTGTCCGGTGCCATGACGCTGGTTCAAGTGGGTTCACTCGACGCGGCAGAGAACGCAAGTCAGGGTCAGGGAGGGGAGGGCGACGATGGGCCGTTTCTTGTCGCTGTTTCCAGCGTGAGGTTTGGAGAGAGCCAGGCCACAGTGTTGGCCGCGGGGTCCCTTGTCGCAGTCGAGAGCGCCACACGGACCTTGATTCCCCTGCTGGCACTGGGTGTTCCTGCGATCGCATTGCTGGTCGCCCTGACGGTTTGGCGGCTCACCCGGCGGGCCTTTCAGCCGGTGGAGGCCATGGCCGAGCGTGCCGATGCCATTTCGTATACCGATCTGCACCTTCGAATCCCGGAACCCGCACCCGACGACGAGATCCGTCGACTGGCCGTCGTCCTCAATCGAATGCTGGAGCGCCTGGAGACCTCGGTGTCTCGTCAACGCCGCTTCACCTCCGACGCCGGACACGAGCTCAAGAGTCCGGTGACCACGCTTCTGACCATGGCAGAGGTTGCCGAGGCCAACCCGGATGCTTTCACTGTGACTGAGCTTGCTTCCGACTACGTGGCACAGAGCCGCCGGCTGGCTGCTCTCGTTGAAGATCTACTGGTGCTGGCACGAACCGATGAGCACCGAATGGCTCTCGATCGTGCCCGGTTCGACCTCGCTGATGTCATCAGAGAGGAGGTCAGCGGCAGCGGACATGTGCCCGTTTCGTTCGACACGGAGCTGATGGAATCAGTCCCCGTATTTGGTGACCGTCGCCGAATGGGTCAGGTGATGCGCAACCTCCTCGACAACGCGACCCAACACGCGGCCCACATCGTGAGGATCGAAACCACCGCAACAAGGGAAAGCGTCATCATCCGCGTTGCCGATGACGGGCCCGGCATTCCCGAGGTCGACCGCGAGAGGGTCTTCGAACGATTCGTTCGTCTCGATGAAGCCCGATCTCGTGAGACCGGAGGCACCGGGTTGGGACTGCCCGTGGTGCGAAGCATCCTCGAGGCCCATGGCGGGCGTGTCAGTATTGGAGGGGACACCATCCTTGGAGGAGCTTTGGTCACGATCCTTCTCCCTTCTGGATTGAACGAGGACTTGGTGGGGTCGTCTATGGATTGAATCCCGTGGACGCGAGAGGACCGGGCCCTTACCGACCCGGTCCTCTTCGCTTGGGGAGGAGGATTCCTCTATCAGCCGCTGGTCGGGGCTTCGACAGCCTCGTTGGCCTCATTGGCGTCTGGTATGCCGTCGCCGTTGTTTCCGACTTCTTCACCTTCGAACTGGTGGTCGATCCCGTCGGCCTCGTCACCGGGTGCTTCCACTTCGGCACCTTCGTCGGACGGGGATTCCACTTCAGAGGCTTCGTTGGCATCGGCAACGCCGTCGCCGTTGTTTCCGACTTCTTCACCTTCGAACTGGTGGTCGATCCCGTCGGTGGCCTCGTCACCCGGAGCCTCCGCCACTTCCGGGGCGGTTGACTCTTCTGCGGTGACAGCCGCTGGCTGCACCTGTTCGGTGGCCGGCGTCGACCCACTAGTCGCTGCACCTGCAATCCCCATGGCTCCCAAGGCCAGGCCTATTGCTGCGGCGAGGGTGTAGATCCGCTTTGCGGGCTTCTTCTCCTTAGTCATCGAGTGACCTCCTGGTAATGCCGGTCCTGTTGTTCCGGCCACCGACAGCATGCCTCCGCCCTCCTGTGGACAGGCTGAGAGGGTCTGAGAGGTGGCTGAACGCAGGATTCCCTCGGATGAGTGTGCCCAAGAGCCGCGTCCCGGTTCGGGTGTTCTAATATCGTGAGGTTGTCTTTAGGAGGTTGCGGTCAATGACCGCCGACAGTCCGAAACCAAAGGGCGCTGTCCCCTTCCGAGTCTCGACCGCAACGTCGGTGGTCTGAGCTCCTCGCGGGGTGCAGTGCCCCGGTCGGCAGAGGAGTTCTCATGAGCGAGATGAATCGAGACCGTCGGCCCAGGAGGACCGGCCGATCGGCCCGCTCACCGCGCGATCTGGCCCGGTGGCTGCGGACCCTGGCGCGACTGGAGCCGCGCGACGCCGAGCAATACATCGCGGATCACGCGGCCGAGTGGTCGACGGTAGCCGACACCAGCCCGGGTGACGC
>JBFHXF010000206.1:0-2788 GCA_041599115.1 Acidimicrobiia bacterium
CCCTCGGTGTCGACGAATTGTCCATGCCTGCCACACCCGAGAAGATCTGGCGGACGCTGAATAATTGAGAAGTATTCGCTCTAAGAAGTTGTCAGAGAAAGTGATCGCTGGGGCTTTCAGCCAGTTGTCCGGGGTGAGCCAAAACCGCGCAGCCACCGTTGGCGGGTGGTGAAGCGTTGGCACTCGGCACCCTCCTCGATCGCCAGGCCAGGTACCGGCCGGATCAAACCGCATTGGTGTTCGAGGACCTCAGGTTCTCCTGGTCCGAGCTCAAGCAGCGCGTCGATCGTCTCATCAACAGCCTCCATGAAGAGGGTTTGTCGAAGGGCGACTCCATCGCGCTCCTCCTGGATAATTCTCCGACGATCATTGAGCTGTATCTGGCTGCGGCCAAAGCTGGTTTCGTCGTTGTCCCTCTCAGTCCCCTGCTTCGTGGATCGGGTCTGACAAAACTGATCAACAACGCGGACTCACGTGCCGTGTTCACCATGTCGCGAATGGTGGAGCATCTCGACAGTGTTCGGGATGATCTCGACCTCGCAGAGGACCGGGTGTTCCTGATCGACGGAGACGCCGAAGGATACCGGCGCTATCCGGATCTGGCCGGTGGCCAAACCCGGGAACCCGATGTGCCGGTGATCAGCGACGACGACGTGTTCAACATCATCTACAGCTCGGGCACGACCGGCGACCCCAAGGGGATAGTGCACACTCATTCTGTCCGCACTGCCTACGGGACGGGATTTGCGAATTCTTTTCGGATTCACCGCGAAAGTGTGATTCTTCACTCGGGTTCTCTCGTTTTCAACGGATCATTCCTCGGGCTGGTGCCTTCGTGGTACACCGGGTGCACCTATGTGTTGATGCCGGGTTTCGATGCACCGAGGATGCTCGAGAAGATGGCGAAAGAGAAGGTGACCCACGTGGTGATGGTTCCCTCTCAGATCATCGAGATGATGCAATACGACGAGTTCTCAGAGGCCCACCTTCCCCATCTCGAATGTGTGTGCTCGCTTGGCGCACCGTTCCACCTCGAACACAAGCTGGAGTTTGACCGCCGACTGCCCGGCCGGTTCTACGAGCTATACGGTCTGACAGAGGGGTTCGTCACCATCCTTGACAAGTTCGACTTCGGGCGTAAGAAGGAATCGGTGGGGGTTCCGCCGCCGCTCTACGAGATGCGCATCGTGGGTGACGACGGAGCCGAGGCCCGAACGGGTTCGGTGGGAGAGATCGTCGGCCGCGGGCCGATCACCATGCCCGGGTACTACAAGCGTCCAGATCTGACAGCGGAGACGCTTCGCGATGGATGGCTACATACCGGCGACCTCGGGTTCGTCGATGAGGACGGCTTTCTCTATCTGGTTGATCGAAAGAAGGATCTCATCATCTCGGGAGGCGTCAATGTCTATCCGCGTGACATCGAAGAGGTCATGGTGCAACATCCTTCGGTGAAGGATGTTGCGGTGTTCGGGGTCCCGGACGCCAAGTGGGGTGAGCAGCCGGTGGCAGCCGTGACGTTGATCGCCGAGGCGGACCCGGATGCGCTTCGCGACTGGGCCAACGCCAGGGTCGAGGCTCGCTACCAGAAATTGGCGAAGGTCATCGTCCGGGATGAATTCCCGTTGAGTGTCGCCGGTAAGACTCTCCGTAGGATCATCAAGGCGGAGTTCCTGGAGGAGCATCGCTGACCGGCTTGGCCGGCTGGGTGCTCTTCGGGCTAGGCGCCCTCGGCCGCCATGACCTCGCTGAGTCGCTCGATGAGGTCGACGACGCGATTGGAGTAACCCCACTCGTTGTCATACCAGGACATCACTTTCACCAGCTTTCCGCCGAGCACCTGGGTGCCGGCAGCATCGAATATCGATGAGTGTGGGTTTCCGATGACGTCGGTCGACACGATCGGATCTTCGTTGTATTCGATGATGCCTGCCAGTGGTCCGTCTGCTGCCGCTCGCACCGCTGCATTCACTTCTTCCACTGTCACGTCCCGCTCCAACTCGACTACGAAATCGACCGTCGACCCGTCTGGGACGGGTACCCGCATGGCCAATCCGTCGAGTTTGCCATCAAGTCCGGGCAGCACCTGGCCGACGGCTCTGGCTGCTCCCGTCGTGGTTGGGATGATGTTCTCGGTGGCCGCCCGGCTGCGGCGGAGGTCTTTGTGAGGCACGTCAGCGAGCACCTGATCATTGGTATAGGCGTGGACGGTGGTGATGACTCCCTTGCGGATTCCAAAGGCGTCGTCGAGCACTTTTGCCAGTGGAGCCAGGCAGTTGGTGGTGCATGAGGCATTGCTCACGATCAGGTCGCCGGCGTCGAGTTGGTCGTCGTTAACGCCAAGCACCACGGTCTCATCGATGGCATCCTTGGCCGGCACGGTGAGGATCACCCTTTTGGCCCCAGCGTCCAGGTGCTTCTGCAAGGAGGCTCGATCCCGGAAGACGCCGGTGGATTCGACGACAACGTCCACCTCGAGGTCGGCCCAGGGGAGTCTCGAGGGATCGCGTTCCATGAGCATCATGATTTCGTGGTCTCCGACCGTCATCACGCCGTTGGAGACGGTGACCTCCTGTTCGAATCTGCCCATGACAGAGTCATATTCGAGGAGGTATCCCAGGATGTCATCGTCGGACAGGTCGTTGATGGCAACCACTCGGATTCCTGACTCTGGCCTTGTCGCGATGATGCGCAAAACGGCTCGGCCGATTCTCCCAAAACCGTTGATTGCAACGTTGATCATGAGGCCCCGACTTCCCGCAACTGACCAGCCATCACCGCCGCCACC
>JBFHXF010000207.1:0-2752 GCA_041599115.1 Acidimicrobiia bacterium
CCCTCGAGTAGAGAGGACAAGGACCATGATGGTCGTTTTGGGGACGGATGCCCACAAGAGAACCCATACGGTGGTGGCGGCTGATGAGGCCGGCGCTCAGCTGGGGTCGGTGACGGTGGCGGCGACTGCGGAGGGTCATCTGCGGGTGGTGCGGTGGGCGGCACAGTTCGGTGAGCGTCGGTGGGCGATTGAGGATTGCCGGCATCTGTCTCGTCGTTTGGAGGCCGACTTGTTGGCTGCAGGAGAGACCGTGGTGCGGGTGCCACCGAAGATGATGGCCGGTCAGCGGCGGAGCGCCCGGACGAGGGGCAAGTCGGATCCGATCGATGCCTTGGCGGTAGCGAGGGCTGCGTTGCGGGAACCAGACTTGCCTGTGGCGCAACTGGATGGTCCGTCCCGTGAGGTGAAGCTGCTGGTCGACTACCGCGAAGCCCTGGTCAAAGAGAGAACGGCTCTCCAGAACCGGCTCAGGTGGCGGCTCCATGAACTCGAACCCGGTTATGACCCTGCCCCGTCGTCGCTGAGCCGGTACCGGACCCTCGATGACATCGCCAAGGTCCTCGAAGCTCACCCTGGGGTGGTGGCTGACCTGGCCCGCCGGGAAGTGACCCGGATCCGGGAGATCACCCGGGAAGCCAACCAGTTGGAGACAGAGATCACCTCCAGGGTCGCTGAGATCGTCCCTTCCCTGTTGGAGCTTCCCGGATGTGGAGCGTTGACCGCAGCCAAACTGGTCGCCGAAGCCGCCGACATCACCCGGTTCCGTAGCCGCGACGCCTACGCCATGTTCGCCGGCACCGCACCCATTCCGGTGTGGACCGGCAACAACCAAAGGTTCCGGCTCAACCGGGGCGGCAACCGCCAAACCAACGCTGCGTTACATCGCATCGCCGTCACCCAGATGCGTATTCACTTTCCAGCCCAGGAACTGATCACCAAACACATGACAGCCGGCAAAACCAAACGAGAAGCAATCCGTGTTCTCAAACGACGACTCACCGACGTCGTCCACCAAACCATGATCAAAGACACAAGACCCGCTCAAGCCGCCCCAGCCAGGGCCGCTTGACATAGGAGAAACGCATGACCGAGGGCCGCCTGACGTACACGGACGCTGCGGAAGCCGTGCTGAATCGCTACTCAAAGGTGAGGTGCGTCTGAGCTAATGACGGACTTCGGTGAGGAAACTCCCCACCACGGTCAGGTCCTGCCTGTTTGGTTGTTCCGACGGTAGGCGATGCGCTGGGAGCGTGCGCGGCGCATGCCTTCGCGTCGAGCCTTGCGGATCTGTGCTCCTCGTCCTTCGTGTTCATCGTCGGGGGTGACGTATCCGATGCCGGCGTGGAGCCGGACCGTGTTGTACTCGACCCGGATGCGTTCGAGCTCGGCCTCGAGCACGGCGGGGTCGCGGATGGCTTCGAGGTGGGGCCACTCTCCCTTGACGTGGCCCCACAGCGACTCGATGTGGGCCTGGTCGGTGGGGGTCCCGGGACGTCCGACGTGCATCGCCAGCGCGTGCAGCGCCATGAACTCGCGGGTGGTCCCGGATACCATCTGGGGGCCGCCGTCGGAGACGGCGAGCAGGATCGGCAACAGCTCGTCAGCGTTCGGATCGATCATGCGTGCCTCGGCCTCGGCGAGGAGGCCCTCGGCTTCCAGCGCCATCGTGTAGATCGCCTTGACGTGCTCGGACTCGCCGCGTTGGTGGACCACCAGCAGCGTGGCGATCCACTTGCGTGACACCAGGTCAAGGATCCCAAGCGCATCGCGGCGGGCAGAGGGGAAGGCGGAGAAGTCGTGGCCCCACACCTGGCAGGGCCGGTACTCGACCCAGTCCGGCCACGGCCGGGCCGCCACCGGCTCCCGGGCCGGGCGTGCCGGCAACACCAGGTTCTCAGCCCGCAGGACCCGTAGAACGGTGGATTCCGAGACGAACACCTGCTCCAGCCGTGACCCACGGTGGGCGAGCTTGCGGTGTGACCGGTCGATCTCACCCCACTCGTCGAACAGCTCCAAGATCGCCTCGCGTTCCCAGCTGAGTAGCGCATGGAACGGCTCGTCGGGTCCCGACACGGCATCGTCGAGACCGAGACCGGTGTTGCGCCGCCGGCGCCACCGCCCGGCACGATCCTCGTTGAGCTCCACCACCCCACAGGCACGTCGGGCCGTCCACCCACCCTCGACCGCCTGGTCGATCAGCTCCAACAGGCCGGCCTTGACCGCAGCGTCCACCCTGGCTGGGACCGGGCCGGCGTTCAGTCCCAACTGTCTTTTCCCCGGAACAGATGCAGCTCGATCGCCTGCTCGGTGATCGTCTCCCGCAACCGGGCGATCTCCACCTGGGCGTCCTCCAGCGCAGCCTGCTCGGGGCTCTTGCCGGGACGACCCGGCTTCGACGCAGACAGGCCACTGAGCGCCGACTGCTTGGCCGTCTTGACGATGTGCACCACCGTCGAACGGTCGACACCCCACTTGTCCGCGATCTCGCGCTGGGTGCCCTGGCCCGAGATGACCTCACACCACACCTGATACTTCTCGGCCGGGGTCAGATACCGCCGCCGGCGACGCTTCCCCGCGCCCTGTCGCTCTGCCATGATCCACCTCCGGTGGTCCTCACGGACCCGCCCTCGGTGGGGAGTTTTCCATCCCAGTTTCCGTCACGAACCAAGACGCAGAACACCGGAGCGGAGGCCGAGCCGCTAACAGCGCCCTCTACACCGTCACCATCGTCCGAATGCGACACCACCCTCCG
>JBFHXF010000208.1:0-2746 GCA_041599115.1 Acidimicrobiia bacterium
CGGCCAGTTATCTGATACCGGCGGTGGATGCCGGATGTCGGGGCTTTCTCCCCGAATCGGCGTCGCTGGATCAAGTCCGGAACGCGGTCCTGGAGATATCCGAGGGAGGGGCGGTGATACCACCCGACCTGCTGGGCACCCTGCTTCGACATCTGGTGGATCGCAGAAGGGCCGGTGCCGGGGCCGATACCGCCCTGGCCGACCTGACCCACCGAGAGCGAGAGGTGTTTCACCTGGCAGCGAGAGGAGCCAGCAGGGACGAGATCGGCGAACGGCTCTACATCAGCCCGGCCACGGCGCGCACCCATTTGCAGAGGGTGTATCGCAAACTGGGCGTCCACTCGCAGGCACAGCTGGTGGGTCTGGCCATCGAGATCGGCGAGCTGGAGGCAAAGGAGAACTCTTGAGCACACTTCCCAGACGTCGCGGCGAATTGGTGGAACGGGCCGACACGGCTAACTGGGCGGTCTACGACGAGACCACCGATTCCCTCCATCTCCTCAATGACACCGCCCGCGCCATCTGGGAGCTGTGCGACGGGTCGACCAGTCCGGAGGAAATCACTCAGGCGATAGTGGAACTCACCGGGATCGAGTCCGAGGTTGCGGCCCGCGATGTGGCCGCGACCCTGGACACACTTTCGGATCTGGGACTCGTCGAGTCTTAGGTTATCGGGGCGCTGCAGACCAAGAGAGGACCGGGCGATACCCCGAGATACTTGTTACACGGAATGGGTGTCGATTGGCTCGATCCGGCCTTGACCCAGACATCGATGGTGCAGCCGCTGTAATTGTCGGGAATGAGAAGCCACTTACACGAATCATTAGGGCCAGGCTGGATATCGAACCCAAGCGAGCCTCCGTTCATACCGGCGGGTAACGAGTCCTTGTCCTCACATTCGGGTGCCGCTCCGGGATTGTTCTCCCAGCCGCCCTCGGCCTCCCACTTGACAAAGAAATCATTGACCTCGCCTTCGCAGTCGACAACATTTATCCCGATATAGGAGATGTCTTTGCCACCGTCCGGCGGCGGGCTCGCCGTCGAGGCATAGGCCCGGCCCATGCCGAGGGTCTGCACCACCGGCGTCGCCCACACCACGGCACCTCCCAGGGCGGCACCCTTCTTCAACAGATCCCGTCTGCTGATCCCCTGACCTTGCTCGTCTGGCATTTCGTTACTCCTGGCGTCCTCGTGCGAGCGCGTCTGGCTCCCTCATGACCACTCTACGCGACAGATGATCACTGGTCTGTACGACGGAAGTCGTATTCGTGACCTATCATCGACCCGTGTTGAACGGAGACAGCTTGGTGGGGCCCCTCTCCGACCACCTTCTCGAGACCGAGGTATCCGGGGATATCAGCCTCTACGACGCCATGACGGAACAGGTCACCGTTCTCAACGAGACGGCCAGCGACATCTGGCGCCTCGCCGACGGAGAGCACACCGTCGAGCAGATCGTGCAGCTTCTTGCCGGGGCATACCGGATCGCGGCAGAGGACATCCGGGAGGACGTCGGGATCACCGTCGATCAGTTGCTCGAGGCGCGGCTTCTCGAGATCCGATCCCCATGAGGATCAGGCCGAGACCGGGCTGAAGGGAAGATCTGAGCGATCTGGTCTGGGTCGCGGAGCGACGGTATCTGGTGCTTGGCAACGTCTTCCGACTCGTGTTTCAAAACGAGCAGCTGGCCGAGCAGGTCGATGAGCTGCTCAGCGGGTTCGAGACGACCCGGCGTCCGGCCAGGGCGGCGAACATTCTTCAGGTGACCGGTTTACCGGGGTCACGGCACCGCCTCTACAAGAACTGTCTCGTCGCTTCCGCGACCGAAGCGGGCGCCGACCTGGTCGGGGCCATGATCTCGGCCATCAATAGCTCCGCCATCGAACAGTGCGCCCAGTTCGCAGTTCACAGCGCCGTGGTGGCTTTGGGGTCCACGGTGGTGGCCATCCCCGCCGAGTCGGGGGGTGGCAAAAGCACGTTGGCTGCGGCATGCGTCCTGTCCGGGTTTTCATACATCTCCGACGAGGCCCTCGTCTTCGACGCCGCGGGCTCAGTTGTCAGGTACCCAAAACCCATGGCTCTCTCCCCCTGGAGCTGTGAGACGCTGGGGCTGGAACCGTCCGCCAGGGAGCGCATCGTCACCCCGGGGATCCTCGGTGGCTCCATCGCACCCGACAACTCGAAGCTGACCGATCTCGTGCTCGCCGAATACGGCCACAAGGCTCTGGCCCTCGAGGAACAGCGCCAGTCGGCGGCCGTGGGCGCCTTGTTGACGCATGCGTTCAACCATTACAAGAACCCCGAACAGGCCTTTTACCAGGCCACCGAGACCGCCCGTCAGGTACGGGTGTGGACGCTCCGCTATGACGACCCGTTGGAGGCCGCGGCGACCCTTAGCCACCGTCTGGCCCGATAGGGGATTACCGCTACTCCACCGTCACTGTCTTCGCCAGGTTGCGCGGCTTGTCGACATCCATGCCTTTGGCGGTGGCGAGGTGATAGGCGAGCAGCTGGAGAGGGACCACCGAGGTCACCGTGCAGAGCAGGTCGGCCCCGGCGGGAACACGAATGACATGGTCGGCGACATCGCCGACGTCGTCACCCTCCTCGGCAACCAGGACAATGGTGCCGCCCCGCGCCTTCATCTCCTCCATGTTGGAGAGGGTCTTTGATCGGACATGACTGTCGGTGGCCACGCCGACGACCACCACCCCCTTTTCGATGAGGGCGATGGGGCCGTGCTTCA
>JBFHXF010000209.1:0-2730 GCA_041599115.1 Acidimicrobiia bacterium
AGTCGAGGGTCGTCCCCCAACCGCGACAGCATCATTTCGGAGGAGGCACCCGAGCAAAGTCGGCCGGCAATCAAAGAGCCGCCCCCCAACCGCGACAGCATCATTTCGGAGGAGGCACCCGAGCAAAGTCGGCCGGCAATCAATCGGAGAGCCGGAGAGGGGAGTCGAACCCCTGGCCTATTCATTACGAGTGAATTGCTCTACCACTGAGCTACTCCGGCGGTGACCAAGATTCTAAAACCGGCCGATCAGATGAGCGAGATCACCCGGCGGAACCGAGTGTGGCAAACAGGTTGGCCAATACCAGTTCCCTGCGAAGATTCGCCTGGACGTCCACCACGGCATCGAGAACCAGGTCGGCAGACGACACTGCCTTGATCGGGATGACATCTGTAAAGGGCCCCAACGGGAGATCCGTATTACGCACCGGGCCACCCATTTGCAGGGAGGCAGAATCTGCGTACCAGGAGGCCAGGATCTCCAAACCGTTGATCAAGAGCGACTGCTCTATCCGCCGGCTGGCCTTTTGTTGCTTTTCTTTGGTCAGGTCAGGAAGCACTGATTTCTCAACGAGCGGAGCCAGCTCGGCCAGCACCTTTTGCGCCAACCTCTGCCCGTCGCCGGGATGAGGAGTGACCTGCTCGGGAATCGACAGCCAGAGTCTTCTGAAACTCGCCACCTCGGGACGCTTCATGAGGGCGAGAGCCAAACCGGGGCGTCCTCCAGACACGATGGCGACATTGGACGCCTCCTCGCTTTCCAGGCCACGGTCCTCGAGTGCTTCGATGATTTCGGTCGTCGGCACCCGGCCCAAATGCACCGTACGGCATCGGGACGCCACCGTTGCTGGAAAATCATCCTCCGACTCGGCAACCAGTAGGAATACTGTGGAGGCGGAAGGCTCCTCCAGGCTCTTGAGCAGTGCGTTGGCCGCCTGATCAGTCATCGATCCTGCTTCAGGGAAGAGAAACACGGTTCGATCCGACTCGACCGGTCTCATGGAGGCTCTGACGACCACCGCCCGAGCCTGATCGACACCAAGGCTGGTAGCTCCCTCGGGCTCGATGACTCCGAGATCGGGGTGGGCTCTCTGGCCGGCGAGCCGGCAGGAGCGACACTCACCGTCATGAAGCCCTGTGGTAGGACACAAGAGGAGCGCGGCGAACTCGAGCGCCACCGTTGATTTGCCGACACCTTCGGCTCCGGTGAACAAGTAGGCGTGAGCCGGCTTCAACGAATCGCGGATCAGAAGGTCGGTGACGGCGCCATGACCTATCACAGAGGAGAAGGGATCGGTCACAATCCAAGACTCCTCGAAATCGCGTCCAGCAACGAGGCCACGGACCCCATCCCATCCAGGAGGACGACCCGATCTGGCTCGGCCAGGCTCAAGTCGCGATATGCCTCACGCACCCTCTCTTGGAACTCAACCCCCTCCCGACCGATTCGATCCGGGCGATGTTGACGTCCCAGGGCCAGAACCGGATCTACGTCGAGAACGAAGACCTTGTCGGGAACGGTCCCACCGAGACCGGCCTCGTTGATCTTCCGCACGATCTCCTCTCCCAGCCGTCGAGCCCGACCCTGATAAGCGATCGACGAGTAGTAGCTCCTGTCGCTGACCACCCAGGCTCCCCGGGCAAGCGCCGGCCTTATCACCTCGCCGGCAAGCTGGGCCCGCTGCGCGGCAAAGAGCATCACCTCGGTCCAGGGCTCGACCGATTCCCGATCGAGGAGCAGACCTCGAACCACTTCGCCGATCTCGGTCCCTCCGGGTTCGCGCACCAACACGGACTCGTTCCCCAGAGCCTGGAGCCGCTCGGCAAGGGCAAGGGCGACGGTGGACTTCCCGCTCCCATCCCCGCCCTCGAGGGCAACATATCTGCTCACTTGGAATCTCCGTATTCCGGTCAGGTCATTGACCTGTTTTCGCACGCTACCGGCGGAGCCGGACCAATGACCATGTTGACATAGGGATGTCGTTTACGGTCAACTCCTGTCACGCATGCCGAAAAGCCTTGTAATCGTCGAGTCGCCAACAAAGGCGAGAACCATTGCCGCGTTCCTCGGAAAGGATGTGGCTGTCGAGTCGTCTATGGGCCACATCCGCGACCTGCCCCGTTCGGCAGCCGAGATACCGGCGCGGGCGAAGGGTAAGGACTGGTCGCGCCTGGGGGTCAATGTTGAAAACGGTTTCGAACCTCTCTACGTCATCCCCAAAGAACGCAAAGAGCGAATCAAGAAGCTCAAGGCGGTGCTGGCTGGGGTGGATCAGGTCTACCTGGCAACGGACGAAGACCGCGAGGGAGAGTCGATCGCGTGGCATCTCACGGAGGTTCTCAAGCCCAAAGTCCCGGTTCGTCGAATGGTATTCCACGAGATCACCCCGGTGGCGATCCAGGAGGCAATCGACAACCCACGCGAGCTCAATCAGCGCCTCGTCGACGCCCAAGAAGCCCGCCGGGTGCTCGATCGGTTGTACGGATACGAGGTCTCGCCGGTGCTGTGGAAAAAGATTCGACCGAAGCTGTCAGCGGGTCGTGTCCAGAGTGTGGCGACTCGCATCATCGTCGAACGTGAGCGAGAGAGAATCGCGTTCCGGTCGGCCGGCTACTGGGATCTTGAGGGCACGTTCTCGGTGGCTGACGAGGCGTTCAAGGCAAACCTCGTCAAGCTGGACGACCAGCGTGTCGCCACCGGTAAGGATTTCTCATCCGATGGCCGCTTGAC
>JBFHXF010000210.1:0-2725 GCA_041599115.1 Acidimicrobiia bacterium
CCCGACATTCTCGCCACCGTCGTCGCCCGCGACAAAGCACCCTATGTGGTCGGCTTTGCCGCCGAGACCGGAGGCATCGAGAGGGCCCTGGAGAAGGCAAAGGACAAGAAGGTCGATCTTCTTGTCTACAACGATGTGTCTGAGCCAGGCTCAGGGTTTGCAACCGAAACCAACCGGGTGGTATTGATCGGGGAGAACGGGGAAACCGTCGAATTTCCGCTGTTGTCAAAACGCGACGTAGCTTGCCGGATTTGGGATCGTGTCGCAGCCGATCTCGGCATACGGGTATAAGCTCCGGCGACATGCGAGTCACGTACTTCACGTCCGAGTCGGTCACCGAGGGGCATCCCGACAAGGTCGCCGACGCCATTTCGGATGCGGTATTAGACGCAGCCCTCAGGGTCAACCCAGCGGCGCGGGTGGCGTGCGAAGTCCTAGTCACGACCCGCCTGGCCGTGGTGGGCGGCGAGATTTCGGTGGCGTCAGAGCTCGATATCGAGTCCATCGTGCGTGACACGGTCGAGGCCATCGGATATGACGGATTCGATCCCGGCTTCTCCAGCAGAACGATCGAGGTGCTGGACCGGGTCCAGTCACAGAGTCCTGATATCGCCGTGGGTGTCGACGATTTAGGCGCTGGCGATCAGGGAATGATGTTCGGGTTCGCCGTAGAAGACACCGAGGACTTGATGCCGATGCCGATACAGCTGGCACATCGCCTTGCCGAACGGTTGTCCGAGGTTCGCAGGACCGGGAAACTCGACTATTTGCGGCCAGACGGCAAGACCCAGGTCATGGTTCGTTACCAGGATGCAGTCCCCGTGTCCGTAGACAAGGTCCTGATCTCGGCCCATCACGCTCCCGGCGTTACGCACAGCGAGATGGCCGAGGACGTCTTCCACACCGTCGTCGCCCCGGTGATACCCGAAGAGATGCTGAGTGGGGCCGTCGAGTTCATCTTCAACCCGACCGGCGTCTTCACGGTGGGAGGACCGGTTGCCGATACAGGCCTGACGGGTCGCAAGGTGATCGTCGACACGTACGGCGGCTATGCCCGACATGGTGGCGGGGCTTTTTCGGGCAAGGACGCCACCAAGGTCGACCGATCAGGGGCCTACGCGGCACGTTGGGCAGCCAAGAACCTGGTGGCAGCGGGGGTAGCCTCCAAACTGGAGATCCAGCTGGCCTATGCGATCGGTCAGGCGGAGCCCTTTTCGATACACATCGACGCGTTCGGGACAGAAAAGGTGCCGCTCGAGACAATCGAGCAAGTCGTGGATGAGGTGTTCGATTTCCGGCCGGCCAGCATCATCAAGAGCCTCGACCTGACCTCTCCGGTGTTCGCCGCAACCGCGGCATACGGTCATTTCGGAAGACCCGGCTTCACGTGGGAGCGTCTCGACCGGGTTGACGCCATCAAGGGAGCCGCGGGGCTCTGAGCCATGCTGTCCGGGTCGTGCCCCGGCTGGCGACTTTCGCCGTCGACCAAGGGTTTTGGTACTCGGTCCCTGATCACCTGATGTCCGGCACCGGGGTGGGCTCGATCGTTCGAGTTCCGCTGTCGGGACGGCGGGTCAGGGGGTATGTCGTCGAAGTTGCCGGCGATCACGAAAGACCGCTCAAGGCCGTGTCAGGCCTTTCATCTGACCATCCAATTTTCGACGAAAGGCTGCTTCGTGTCCTGGAATGGGCCGCGACACACTATGTGGCGCCACTCTCTGTGCTTCTCGATCGTTGTGCGCCGCCAAACCTTCCCAAGGCTTCTTCTCCAGGTGCCCCTCTCGGCGTTGTCGAGGGGAACGAAAAGGGGCCGCTTGGGTTGCTGGCGCATAATGCGGCAACCCATCAGCGAGGTCCCCTTATCGCGGTCTCCGGCCGGCTGGGGTCGGCCGACTGGCTTCCGGCCTTGGGCGTCGTTCTGGCGACTCACCAGACTGTGGTGGTGGTGGTGTCGACCTCGGTCGAGGCGGAGAGTGTTTTCTCGTCGGCTCGGGAGCTGTACGGAGAGCGCGTCCTCGGTGGGTTCGGTGATGTCGATCGCGACATAACCGCTGCTTGGGTTGCTGCGCGAACACCGGGTCGACTGGTGATCGGCACACCGCGGGTGGCCTTCTGGGCGCTTCCACGCCTGGCCCTCGGCTTGGTGCTCGAGGAGGGAAGGCGGGCCATGAAGGATCGCCAGACGCCCACGGTTCATGTCCGCGACCTGCTCACCCGGAGATCGCGGCTGGAGGGGTTCAGCCTCGGCTTTCTCGGCCCGACTCCGTCGCTGGAAGTGATGGCCGGCGGAGCCGAAGTGATTCGTCTGCCAGGGCGAGCGTGGTCGCTGGTCGAAGTTGTCGATCGATCTGGTGATCCGCCCGGTTCCGGATATGTCTCCGAGCGTGTCGTGGCTGCTCTCAGGGCGGTTACCGATGATGGGGGTCGGGTCTTCCTCTTTACCCATCGCAGCAGCCGTGAAGCTTCCATGCGCTGTACCAGTTGCCGCCGGGTCCGCTCGTGTCAGACGTGTGGGAGTCGTCTGAGTCAGGGTGAGGCTTGTCGCCGATGCGGCGCCGCGTATGGCGTCTGCGCGCATTGTGGGGGTGGGATGTTCGAGTCGATGGGGACGGTTCCAGACCGGCTCGCTGCTGCGGTCAATCGTCTGCTGGGCCGACCGATCGCCGGATTCGACCCGGGCGAGTTTCAGATAGCGGTTGGTACCGAGCGTGACCTGGCAGGGATC
>JBFHXF010000211.1:0-2718 GCA_041599115.1 Acidimicrobiia bacterium
ACCCCCGCCGCCCGGTGCTGAGAACCGTTTGGATCGCCCACATACCTGAGGACCACACGGCCCGTTTGGGAGGGATCGACCCACTGGCCTTCATAGGAGTTCAGCGGAACCCGAATTCGCTGGCCCTGGCTGGTGGCGCGGGTGAGCACGGTGCCTGTGTCCACTACTTCGGTGTCCACGAACCTGCAGATGAAGGCCAAATCGCGATTGGCGATGAAGGCCCCGGGCAGCAATCCCGCTTCGCAAAGAATCTGGAATCCATTGCAGATGCCGACCACCGGTGCGCCGGCTCCAGCC
The DNA here is from genome assembly GCA_041599115.1 of Acidimicrobiia bacterium. Taxonomy (GTDB): domain Bacteria; phylum Actinomycetota; class Acidimicrobiia; order Spongiisociales; family ZC4RG35; genus JACZUI01. The sequence continues at coordinate 298 of JBFHXF010000211.1, forward strand.
AGCCTGATGATTTCGGTCATTACCGGGGAGAAACGGGCGATGGCCCCGGTGCGCAGGTAGTCACCGTGGGCAAAGCCACCGGGAAGGATCACACCATCGAAATCGCGGAGATCGGTCTCACGGTGCCAGACGAGGTCAGCCTGCCCTCCCATCGCGGTTAAGGCTTCGATCACGTCTTGTTCGCAGTTGGTGCCGGGGAATTGGATGACTGCCGCTCTCATCCGAGCACCTCGACATCAAAGTCTTCCAGGACCGGATTAGCCAGCATTTGTCGGCACATCTCGGAGGCCTGTCGTATCACCGCTTCCTTGTCTGCCCCGGTGATGTCGAGGTGGATGACTCTGTCCACTCTCACCTGGCCGACGTTGTCATACCCCAGATCGGTAAGGGCTCGTCGGATCGTTGAGCCCTCGGGATCGGCTATCTCGGGTCTACGCGTTATCTCGATTCTGACTTTCATGTCGCGGCCAGGTATTCGGCGAATTGGCTGTCGGTTATCCGTTCGTATGCCTCGATATATCGTGAGCTGGTGCCCGCGACGATCTCGCCCGGTAATTCCGGAGCCGGCGGGTTCTTGTCCCAGGGGGTCGTTTCCAACCATTCTCTGACATATTGCTTGTCGAAGGAGGGGACCTCTTCCCCGGGCTTCCACATGTCCGCCGGCCAGTAGCGGGACGAGTCCGGGGTGAGGACCTCGTCGACCAGGAGAAGGTCGTCGCCGACGAACCCAAACTCGAGTTTCGTGTCGGCGAGGATCACCCCGCGTGAGGCGGCGTATGTGGAGGCACGCAGGTAGATGTCCATCGAACGACCCCTCAACTCGTCGAATAGATCTTCTCCGAGGAGTTTCCGGGCTTGCGCCTCGGTGAGGTTCTCGTCATGGCCGGAGGCGGCCTTGGTGGCCGGAGTGAAGATCGGCTCGTCGAGTTTGTCCGCCATCCGGAGACCGGAGGGCAGATGTTCCGTGGTAGGGCCGCCCCCGCTGGCGTATTCCCGCCAGGAAGAGCCGTATAGATAGCCACGGACAACGCATTCAACCGGGACAACGTCGGCTCTCCGCACGATCATCGCCCGTCCCTTCATCTCCAGGGTCTCGGCCTCGCTGAAGCCCACCAGGCCCGTCAAGTCGGTGGAAACCAGGTGGTTGGGCGTGTCGAGATAATCGAAGAAGTGCAGACTGAGCCCGGTCAGGACCCTTCCCTTGTGCGGGATCGTCTGGGGGAGAATGACATCGAAGGCCGAGATCCGATCCGTGGCGACGAAAAGGAGATGCTCCGCGTCGACTTCGTATATCTCTCTGACTTTTCCCGAGGCGACATGGGGTAATGCCTGCACGCTCCGGCAGGGTAACGCATCCAAGGTTGGCTCTCGTATCGCCTCTCGCATCGGTGGGCCAAAAGCGATGGGCCGAAATCCCCTACCGGTCTGGTCTGCCGTCGGGTAAGCCTTTGAATGAAAGAGGAGGCTGCGATATGAAGATTCGCGATCTGATGACAGCCGAAGTAATGACCATCGGTCCCGGTGCTTCGCTCAAGGAGGCAGCGCGGAGGATGGTCGAGGCGAGTGTGAGTGGACTCCCCGTAACCGATGGCAGCGGGAGCGTCGTCGGCATGATCACGGAGGCGGACTTCGTCAAGACCGAGGCCGACCGGCGCGCTGACAAGCGCGCCCTTCTGCTTCGTCTCTTCACCCGCGATACCGAACTGCCGAAGTCAGAGCGTCATGTCGGAGATGTGATGACAAGCGAAGTCATCACCATCGGCCCCGACGCCGATCATGCCGAAGCAGCGCGTCTGATGAAGAAAGTGGGGATCAAGCGCATCCCCGTCGTCGGTGATAGCGGAGAGTTGTTGGGTCTGGTCAGCCGGTCGGACGTTCTCAGAGCCTTCATCAGGCCAGACAAGGACATTCTCGACGAAATCGTCAATAGGGTTATGACATACGTCCTTTGGATCGACCCCAAGCGGGTCGATCTCACCTGTGTTGACGGGAATGTGGTGCTCAGCGGGCGGCTGGAGACTCGAAGTGATGCTGAACTGCTGGCTGAGTTCACACGTCGGGTGGACGGCGTGGCCTCGTTGGAGAGCAAACTCACCTATGAGATCGACAACACCAAGGTCTCGATGGCTCCGCCCGCCCCGGCAGGCTTCATACCCCGAGGTTGGTAGGCCGATAGTCCCCGAGGGGACTTTGGCCTAGGCTGCCGCCACCATGACCGGATTTGATCCAGCGCGCGTCACCAAGCATCTCGACGAGGATGCCTACGCCAGCATGTTGGGAATCGATCTGTTCGAGGTCACCGAATCGTCGATCACGATCGCGATGGAAGTCAAAGAGGAGCATCTCAATTTCCTTGGGGTCGGTCACGGCGGAATGGTCTTCTCGTTGGCGGACTGCGCGTTTGCCCTCGCGTCCAACAAC
>JBFHXF010000212.1:0-2696 GCA_041599115.1 Acidimicrobiia bacterium
GACGACCCGATGATGGGCGACTGGGATTGCAACGGCACCGACACCCCCGGTCTCTACCGCCAGTCGGACGGTTACGTCTATCTGCGCAACTCCAACACCCAGGGTGTCGCCGACATCAGGTTCTTCTTCGGGATACCCGGCGACATCCCCCTGGCCGGGGATTTCAACGGCAACGGCTGTGACACGGTGTCGATCTACCGGCCGTCGGAGGCCCGCAACTACATCATCAACCAGCTGGGCTCCAACGACGGCGGGTTGGGTAACGCCGACTACTCCTATCTGTTCGGGATCCTCGGCGACAAACCTTTCGTCGGGGATTTCAACGGCGACGGGGTCTCCACGGTGGGTCTGCACCGTGAATCCTCAGGTTTCGTCTACTTCCGCAACACCAACGCTCAGGGTGTCGCCGACTTCCAGTTCTACTTCGGCATCCCCAACGACCGATTGGTGGCGGGGGACTGGACCGGTGACGGCAAGGACACCCCGGCCCTGTTCCGGCCGTCGAACACCACCCACTACTTCCGGTTCACCAACACCGCTGGAACCGCTGACGCCCAATACATCTGGGGCGAATCGGGGTGGCTGCCTGTGAGCGGTGACTGGGACTGAGATGGTTCAGGGTCAATCGACGAAGCGCCACCTTCTCCGCGACCTGGTGAGGGACCGTCAGGTGGGCTCCCTGGACGCTGTGAGCCGGTTATTCGTCCTGGTCGCCCTGATTCTGGGTGCTCTGGCGACAGTTGGATTCCTCGTCTCCTTCCTGGTGCTCGGGCAACGCAGCCTGGCGTGGTCCGCGGTTCTCACTGGTGTCTTGACGTGGATAGCGGGCTACCAGACGATCAAGAGAAGATATCGGCCCATGTTGATTGCGGTTGCAGCCCTCATTCTCTCGCTGTTGCTGGCCCTGATCGACCCCGAAGTGATCTCCGAGGGATTACTGGTGGCGGCTGCCGCGCTTGCCGTGACTGCCGCCTTGCTGCAACCCGCTCGTATCCTCCCCTATCTGGCTTTCGTGGCCCTCGTGATAGCAGCCGGCATCATCCTCGCCCATGATCCGCCCACTACAAGTGTCTGGCTGGGGGCAGCCCTCGCCGGCTCAGCCATACTGGCTACCGGCTTGGTCTTCCGGCTGATCTCCGCGATGACCGTAGCCCAGGAAGCCCGTCTCTCCTCAATGATCTCATCCGCCCCCGAGGCGATTCTGGTCGCTGACGCGGACGGTTCGATCAGGACGTTCAATCGGGCGGCGGAGGACATGTTTGGATATCCGGCCTCGGATGTCACCGGCCGCCCTGTGGAGGAGCTGATGCCGAAACGGTTCAGGGAGGGACACCCCGCCTACCGGGCGGCGTTTGCCAAAGAGCCGATCGCCGGGCGCGTCATGGACCGCCGCCCCGAATTCTTGGGTTTGCGAAGCATCGGCGAAGAGTTCCCCATCGCGGTCTCCATCTCCAAGATCGGCCATGGGGCGGACATGGAGTTCACTGCGATTATTCGTGATATCACCGAGATGGAGCAGTCAAGACAGGAGTTGTTGGATCTTGTCGAATCGAAGAACCTGTTGATCGCTTCGATTTCTCATGAGATCCGCACTCCCCTGACGGGAGTGCTCGGGTTCGCCCAGCTGCTCCAGGATGAAACCTCGGGGTTGTCCAACGGTGAGAAAGCAGACATGTTGCGATCGATTCTCGAGGAGGGAACCGACCTGGCGAATGTGGTCGACGACCTGCTGGCCTACGCCAAACAGGAAGCCGACCTTCTCGAAATGGTCCGGGTGCGTGTCGACCTTCGAGCCCAATCCGCCCAGGTGATCGAAAACCTGCACACTTCGCATCGAGGGAGTCTCCAGTTCAGAGGGGACCCGGTGTTTGTCACAGGTGATCCCGCCCGGGTTCGACAGGTCATCCGCAACCTGGTGGTCAACGCCCTCAAATACGGTGAAGACCCGGTGATTCTCAGTATCGGCAGCGACGAGACCACAGGTTGGGTTCAGGTGACCGACTCCGGCCCCGGTGTTTCAGAGGAAGACAGATCCCGCATCTTCCTCCCCTACCAGCGGGCCACCGACCAGGTAGGCGTCACTCAGTCGCTGGGTCTCGGCCTGGCCATCTCCAGAGACCTCGCCTGGATGATGAGCGGCGACCTCACCTACCGGAGAGAACAAGACCAGACCGTCTTCGAGCTGAGTCTGCCACTCGACGAGTGAACGGAACCCCGAGGGGCTCCCGAACGCGGGGTACCGAACCTCGACCGTCGAGTCGCTACTTCCGTTGACCGCGAGGCCGGGACCTGTTCGGATCGCGGCCGCCTCGCATCATCCCCGGCGACCATCCTTCCCGCCTTGGCCACCCGTCCCCGTCGTGTTACAGGTGATGCCGTTTTCGGCCGATAGTCGGCTGATGCCTATGTTCCAAAAGAAGCGGAATGGGCCGGATGGTCCCGGGATTCGGGTGGAGGGGTACCACGAACTCCAAAGGGAACGAGAAGCGTTCCTGGCGGATGCCGCCGATAACATCTCCGCTCCTATCGCGGCTGTGGTCGGCCTGTCGGATCTGCTGGTCGATCGGAAGCGTGATTTCAGCGCCGGTGTCCGCAACGAGATCATCGAGATGCTGGCAAGTGAGGCGCATGCCGCCGAACATGTTCTTCGTAACGTCTTCGCTGCGACCCGCCTGGACATGTCGGAGTTGCAGCTC
>JBFHXF010000213.1:0-2665 GCA_041599115.1 Acidimicrobiia bacterium
CTCTCCTCACTCTGGCAACGCTTATCCTCCGACGCGGTGGCCCGGGAGCGAGTGGCGCTGACGAAGATCTCTTGGGTGGCGTTACCGAACCGGTCGATTCCGGGATCTGGCCCGAACATCCCAGCACCACCGATGATGGCACCGGGGCTGGAGGAGTTGCCGCCGCAGGATCGGGGATCGCACCCCCCGGGGCCGATCGAGATGACGACTCGGCGGGCGACCAGGACGGTGGGGACGGATCAGACTCGATTGGCCCCGGATAGGGGCTCGAAAACGTTCTCATCTTGGAAATCGCGCAACGTCGCACCAAACTTGGAGCGTGACCCGCACCGCGCTAGATCATTCCCGGGGCATGGCCGCCGATTGGCGGAGTTTGGCCGCCTGCGCCCAGTTCCCCAACAATCTGTTCTTCCCCGGCAGCGAGGCTTCCGATCGTGCCGCTGAACGAGCGACCGCCATTTGTGCCATCTGCGTCGTGAGGGGCGACTGTCTCGAATACGCTCTGGAGACCAACCAACGGGCAGGCATCTGGGGGGGAACCACCGAGGACGAACGCCGATCGCTTCGCCGGAAGTGGCTGGCCAGCAGACGCAGGACGGGGTGAGCCGACCATGAAGAAGCAGGCGGAATACGTCCTACGAACGGTGGAGGAACGCGGGATTCGGTTCGTGAGGCTCTGGTTCACCGACGTGCAGGGATTCCTGAAGTCGGTGTCGATCAGCCCGGCGGAGCTGGAGGTTGCCTTTGATGAAGGGATGACTTTCGACGGCTCTGCCATCGACGGATACGCCCGTGTGCAAGAAGCCGACATGCTTGCCAAACCGGATCCCACCACTTTCGCCGTGCTTCCCTGGCGCTCGGACCAGCCAGTGGCTCGGATGTTCTGTGACATCTACACCCCAGATGGCGAGCCCTTCCCAGGTGATCCGAGAACCGTTCTGAAACGAAATCTGCAGCGGGCGTCCGAGATGGGATACACCTTCAACGCGGCTCCCGAACTCGAGTTCTTCTACTTCCGTGACTCGGGTCCCGAACCCGAGGTTCTGGATCGGGGCGGTTACTTCGACCTGACCCCCCTCGATGTGGCCCAGGAATACAGGAGAAACACCATCAATGCCCTGGAGCACATGGGGATACCGATCGAGCACTCCCATCATGAGGTTGCGCCGAGCCAGCACGAGATCATCGCCCGCTACACCGATGCCCTCACCATGGCGGACAACATCATGACCGCTCGGCTGACGGTCAAGGAGGTGGCCCTGCAACAGGGGATCTACGCGACATTCATGCCCAAACCGCTGGAGGGCTACGACGGATCCGGGATGCACTTGCACCTGTCACTGTTCGAGGGTGAGACCAATGCGTTCCACGAGGCCGGCACCCAGGGTGGTCTGTCCAAGGTCGGGCAGGCGTTCATCGCCGGCATCCTGCGACACGCCGCGGAGCTCACTGCCGTCACCAACCAGTGGGTGAACTCGTACAAGAGACTCGTCGGCGGTTTCGACGCTCCGATCTACATCTCCTGGGCGAGAAACAACCAGTCCGCCCTGGTCAGGGTGCCTTCGGTCAAGAAGGGCAAGCCTTCCAGCGTGAGGGTGGAATATCGCGCTGCAGACGCCGCGTGCAACCCATATCTCGCGTTGTCCGTGATCCTGGCTGCCGGCTTGAACGGGATCCGCGAAGGTTACGAGCTGCCCCCGGAAGTGAACGCCGACGTGGCGCGCATGACCTCGGCGGAACGAGCAGCCGCCGGCGCGGTCCGGTTGCCGGAGACCCTCTCGGAGGCTTTGGACTTGATGGAGCGATCCGAGTTGGTTGCAGAGGCACTCGGGGAGCACCTCTTCGATTGGTTCTTGCGCAACAAGCGGGGAGAGTGGGATCGTTTCCAGCACCACGTCTCCCGTTTCGAGTTGGAAACCTACTTGCCAGTGCTGTGATCGTCGCTGTCCACCCGCCGGGCTGTTCGGAGGCCGTGGCCGACGGGCTCACCTTGGCGGGAGTCACGGTGCTGGAGGCGCCAGACCTGGACCCTGACAGTCGTCCGATTCAAGATGCCGCGGTGCTGCTCGTCGAGCTGGGTGAACAGCCGATGCGAAGGATCAGGGAAATGTCCCGCGTGACAGAACAAGTGGGAATTCCGCTCATCGCGGTCGTCAGCCCCGACCACTTGGTGTTGTTGGAGTCGGTCGTCGGGATGACCGACTTCCTGGTCTCGCCCGTCAATCCGGTGGAGCTGCGGTTGAGACTGGGCCGGGTGTCGGGCCCCGCAGATGGTGTCGAGACCCTGGTCTTCAAGGATCTGACGCTCAACCCTCTGACCTACCAGGCCACTCTGGGAACCGAGCCACTGGACCTCACCTACATGGAGTACGAGCTGCTCCGCTTCCTCATCGAGAACCCGGTTCGAGTTTGGTCGCGTGAACAGCTGCTTTCCAGAGTCTGGGGCTACGACTATTACGGCGGCGCTCGGACGGTCGACGTCCACATTCGCCGTCTGCGCGCAAAACTCGGTGAGGAACGGTCACGCTGGATCTCCACGGTCCGCTCGGTGGGGTATCGCTTCGGCTAATGCGTGTGCAGGGGAGTGGCCCTGACACGCCTAGTTGCACACGCAAGGTAATGCGTGTGCAGGGGAGTGGCCCTGACACGCCTAGTTGCACACGCA
>JBFHXF010000214.1:0-2654 GCA_041599115.1 Acidimicrobiia bacterium
ACCACTCCTCCATTGGAACTCGAGAGAAGCCTATTCGAGGAGGCTCGACCACCGCGTGGTGGGGCCCATGCCGCGCTCTGTAGGAGAAAAGGGACTTCCAGGCTGCCGCAGGCACTCGATGTCAACAACGCCTGAATGTTGACCCCTTTCCACCGTTTGAAAGTTGACCCCTCTGGTCGGGTTGTGGTCACTCTGTGTTGTCGGTTGGCACTCTCCCGAGGTCGCGGTCTTTGAGCCGGTAGGAGTCTCCTTTGAGGGAGACGACTTCTGCGTGGTGGACGAGCCGGTCGATCATGGCTGCGGCGACGATGGGGTCGCCGAAGACTTCTCCCCATCTGCTGAAGGGTTTGTTGGAGGTGACGATGACGGAGGCTCGTTCGTAGCGGGCGGAGACGAGTTGGAAGAACAGGTTGGCGGCTTCGGCTTCGAAGGGGATGTATCCGACTTCGTCGACGATGAGGAGGGGGATGCGTCCGAGGCGGGTGAGTTCGTCTTGGAGCCGTCCCTGGGTGTGGGCTTCGGCTAAGCGTCCCACCCAAGCCGATGCGGTGGCGAAAGCGACTCGATGTCCGGCCTGGCAGGCCCGGATCCCTAAACCGGTGGCGAGATGGGTTTTGCCGGTGCCGGGTGGGCCCAGGAACACCACGTTTTCTCGAGCCAGGATGAAGTCGAGGGCTCCCAGGTGCAGGAGGGTGTCTCGTTGCAGTGACCGTTGGAAGGAGAAGTCGAAGTCTTCGATGGTCTTCCGTGCCGGGAACCGGGCCGCTTTGATGCGGAGCTCCCCGCCGTTGGTCTGCCGGGCAGCCACCTCCCGCTCGAGGCAGGCAGCGAGGAACTCTTCGTGGGTCCATTCCTCCTCACGGGCCCGTTCGGCGAGCCGATCGACTGCTCGGCGCATCGACGGTGCCTTCAAGGCTCGACACAGGTAGGCGATATCGGATGTCGGTCTGGTGGGAGTCATCACGCCACCTCCACCAGCTGGTCGTAGACACCCAGGTCACGTTCCTCGACGGTCACCTCAATCGGCCTCGGTTCGGCGGCTTCGGCTCTGATCTGGCGGAGAATCCGCGCATGATCCGCAGTGAGTAGCGTCTGATGTTTGGCCACACAACGACGATGCCTTGCGATCTCGGTGCCGTCACAGGTCACCACAATCTCGTTGAGGGACACCACGACGTCGACACGACGACCCACATAGCGGGGATTCACCGAGTAGTCGTTGGTGTCGACCCGCACGTAATGGTCTCGAGGGAGCCGGGTGGTACGCCGCTGTGACACATCGGGAAGCACCGGCGGGAAGCCGATCATCGCTGCCCGGTCCTCGAAGATCGCCTCCGACGGGCGGGCTCGGGTGGTGCCGTGGATCCGCTGGTTGGCTCGTCGCAGCCAGACAGCCAGTTGCCGGTTGAAATCAGCGACGTCTTCGAAGCTGCGGCCCGGCAGGAAACTGGTCTCGAGATAGCCGTTGGCTCTTTCCACCAGCCCCTTCGCCTCCGGATCATTAGGACCCACCAAGGTGGCTCCCATCCCCAGGGAGCCACGGAACGCCTGAAACTCGGCGGTGAGAACCTGTTTGCCCTGCCGTATCCGACCAATACAGCCCTCCTGATCCCACACCGCCTTGCGAGGCACCGCCCCGAACTCACCGATGACACCCAGCATCCCCGCCAGGACATCATGAGCGGCCCGGGAAGGGACCATCAGAGCACCGATCAGCCTCGAGAAGCCAGAGACGCCCACCACCGTCCACAACTTGGCGGCCTGCCCGAATCCCACCGGGATCTCCACATTGGGCTGCCACAGGTCGAACTGGGCCAGCTCACCAGGCCGATACCAGGTGCGCTGCGACGGATCCGGCGGTGCGAACAAGGGACGCAGCTCCCCAATCCTGTCCCGCAGCACCGTCATCCCCCGGGTCCAGCCGATCCGCTCGGCGATCACCGTCGCCGGCATATCCGGGACGTCCTTCAACAGTCTCCGGATCTCTGGTTCTACTGGATCCACGATCGAACCCTGCGACCTCCGCTCATACCGCGGCGGCGTATCCGAACGCAACGCCGCCCGCACCGTGTTACGTGCCACCCCCAACCTTCGGGCGATCGTCTTAATCCCCAACCCCTCAGCTCGATGCAGCCGACGGATCTCAGCCCAATCCTCCACGTCGATCAATCTCCAATCCTCCCGGCCGGAATCCAGCCAGGATCGAACGTCCAGCACTATCCGTGGTGGACCCGACCAGAAGGGGGTCAAAATCCAGGCGGTGACAAAGGGTCAGTATTCACCCGGTGGCGACACTCGATGCTCATGAGGACAACTCGACAACGGGTCCCAGAGCACTACCGCTCGGTGAAGGGGCAGCGGATTCACCGCTGACCCTGGGGGTTTTTCGAGTGGGCGCTAGTGGGATCGAACCACTGACCTCTTCCGCGTCAAGGAAGCGCTCTTCCACTGAGCTAAGCGCCCTCAGTGGGATTGTATGACGAGGCGACGCCGGGAATCGAACCCGGGTAGAGGGTTTTGCAGACCCTTGCCTAACCACTCGGCCACGTCGCCAAAGGGCGACCTAGGTGGCCGCCCCGGAGAGCGGACGACCGGGATCGAACCGGCGACCTCAACCTTGGCAAGGTTGCGCTCTACCAGCTGAGCTACGTCCG
>JBFHXF010000215.1:0-2640 GCA_041599115.1 Acidimicrobiia bacterium
CCTCCAAGAGGGCCGACTCTCATCCTGTATATGGTCACGCAACCCGGAAACGCAACAGGTCTTCTCACATGAGACAAAACTCAGGGCCAAGAACCTGATGAACCACCCCAAGAGGACGTCCGACAAGGGTGCATCGGAGGATCAGTCGATGTCCGCCTGATCAGCCCGCTAGAGCGACCTGCCACGGCCAAAATCCCGCAGCTCGCTTCGGTCGAATGCTCGCCTTTCCAGACGATCGGCCAGCTCCTCGAGGTCCTCGTCAAACAGCCCGCCGTAAGTGTCAAGTGTCATCTTCGCTGACGCATGCCCGAGGGCGCGCTGAACGGCCTTTATCGATGCTCCGGAGGCAATCATGAGGGAGGCCGCGGTGTCCCTGAGGTCGTGTACGAGAAGTCCCTCTGGCATACCGGACGCCTGGCACGCCGGATGCCAGACATCTCGACGGAAGTTCGAGGTGCGCAGCGCCCCACCCTTGGGCGCCGTGAACACCAAACCGTCGGGTTCTCGTGAACGGAGCATCTCGACGACGAATCGGGGTACGACCACGGTTCTCCCCTCATGCGTCTTGGGTGTCCCCCACTCCAGCCGACCACCTACCTCAGCAACAGCCTCGACCACATGAATCCGCCGTCGGTCGACATCCACCCGCCGGCCGCGCAGCGCCACAGCTTCGCCCCAGCGAAGACCCGACCAGCCGAGTAGCACGACCAGCGATCCCATCGTCTCCTGTCGTTGCTCCGCGGCGTCCGCCAGTCTCCCCAACTCCGCCTCGGTGAGGAACAGCTGACGTCGCGGGCGCACCGAAGGCGGGCTCACCGGGTCAACGGCGTTACGAGGCAGGATTCCGTCCATCACGGCTACCTCGAGGACAGCGTGGAGTATCTGTCTCGCCTGCCGCACAGAAGCCGCGCTCAATCCTGATTCACGGAGTTCGGTGACCCACGAGCGCACGACACCCGGTGTGATCCGGGAGATCGGAATCCCTCCGAAGTGCGGCAGTACCCGGGAGCGAAGATTCGATTCGTAGTTGGCTCGGGTCGACGGTTTAAGGTCGAGCCCTTCCAGCCAGCCCGCGGACCACTCGGCGAAGGTGACGTCGCCGGCGGACGGGTCCACCCACAAGCCGCGGTCGATCTTGGCGAGCTCGTCCCGGAGCCATCGCTCCGCGTCGACCTTGCGCTCGAAAGACCTCGAACGTTGCCTGCCATCAGCACCCAAGTAGCGGGCTCGCCACGGACTCGGCCGATCCATCCGATATTGGATCGAGCCCCTCACGACTCCCGCCCACTACGACTCGCCGATGTCGCGGAAGGACTTGACGTGGCGAGCTGGTCATTGATCCATTGGTCGACGTCGCACTGCCGGTATCGAATGTGACGGCCAACCCTGAAACCAGAAGGCCCCTGCCCGCGGTATCTCCAGGCATACAAGGTGGCCACCGGCAGGTCCAGATAGGCAGCCAGCTCCTGAACCGAGAGCAGCGGGTCCAACATGCTCATGCCGAAAGACTCGGTGATGACCCTGTCGACAGAATGCCGAAAACCCTGTCGAACCGGTGAAACTGGATGAGAAACATCGCCCGGTCGGTGAGTCGCCGATTGGGCGGACTGCCAGTGTTTGTTCCGGGTTGATGTGGGACACCGTGTTCCGGAAACTTATGTGACGGTTCTTCGTCGGATTGGAGGCTCCTTTCTTGGTTTGGGCTGGTAGTAGCGGTTGGGGTCGATGGCGAGCACTCTGATCAGGCTGTCACCGTGGTAGACGTGGGTCAGGTGTTCTGCTTCGACGACTCGGACTGATGCGCCGGCGTAGCGGCTTCCGACACTGATGAGCTTTCCCCGGAATCCGATGTTGCCCGACGATCCGACCTTGCGGACGAACGAGTAGGGCGGATATTCGGGTTCGCTCATTTCGGCTGGTGCAGGGAGGCGGGCCACGTTGTTGGCGATGGGTCCGAGGCCGTAGCGCTCGGCCGGGGTGTCGTCGTCGATCCCCTGGTGGGGTCGCTGCCGGTTGTAGTGGAACCGGAACCCGTCCAAGAGCTCTTGGAGATGGTCGAGATCCCATGGTGGACCCTCATCAGCAAGCCATTCTTTGAGGGTGCGGTGGAACCGCTCCAGCTTCCCCAGGGTCTGAGGGTGATACGGCGCAGAGTTGATCAACTCCACCCCGAGATCGGCGAGACTGGATTCGAAGAGCACCTCGACCTGGTGGAGACGACCAGTGAAGGTCAACCCGTTGTCGGAGAGCACTTGGCGGGGAAGCCCATAGCGGCTGGCGGCCAATTCGAAGGTGTCCCAGGCCAGATCCCCGGTGGCGGCCGGGCCAGCAAACGCAGCCAACAGGTATCGGGAATGGTCATCGATGAGATCAACTACCCATGCGTTGGTCCCATCACCAACCGGGATCCGGGTGGCATCGATCTGCCACAGGTCGTTAGAGATCTCTCGTTCGAACCGTTTATCCGCTTTGGGACGGCGGGCAGGCTGTGTAGCGACCAGACCGTTACGGCGTAACACCTGATGGACCGTCGACACCGCCGGTGGGTCGACACCAGCACGGTCCAGTTCGGCTCGGATCCGACGAGCTCCCCACCGAGGATGATCCTTCCGCATCTCAACGATCCGAATCTCGGTTTCG
>JBFHXF010000216.1:0-2634 GCA_041599115.1 Acidimicrobiia bacterium
GCAGCCCTGAGCCGGAGACGTCCGGCATCGATCTCCAGACGCGCCTCGATCGGCTGGGCATCCCCAGCAACCCTCAAAGACGCGTCGAATCCACCCATAGTGTCCTTATCGGCGGCGTGAGGCTCGACTTGGGGTATTTGTCCTCCCCCGCCACGCGACCGTTCCTCACCAGCACCGGCGTGTGGCGTCATCCTACCGATGGCGGCCGGCGACAAAGGACGTTCGGAGAGGTTGACGAGGCGTGGCTGTAGCCTGAACCTGGTGAGTCACCGCTTGTACCTCGAATTCGACCGGAAATCCTGGGCCCAGCTCCGGGCCAGTACTCCGCTGACCCTCGACGAGACAGATGTCGAGAAGATCCGTGGAATAAACGTGCTGCTCGATATCGACATGGTGGAGCACACGTATCTGCCCTTGAGCCGGCTGCTCAACTTGCATGTGCAGGGCAGCCACCAACTGGCTTCGGTCACCGACACTTTTCTCGGCACGCCGCCCAGGCCGGTGCCGTTCGTGATCGGGGTGGCCGGTTCGGTTGCGGTGGGTAAATCAACGATCTCCCGTGTCCTCCAGGAGTTGTTGGCCCGATGGCCTCATCATCCTCGAGTGGGTCTGGTGACCACCGACGGCTTCCTTTACTCGAATGAGGTCTTGGAGTCCCGCGGGCTGATGGAACGGAAGGGCTTCCCCGAGAGTTACGATCGCCGCCGTCTCCTGGAGTTCGTGGCCCGGGCCAAGGCCGGCGAGGAGAATCTCGAAGTGCCCGTGTACTCCCATGTCGCCTATGACGTCATCCCCGGGGAGACCAGGCTGATCAACCGGCCCGACATCCTCATCATCGAAGGACTCAACGTGCTGCAGGCCGGTGATGTCGGGGCCTTCGTTTCCGACTATTTCGATTTCTCGATATTCGTGGACGCCGACGTCGCCGACATACGGAGTTGGTACGTCGAGCGATTCATCACCCTCCGCGACACCGCCTTCATCCAACCCGACGCCTACTTTCATCGATACGCCAATCTGAGCGATGCCGAGGCCATCGAGGTGGCTTCACGGATCTGGGTCGAGATCAACGAGGTCAACCTGATCGAGAACATCCTGCCCACCCGCGACAGGGCCACTCTGATACTCGACAAGGCCAGGGATCACTCGGTGCGGCGGGTTCGGCTGCGTCGTTGATTCCAGCAGTTAGCCTCGATCAGCCATGAGCAAGATGTTCTCCAGAGCGGGCCGTGCTGCGCTGCTGGATCGGAAACCGTTCACCGAGGCGTTCTTCGACAGTGACGCCACGGCTGACGCGGCGATCGTGGTGTCCCTGGTGGCGACGCTTCCCTACCTGATTCGGCTCGTTCTCAGAGGCCATATCTCGTCTTTCTCGGTCACCGGTCTTCTGCAGATGGCGATCGCGGGAGTTGTCTCCTGGCTGATCCTCGGATTCGCCACTTGGCTTGCGGCGACAAAACTGTTCGGTGGGTCGGGGCGGCCTCAAACGATGTTGGCGCTTCAGGGTCTTGCGGTGCTGCCTTTGATGCTCGAAGCGTTTGGCTCGATCGCCGCCACCGCCGGGTTGATCTGGTATCTGGTCGTCTTAGTGATCGGGACCCGAGAGGCGGTTGACCTCAAGAATCGCGATGCGGCGGTATCGGTGTTGATCGGCTTCGCCGCAGCGGTCATCTTCCGGGCGCTTCTGGGTGCACCGTTTGCAGTTTTCAACGCCCTGTTCTGATGACCCGTTATCGGTTGGATCTGGCCTACGACGGCACAGGGTTCCGTGGCTATGCCCGTCAGGAGGGGTTGCGCACCGTTCAGGGCGAACTGGAGAAGGCTCTTGAGACAGCGCTCGGCGTGGAGGTCAGCACGGCTGTGGCCGGACGAACCGATGCAGGCGTCCATGCCCGGGGCCAGGTCGTCTCGTTCGACGGCGTGGAGATCGATCCCTTCCGTCTTCGCAGGTCGCTCAACGGTCTGATCGGGCCGGAGATCTCTGTAAGGGCGATCTCGCAGGCCAATGACGACTTCCACGCCCGGTTCTCGGCGGTGTGGCGCAGATATCGATTCCTGCTGGATCAATCGCCTGCGCCTGATCCCCTCAACCGGCACCAAGTGTGGTTCGTGGGCCAGGACCTGGATTTCGAAGCGATGCTGGGAGTGGGCCGGGCGCTGGTCGGCGAACATGACTTCAGCTCCTTCTGCCGGAGTATTGACGGCAAGACGAATGTGAGACGGGTTACGGAGGCGACCTGGGAGGAGATGGCAGACGGTCTGCTCGGATTCTGGATTCAGGCCAACGCCTTCTGCCAGCAGATGGTGCGCTCCATCGTCGGGTTTTGCTACGACGTTGGCCGCGGCTTTTCACCGGCGGAGTCGGTGGGCGCCGTCCTCGAGGCTCGAGACCGCTCGGCGGTAGCTTCGGTGGCCCCGCCACACGGGCTCACCCTCTGGGAAGTCGGCTACTGAGAGAGAAGCCCCCTCCGTCACTTCGTGACACCTCCCCCTCTCGGCCTGTGGCCTCGCCCCCTCCGTCACTTCGTGACACCTCCCCCAGACTCGCTTCGCTCGAGGGGGAGGAAACCGGGGGGGAGCACCGGCGGAGCCGGGGAGGGGGGTCTTGGACACCTCCCCCTCTCGGCCTGTGGC
>JBFHXF010000217.1:0-2593 GCA_041599115.1 Acidimicrobiia bacterium
CGCGGTGTTCGGAGGCCTGGTTGCGGTGGCCGCAGACGGATCGGTGGCCCAACTGGCCGTGCATCCCTCGCTGCTCGCCTGCCTCGCAGTTCCTGGGTACCCGGTCTCCACCGAGAAGGCGCGGGAGGCTCTTGCGGACATGGTGCCTCGCGACGTTGCCGTGAGAACTGCGGCGCGTCTGACGTTTTTGGTCGAAGGCCTGCGAACGGCCGACCCCGGCACCCTTTCGGCAGCGTCGGGCGACGAGATCCATGAGGCTCCCCGCGCCGCCATCTCTCCCTCGACCGGGGAACTCATCCGGGTGGCTGTTGCCGCGGGCGCCCTGCACGCGTCGTGGAGCGGCGCCGGACCGGCAGTCATAGCGTTTGCCACCGAGGAGACGATCGACGAGGTCTCGGCGGCACTAGAGGGGGCGCTCGAGGGGGATGGCGACGTGTACGAGCCAGATGTCGATCGGCTCGGTATCGTCGTGGAGCCATGAGCCGCGGTGAAATTGCGCGTCCAACCGGCTTCTCCCCGGGAGTAGGCAGGCTGTTGTCGATGATGGAGGACTGCCGGGCGAGAACCCTCCGTGAGGTCGATCGAGTCTCGCCGTCCATGGTGGATGCCGCCACCAACTGGAGCGGCAACACCATCGGTTCTCTCCTGTACCACGTCGCCGCCATCGAGCTCGATTGGCTGTACGCCGACATCCTGCAACGCGGCTTTCCTGACGAAGCCTTCGAGTGGTTCCCGTGGGATGTTCGCGAGGAGGATGGGCGGCTGACGCCTGTGGGCGGCGAGGACATCGATCACCACCTCGCCAGGCTCTCCTGGGTGCGCGCTCGGACGCGCTCCGAACTTGCATCGCTCACCGACGGTGATCTCGAGGGAGTGCGGCATCCATCGGGTGACGGCCAATCGGTCACCGTCGAGTGGATCCTTCACCACTTGCTGCAACACGAAGCCGAGCACCGCGGCCAGCTGGCCGAGATCAGGACCTCCCTGCAGGCATGATCACGCCCTTCGTGCCTTGGAACTCGACCCGCCTCGCCCGGTCCGAGGGAACGATTCCAGATGTGGCACGAGAATCGATCGGGCTGTACACCACCCCGCCCGTCTCGCACCTCGAGTTGGCGGCTCGTCTCCCCGGGTATCGGTCGAAGATGTTGGACCAGGCGTTTGCGGCACGCCACGTCGTCGGATTGCGAACGCTACGAGGAAGCGCGTTCTTGATCCCCACCGACCTTGTCGAGATCGTGACGGCAGCGACGATGGATCACAACAGGCGAGCCTTCGCCACCTACCTCGAGCGGATCCTGGTGACTGCCGATTACGACACCTGGGCGGGAAGAGTCGACGACCTCATGCAAGATGGCATGGCGCGGACCGTTTCTGAGATCAAAGAGGTGCTCGAACCTCCGGAGGAGGAAATCAAGGGACTGAATTACGTGATCAAGCAGATGGCGACCGAGTGCCGTCTGGTGGCCACCGGCGAATCGAAGTCATGGCGGGCTGGGCGGAATGCCTACGCACGCTGGGATGACTGGCTCCCCGACATTCATCCGGGCGGACCAGCCGATGACGCTCGGGTGGACTTGGCTCGCGTCTACCTAAATGCGTGGGGCCCGGTGACTGCGGCCGACTTTGCCTGGTGGTCGGGGCTGACCGGGACTCAGGCCCGGGACGCCCTCATGGCTTGTGCCGATCCTGACAGGAACGGATGGTTCGAATCCGATCTCACCCGCGAGGTCAAACCGCCAAGGGGAGTCCGCCTTCTCCCGTGGTGGGACACTTTGTTTGTGACCTGGAAGGACCGGTCGAGGTTCGTGTCTGAGGCCCTGTTCCCGTTCGTGTACGACTCCGACGGGAATGCCACATCGGTCGTGCTTGTCAACGGCGAGCCGGCCGGCGTCTGGAACCTGGGCGCCGACGACAGCGACCTGGAGATAGTGGTGGCGCCCTTCGATGGATTCAGTCCGAGCCGGTGGCGAACTGTCGAGGAGGAGGCCGAGGTGATCCGGGCCGCCGCTGGTGCCAGATCCGTCCGCGTGACCCGGTCGGACTCGCTCCCACCGAATCTGGCCGACGGCAGGAGGAACCTATTCCTGAGACCCTTGACGGGCTAGATCGGCTGTCCGCTGTCTGCTACTTACGTCACCGTCATTCCGCCGTCCACGACCAAGGTGTGGCCCGTGGTGTAGGAACCGGCGTCGGACAGCAGGTAGATGGCGGCGCCGGCGATCTCGTCGGGTTGGGAGTGACGACCCAGGAAGGTTCGGCTGACAAAGTGCCCGCGAATGGCGTCGTCATCGACCAGCACCCGGGAGAAGCGGGTTTCCACCAACCCCGGCGCGATCGCATTCACACGAATTCCGGCCGGCCCCAGTTCCATGGCGAGGCTCTTGGTCATCGAGATGACGGCCGCCTTGGTCATGCCGTACACACCCTGCAGTGGTGCGGCGCGCATGCCCACAACGGAGGCGATGTTGACCACCGAGCCAGGGCCCTTTACTCGGCTGGCGAAGGCCCGGATGCAGTTGAAGTAGCCCTTCACGTTGACTTCGAAAATCTTGTCCCAGGCCGTTTCATCGATGCTCAACATCGGGCCGAA
>JBFHXF010000218.1:0-2560 GCA_041599115.1 Acidimicrobiia bacterium
GTTGGTTTCGGCGGGGCCAGCGAGCTGATCCAGTTTGCAGAGGGAAAGCTGGTGATGGTGGGGGGATTAGTCGCTCCCAACGCCCCGATCACGATGGCCCCGCTCCGGCAGCTGCGCCTTCGTGCCGCCGAGTGGGGATGGGTGGTCGCTGCACTGGTTCGGGAGGCACGGACCATCGTCGCCCATGGTGACACCGTAGTGCAAGCCGGAGATCACGCCCTGGTAATGACCCCCCGGGAACATGTTGACGACGCGACTCGCATGCTCGGACTCAGGAGACGCCAAATCGATCGGGCAATCATCATGGGCGGCACCCGGCTTGCAGAACTGTGTTCCGCCAGAATGGCGGAAGCGGGACTGGCCGTGGTGATGGTGGATGAGGACGTCGACCGCTGCAACGGGCTCGCCTCGCGTCATCCCGACTCACTTGTGATCTGCGGCGACCCCACCGATCCGGAAGTCCTGGGTGAGCTCGACCTGGGAGTCAAGGACGTGGCGCTGGGTCTCACAGGGTGGGATGAGGTCAACCTGCTGGCTTGTCTGGTGGCAAAGGCCTCCGGAGCGGGAATGGTGATCTCGAGATTCAATCGGATTGCATATGTCGGGCTGCTGACCGGCGTGGGCATCGATGCGGCCGTATCCAGCCGGCTGATGGCCGCCAGCGCCATTCTCAGATTCGTCAGACAGGGTGCGGTTGAGCAGGTTGCGACCTTCTCGGACACCGACGCAGAGGCGATCGAGATCGAAGTCACCGAGGGCGCCGGAGCAGTGGGCAAGAGTCTTCTCGAGCTCGACCTTCCGATCGGAGTGATCATCGGTGGCATTTCCCGCAACGGAACGACATTCGTGCCGGACGGATCCACCGTCATCAGGGGTGGCGACCACATCATCTTCTTCGCCCTGCCCCGGGACATCGAGGAGTCAACCGCCCTCTTCACGGCATGAATACCAACCTCCCACGTCGAGGACACGCCCCTGCTGTCCTCTTGATGATGACGGTGACCTACGTGGTCGGCTCGGCGCTGGTCTTCATCGCCATCGCCATGATCGTCGCGGCAGCGGTGTCGCTGTTCTATGGCGAGTTCGATTCGGCGGGCTGGATAGCCGTTGCGGCCGGCGCAACGGCCGCCTCCGGTTACGTGATGCGGCGCCTTGTAAAGAAACCCACGTCGATATCTGTCAAGGAGGGATTCGCAACTGTTGGCCTTTCATGGTTCGTCTTCTCGGTTTTCGGAGCCCTCCCCTACCTGCTGACCGGTGAAATCTCGAGTATCACCAACGCAGTTTTCGAGACAGCCTCAGGTTTCACCACGACAGGGGCCTCCATCCTCGCCGACCCCGGCGTGCTATCGCACGGGATCGCATTCTGGCGTGCCTTGACGCAGTGGCTGGGCGGTATGGGCGTCATCGTCCTTGGAGTGGCCATCCTCCCCCTGCTTGGCACCGGGGGCATGCAGTTGGCCCGCGCCGAATCTCCAGGCCCAACCCCGGACCGTCTCACTCCGAGGTTTCAGGAGACGGCGAAACGCCTCTGGCTGGTGTACGCCGTCATCACCTTGATCGAAATCGGCCTGCTCTGGGCAGGGGACATGACCGGCTTCCAATCCGTCATTCACTCGTTCACAACGATGTCGACAGGCGGCTTCGGCACCGAGGCCACCTCCATTGCCGGGTTCAGTCATTACACGCAGTGGGTGATGACCGTTTTCATGTTCGTGGCCGGCGTGTCGTTTGCGCTCCATTTCAGAGCGTTCTCAAAACCAAGGGAATACTGGAAGAACTCCGAGTTCAAGCTTTACGTGATCATCACGCTGCTGGCAGTGATCGTGGTCGCGGGAGGCTTGTTTCAGGATCACAAACCCGCCGACGCCATCAGGGACGCCGCCTTCAACACAATCTCGATCACGACCACGACAGGTTTCGCTTCCACGGACTTCGGGCTCTGGCGGCCGGCCCTGCAGATAATGATCGTCGGCTTGATGTTCGTGGGTGGCATGGCCGGGTCAACCGCCGGCGGCATAAAGACGTTTCGCATCGGGGTGCTGGGAAAGGCGGCCTTTGCCGACATTCGGCGGCTGGTCCATCCCCGGGCCGTCCTTGTCACCCGGTTCGGCGGCCAGAGAATCACCGAACCTGTCGTCGAGGCGGTCCAGTCCTTTTTCCTGTTCTACATGTTCTTGTTCATGGCCTCGGTCTTCTTGGTTGCCTTCATCGACGCCAACCTGACCGAGGGCCTCGACCTCGTGACTGCCACCAGCTCGGTGGCGGCATCAATTGGAAACATCGGACCTGGGTTGGGAGAAGTGGGGCCGGCCGCCAACTACGCGGCGATGCCGGGTCTGGTGAAGTGGCTCCTCTCCAGTCTGATGATCGTCGGTCGTCTCGAGATCTTCCCGGTGCTTGTCCTGTTCACCAAGGATCTCTGGAAGAGGTGAGCCAGCTCGCTTCGCTCGCGGTTTTGAGTTTTGAGTTTTGAGTTTTGAGTTATGAGTTATGAGTTATGAGTTATGAGTTATGAGTTATGAGTTATGAGTTATGAGTTATGAGTTATGAGTTATGA
>JBFHXF010000219.1:0-2546 GCA_041599115.1 Acidimicrobiia bacterium
AGTACGGCGGGATCATCTATCGCGACATGAAGTCCAAGGGTTACCCGGTGTTCGCAGTCAACCCCTACCGCGACACGGTCGATGACGACCCCTGCTGGCGGAGCATTGCCGACGTTCCGGAGACACCCACCATCGCTGTCTTCGTTGTCCCGGCGAGGCGCGGTATAGAAGTTTTGGCCGATTGCAAGAAGGCTGGCGTCAACAACATCTGGATCCAGCCCGGTGCCTTCTCGGTCGAGTTGCGCGCCGCCCTGGAGGAGGGCGGGTTCGATTGGCTGGCCGAAGCCTGTGTGATGGTCCGCGCCAGGACGTTCGCTTGATCCGGCGGCTCTATGCCGGCCGACTTTGACCCTCGGCAACCTTCAACCAACGGACAGCAGAAAGCCCGCCAGAATCACACCTCGGGTCAAACAGACGCCGGTCGGCCGCTCTTAGCCGGCCGCCGTCAATCAGATCCGGTCGGCGAACAACTCCCTGGCGATGATGTTTCGCTGGATCTCCGAGGTCCCTTCGTAGATCCGGGGGGCGCGGACCTCGACGTAGAGGTGGGCCAGGGTTGAATCCGCTTCGAGACCCCGGGCACCGAGCACTTGAATGGCCACGTCCACGGCCTTTTGGGCTGTCTCGGTGGCGAACAGCTTTGCCATAGCCGCCTTTCCGGTGAGGCTGTCTCGATCGCCTGAGTCGTAGGCCTCGGCCGCCGCATAGACCAGATGCTGTGAGGCTTCGATGGCGGTCCTGACATCGGCAAGCTGATGAGAGACACCTTGAAAATCGGAGATGGTCACTCCGAAGGCGGACCTGGTCATGGCGTGCGACACCGCGATGTTGAGGGCAGCTTCCGCCATGCCGACAGCGAAGGCACCCACGCTGGGTCGGAAAAGGTCCAGGGTTTCCATCGCCACCGAGAACCCCCGGTCGATGTCGCCCAGCACCTGGTCGTCGCCGGCGAATACCCCATCGAAGTGAAGACGTCCCAGCGGGTGTGGCGAGAGCATCTCGATCACCTCGCCGGTCAATCCCGGTGAGTCGGCCGGAACCACGAAGGCGGTGACCCCACGGGCGCCCGCGCCTGGTGTGGTGCGGGCGAAAACCGTGTACACGTCGGCATCGGGGGCATTCGAGATGTAGACCTTCTCGCCGGTGATGCGAAACCCGTCTCCGTCCCGCTCGGCGATAGCGGTGAGGGCCGCAGCGTCGGAGCCGGCCTCCGGCTCGGTGAGCGCAAAAGCCGCCACCGCCTCACCGGCCCGCACTCTGGGTATCCACTCGTCCCTCGCCGCCTCGCTGCCGGCGAGATGAATGGGTGTTGCCCCGAGGCCTTGAACGGCGAATGCCGTCTCTGCCTCGGGGTTGGCCCGAGCCAGTCCCTGTCTCACGGCACACAGCTGGGCGGCGGTGACTTTGTTCGACCCGAACAGCCGTTGGAACAAACCGTGCCCGGCCAGGGCCTCGACCAGGGGGCGATTGACCCGACCACGCTCACCGCCGGCCGTGATGGCAATCAGACCATGGCCGATTCGCTCGGCCTCAGCGATGAGCTCATCTACAGACATCTTCGATTACCTGCCGGATCGGAGTTGGGTAGAACCTAATGAGTAGCGGGCGAAATGTCGCTCCGTCCGACGCGCCAGCGGTCGGTTTGCCATAATTGGCAGGACTACCTGAGGGGGTTAACCATGGGCACCGCTCCTGCAGGCGTGCGAAACCTTTTCCGCGCCGCCTTGGTGATCTTCGTGATCACCGTCGTAATCGGAATCCTCAACGGCACCGACATCTGGGACCCGCCCAGGAACACACTTCTGGCTCATGTGCACGCCGGGACGTTGGGCTGGATCACACTGGCTGTGTTCGGGGCGGCGATCTGGATGTTCGGATCCCCGGAAGACGACTCGTCGAGGATGCTGGCGAACTTCTCCATTACCGCCGTTGCGATCTACGTGCTGGCGTTCTGGTCGGTCGATCTGACGACGACAAGCATTCAGCGGCCGATAGGCGGAACGCTGGCCTTCATAGCCATGACCTGGATGTTCGTCTGGGCTCTTCGCCAGAAAAGGGGGACCCGCTGGGACGTGGCCGAGCTGGGAATGGGGCTCGCCCTCGGATTCATCGTCCTCGGCGCCGTTCTCGGGGTGCTCCTGGGTCTGCAACTTGCTGACGTCCAGATCGTGGCTCCGGAGAACGCCGACAGGCTGTATGAGTCCCACCCCGGGGCGATGGTGGCGGGGTTTGTCATCCTGGCGGCTCTGGCGCTGATCGAATGGCTGATGCCCGGCCGGCGGGTCCCGTCCATGTCCGAGTCGAAGATGGGGGTGGTCCAGATGCTGCTCCTGTTCATCGCGGGTCTCTTGTTCGTGGCGGGGTCTCTGTTTGGCGTGGACCCGCTGCTGCAGGCAGCCGGGGGGTTGCAGTTGATCGGGGCCTTCGTATTGATTGGCCGGTTCAGGAAGAGCCTGGTCCCCTCACAATGGGGCGGGGACACGGTCAACAAGTTCGTGCGCACCGCGGTCGTCGGAATGATCATCTCCGTCGCTCTGATCGTCTAT
>JBFHXF010000220.1:0-2542 GCA_041599115.1 Acidimicrobiia bacterium
GATGCCGCGGGCGTACATCTTGCCGAACCCGAACTCGGAGCCCTGGGCCATGAACCCGATTGGGCCCTTGGCCAGGTTGTAGAACTTCTCCTTCATCTGGTTTCCCACCGGAGTGCAGTCGATTACGACCGTGGCCCGCTCGATGGCCTCCCGTGCCTCGAATTTGGGGGCGTGGCCCAACTCCTGGAATGCGGTGCGCCGGTCTTCGTCGACACAGAGGATTGCGCCCCGTTTCTCCAGATCCGAGAC
The DNA here is from genome assembly GCA_041599115.1 of Acidimicrobiia bacterium. GTDB lineage: Bacteria > Actinomycetota > Acidimicrobiia > Spongiisociales > ZC4RG35 > JACZUI01. The sequence continues at coordinate 250 of JBFHXF010000220.1, forward strand.
CTTGGCCCTCTCGGTCAGCAGCGGGGTGCGCTTGTGAAAGGTGACCTCATCGATGCCGAAGTGCTCTTTGTTGTCGGCGAGCAGGCCGATGAGGGGCTCACCGATGGTTCCGGTACCTACGACGTGGACGATATTCATTGCGGAGTCCTCCGGTAATGGGCGTCAGTCATGTCCGGAAAGGCATGGTACCGAATCCGCGGGGACCTACACCAAAAGCGGGTCGGTGACGATGGCGACGATGGAAGGGCCGCGGTGATCAAGGGCCTCCCGGAGGGCCCCTTCCAAAGACCCGACATCGGAAACCGAGATCCCCAATCCGCCGCAATTCCGGGCGAATTCGGCGAAGTCGGGGTTGTGCAGCCCGGTCTGCCACACCTCGTACATGGCCGTCCGCTGCTCCTTGGAGATCTTGCCCAACTCGGAGTCGACCAGGAGTACCAGGGTGATGTTCATCCCGTACTTGACCGCTGTGGTGAACTCCATGGCGTACTGCCCGAACCCGCCGTCGCCGGCCACGGCGACGACCTGTCGGGTGTCGCCCACCGCAGCCCAGGCCCCCATCGCTGCCGGGAAGGCAAAACCGATCGATCCCAGATAGCCGGACATCAGGATCGACTGTCGTCTGGTCTCGAAGTAGCGTCCGAACGAGTAGGTGTTGTTGCCGACGTCCACCGCCACCACCGCGTCCTCGTCGATGAGACCCGACAGTGCTTCGAATACGGCCGCCGCGTTGACCCCTCTCCCCCGGTCGTCCATGGCACGGGAATGCTTCTCCCTCTCCCAGATCTCCCATCGCTCGGCGATCTCTGCGGTGCAATCGATGGCTTGGTGCTCCGGCGGGACTGCCTCTCGCATCAACTCAGCCGTGACCCCGACGTGACCCAGAACCGGCATGTCGACGAAGTGGAATCGGCCCAGTGCCATCGGGTCGTAGTCGATCTGGATTATCGGCTTGTACTCGGCGATCCCGGTGTGGTTGGAGAAGCTGGCCCCGAATACGACCAGCAGGTCGGCTTCGTTCATGAACCAGGAAGCAATCGGCGTGCCGCTTCGTCCGAGGGCACCACAGCCGATGGGATGATCGTCACCGATGAGACCCTTGGCCTTGAAGGTGGTGACGATGGGCACCCCCACTCTCTCCGCCAGCGCGATGATCGGCTCCATGTCGAAACGGGCGCCGGCACCGACGATGAAGAGCGGCCGTTTCGCCTCGAGCAGACGGTCCAACGCTGCGGCGAGGATCGCCGGCGGGGGCGACACCCGATGGTCGCCGCTGCGACCTTCCGGTCCTCCCGCAGGGGCGTCGCTGGGAATCACCTGAACTTCGTCGGGCACGGCGAGATGGGCGACGTCGCGGTCCACCAACGCGGTCTTGGCGGCCAGGTTCATCAACTCGGCATAGTTCGACCCGGCATGGACGGTTTCGGAGAACTCGGCGACGTCGGCAAAGGCCGCCTCCAGATCGACATCCTGGAAGGCGCCACGACCCCGGACACTCGAGGCGACCTGGCCGGTGATCGCCAGCACCGGAGCCCGGTCCACTTTGGCGTCATAGAGTCCGGTGAGGAGGTTGGTGGAGCCAGGGCCGGCGATGCCGAAGCAGGCTGCCAATCTCCCGGTGAGTTTCCCGTAGGCGCTGACGGCGAAGGCGGCGGCGCCCTCGTGACGGATGCCGACGTATGTCAGGTCGCCTCGCTCTTCCGCCATCCTCATCGCATCGGCAAGACCGAGGTTGGAGTGACCCACCATTCCGAACACATGGGTCACGCCCCAGTTGAGCATGGTCTCAACCAGGACGTCGCTGACGGTTCTGACCCTCTCGGTCTCGGGGGGAAGGGCCACATAGACGCCGTCCTCTCGCACCTCGGTGGTGAAACAGGTTGGCCTGTCGGTGAACCCCTCGGGTGGGACTCCGGTCAGCGGGTTGTAGTCATAGCCATGCCAGGGGCAGCGCAGCCAGCCCTTCTCGATGGAACCCTCCCCCAATGGACCACCCTGGTGGGGGCAGCGATTGTCCAGGGCCCCGTACGAGTCCCCGTAGTGGGCCAGTGCCAGGCTGCGACGGCCGACCGTGACCGTTTTCACCCTTCCCTCGGGCAACTCCTCGAGATCTGCGACCTTGTGCCAGGTGGTTTCTGGGTGAGAACATTCGGTCATGACCTGACGTTAGGTGATGCCGGGTCCAAGGGTCCCCCCTCCCCGGCTCCGCCGGTACTCCCCCCATTTCCTCCCCCAGGAGCGCAGCGACATGTTTCCTCCCCCAGGAGCGAAGCGACGTTGGGGGAGGTGTCAC
>JBFHXF010000221.1:0-2494 GCA_041599115.1 Acidimicrobiia bacterium
AGGCGAACCGAAGAGGATGCCTATCTTCTCCCGCAACTGGTTGATGAAGATCGCCGTGGTCCGCGACTTGCTGAGATTGCCGGCCAGCTTTCGCAATGTCTGTGACATCAGCCGGGCCTGAAGACCGACATGGGCGTCTCCCATCTCCCCTTCGATCTCGGCGCGGGGCACCAGCGCCGCCACCGAGTCGATCACCAACACGTCGAGGGCGCCGGAGCGGATCAGCATGTCGGCGATCTCCAGGGCCTGCTCGCCGGTGTCGGGTTGGGAGATGAGCAACTCGTCGACATCCACCCCGATGGCCTTGGCGTAGATCGGGTCGAGGGCGTGCTCGGCGTCGATGAAGGCGGCGATGCCACCGTTGCGCTGCGCCTCGGCGATGACATGCAGTGCCAGGGTGGTCTTGCCCGAGCTCTCCGGCCCGTAGATCTCCACCACACGGCCTCGGGGAACGCCGCCGATCCCCAGCGCCAGGTCGAGTGAGAGCGCCCCGGTGGAGATGACATCGACTTTGCGGTTGGCGGCCTCGCCCATCTTCATGATGGCGCCCTTGCCGTATTGGCGCTCGATCTGGCTCACCGCCATCTCCAGGGCTTTGTCCCTATCGCCCGATTTGTCATTTCCCACTGTTTTCTCCTTCCAGACCGGTGTGACAGCCAACGTATCGCCCGGCACCGACAAGAAACTGCTACGACGGTTCGATACTAGACCGAACATGTGTTCGTCGTGTGTATTACCCGGTCAGCTCGAAGGTTTCAAGGGCTTCATACCACGCATGTCCCCTTCCGGTGTGGCTCTCGAAGACTACGAGACGATCACAACTCCAAGCCATCTCCAGCTCCGACCCCGGTTCGACCACCCGCCGGATGTCTGCCGGGGGCCGCACCCGGCTGATGGTGAGGTGCGGATCGAAGGGGCGCTCCTCGGGTGCGAGACCGGCGCCCTGGGCGGCATCCTCGGCCATCTCCGCCAACTCCCCCAATCGATCGACATCACCCAACACCCCGACCCAGACCACGGTCGCCTTGGCCGGTCGGGGAAAGCCGCCCACCCCGGCGAGGCGGAGCCGGAAAGGAGGGCCAAGAGGCTGGCCGGACAGACCTCCGAGAAATCGCTCGTAGGTCACCAGATCGACCGGACCGAGGAACCTCAGGGTGATGTGCCAGTTGGCCGTTGGGGTCAGACGCCCCGGGATGGGAAGCTCCCGGAGTTCGCCGGCCAGTGCCATCCGGATCTCATCGGGGATGGGCACCGCGGCGAAGACCCGTCTTAGCTCCTCCACCACTTCCCCATCAGGGCGAGCCTGGTCAACTGAAGGGCGGCGGTCGTCGCGTAGGCCCTCACCCGCTCCCTGTCGCCGACGTAGCGCAGCTCCTTGGCCCTGACCTCGTCGGGTGTGGCCACCCCGATCACCACGGTCCCGGGGGGCTTCTCCATCGGTTCGGGCCCCGCCGACCCGGTCACCGCCACCGCCACGTCGGTCTCGAGGAGCCGCCGGGCTCCGACGGCCATCTCCCCGGCCGTGTTCACGTCGACCACGTTGGAAAGGTCTTTGACCCCCAAGAGGCGGCCCTTGAGCTCGGTGTGATAGGCCACCAGGCCGCCTTTGAACACCGCCGACGACCCGGGCAGCTCACTCAGCCGGGCCGACACCAGGCCACCCGTCATCGACTCGGCCGCCCCGATGGTCCAGCCTCTCTCGGTCAGCAGCCTCAAGAGGATCCTTTCGATGGTGTCGTCGCCATAGCCGAACACGTTCTCGCCGAGTCTCGCCGCCACCTCGGCGGACATCGGTTCGATGAGACGCTGCGCCTCCTCGGAGGTGTCGGCCTTTGCGGTGATCCTGATCTTGATCTCGGCGGCCGAGGCCAGGAAGGCGAGGGACGGGTTCACCGATTCGTAGAGATCGTCGAGGATCCCGGCGATGTCGGACTCGGCTCTCCCCCACGTCCTGATCAGCCGGCTGGCGATCACCTGCTCTCCGCCGGTTTCGACGAGACGTGGGATCAGCTCGTGGGCCAGCAGATACTCCATCTCGGCGGGAACGCCGGGGACGCAGAATATCAACTTGTCTTGATAGGCCAACGCCAGGCCGGGGGCGGTTCCCCGGGGGTTGATCAGCAACTCGGCACCCGCCGGATGAAAGGCCTGGCGTAGGTTGCTCTCCGGCATCTCCCTCCCCCGGCTGGCGAACCACTCCCGGAGATACTCGGCGTACTCCTCGTTGAAGACCAGTTCCAGACCGGTAGCCGCACTCAACGCCTCCCGGGTGATGTCGTCCTGGGTGGGTCCGATGCCACCGGTGAGAATCACTGCGTCCGACCTGTCGACGGCGAGGGTGATCGACGCGGCGATCCGCTCGACGTTGTCACCGACGATCTGTTGGAAGTGGGCATCGAAACCCCGCTCGGCCAGGGCTGCGCCGATGGTGGCGGCGTTTGAGTTGACGATCTGTCCGAGCAACAACTCGGTGCCCACGGCGATGACTTCGACG
>JBFHXF010000222.1:0-2477 GCA_041599115.1 Acidimicrobiia bacterium
GAGTTGGACACGACACCCCGTGCCGACGATGTGGAGCGTGCCAAGTTGATGATCGCCGCGGGTGCGGACATCATCTTCGGCAGTCATCCCCATCGCATGCAGCCGCTCGACTTCATCGATGGGAAGCCCGTGTTCTGGTCTCTGGGCAATTTCGTTTGGCCCCATAATTCAACGCCCAGTGCCACCACAGCCGTTGCGAGGGCAGTGGTCAACCCTGACGGGACTATCGAGGCGTGCCTCATACCCGCCTTCATCGAATCGCATGGCCATCCGGTCCTCACCGGGGAGCCGAGCTGTGGCCCGCCCCTGCAGTAATCCATGAGAGGTCGGGGCGGCCGTGTATTGACCGTCATCGTTCTCGGTGTCGGGTTGGGAGTTCTCGGCTATCTCTTGATCCGGAGCGGATTGTCTGGACCGGCCCTCAGCTTGCCAACCACAGTCACCAGCAAAGCCCCGGGAGAACCGCCGTCGACGTCTCCCACTCCGACAGTCTCCACCTCGACATTGGGGGCAACAACCACCACCAGTCCCAGGCAAGTGAGGGAAACCGGTTCAGTCCCGGGATGGACGGTTGGCGGACCCTGGGGTATCACCGTGGGTTTGACGATGTTCCGGGGCAATCCCACGCGGAGCTATCACGGGCAGGGTCCCGTTCCCGGGGACCCTTCGATTCTGTGGAGATACCCCAAAACCCCGATGTGCCGTTCGTCCTCGAGCGGGGGAGAGACGAAAGTGTGGTGTGGCAACGGGTGGACCGGGCAACCCGTCGTATGGGAGAGACCGGATGGAGTCACCGAGCTCATTTTTGGTGCCTACGACGGAGCGGTTCATTTCGTCGATGCAGCCACCGGACACGATCTCCGGTCGGAGTTTCAGACCAACGACATCATCAAAGGGACGGTCACACTTGATCCCGACGGATATCCCTTGCTCTATTTCGGTTCGCGGGATAACAAGCTGCGGATCATCTCGCTCGACCAGAACAAGCCCGAGCTTCTTTGGTCGTTGGACGCCAGTGCCGTAAATGGGATCTGGAACGACGACTGGGATTCGAATCCCGTGATTGTCGATGACGTCATGTACGAGGGTGGGGAGAACAGCTGGTTCTTTGCCGTCGAGTTGAATCGCAGCTTCCTGGACGACGGAAGAGTGAGCGTCGATCCTCGTATCCTCTACGAGACACCGGGCTACAACGACGAGCTTCTCGCCAAATCGGGGCGCAATGTCTCGATCGAAGGCTCGGTGCTGGTGTTCGAGGAGAGAGTGTATTTTGCCAATTCTGGCGGTCGCATCGTCGGCCTCGACGTATCCGATATCAGGTCGGGCGTGGCACCAATCGTGTTCGACTATTACGCCGGTGGTGACATCGACGCCACGATGCTGACGGACAAAGAGGGCATGCTCTATGTGGCGGTCGAGTATGAACCGTCTCAGATGAACGAGGTCGAAAAGGCCCGAAATCTCCAGGTCGGCCAGTTGATAAAACTCGACCCATATGCCGCGGGCGACCCACGGGTGTGGGGTGTCGATCTCACCTCGGGTGACATCGACAGCGGCTCGTGGTCATCGCCGGCCCTCTATGAGGGGGTGATCTATGTCAACACCCACCTCGGGCAGTTGATAGCTGTAGACGCCAGCGACGGAACGTTGCTCTGGCAAGACAATGTGGGCGCTCATTCGTGGTCGTCCCCTTCGATTGTCGACGGCCACCTGGTCACGGCGACGTGTCTCGGCGATGTCCGATCCTATTCCCTGGCCAATCCTCGCCTGCCGGTGAAGGAGTGGTCGGTTGATCTCGGCGGCGCCTGTCTCGAGGCGACGCCGGCCATATGGAAAGGTCACATCTATGTCGGGTCTCGCGATGGGTTCATGCGCGCCCTCGGCTAGGCGGACCCACCCTGGCCGCCGGACGCGTCATATGATCGCCCCCCCATGAAGAGGCCCTTGATAGCGTTGCTGCTGCTCGTGGCCGCCTGCGCGACCAATGGCGGCGAGCCGACGACCTCAGTCCCGGCCATCCCAACGACAACAGCGGCCCCGATTCCGGCGACCACCGCGCCTCCGGTCGAGTGCCCGGCGGCGCCATACCAGGTGTCATCCCTTCCCATCGGTATCGGCACTGCAACGCTCGATGCCGACAAGATCGATCCGGACGTCTGGACATCTGTTGGCGGAACCCGGACGACCTTCTGGGGGAGGAACGACGGAACCGTGGCCCTTGCCTTGATTCGCGGAGCCCTCCCCGCGGTGGATTGGCCGGGTGAGAAAGGTGAGATCAAGATCGACGGCACGCCGGGAGTGGTGGGACCCCATCCTGATGGAACCTGGGTCGCGGCCTGGTACGAACAGCCGGGGGAAAGATGTGATCTCTACACGATGGTCTTCTATCCGCCCTGGAATCCAGCGGATGTCCAGGCCACTTTGAACGGGATGAACCGGGTAGGTGGTTGAAGCGTGTGCAGCGGGACCGGCCTGGC
>JBFHXF010000223.1:0-2453 GCA_041599115.1 Acidimicrobiia bacterium
CTACCGCTTGGGCTCGATGAACGAATTCGAGGATCTCGATGTGTTCGAACTGGCTTCTGACGGCGTGCTCGTCATCGAGTGGGGTGATGCGATCGAGGCAAAGCTGCCCGAAGAGCATCTTCGCATTGTCTTCACGGTCGAGGAGGACGAAACCCGGGTCCTGGGCTTCATCGGAACCCCGGGTTGGACGGAGCGGAACCTCGAGGCACTGCTGTGAAACTCCTCGCGATCGAAACCGCAACCCCCGGCGCCTCCGTTGCCCTGGTCGAAGACACCACCACTCTGGCGGCAGCCTCCCGCATTGATCGCATGGGTCACGCCACCTTTCTGGTGCCGGCAATCGATTTCTGTTTCGACCAGGTCGGTTGGTCACCTTCCGACCTCGATTGCGTGGTGGTCGACATCGGTCCAGGCTTGTACACCGGCATCAGAGTCGGTGTGTCCACGGCACAGGGGCTGGCAGCCGCCTTTGGGATCCCGGTCATCCCGGCGGTCTCGGTGGATGCCCTCGCCCTCGAGGCCAGAACCGGTCACCGCACCATCTGGACCGTGGTTGACGTCCGACGCGGCGAGTTCGCACTGGCCCGGTATCGCCCGGTGCCAGGCGGGGTTGTTCGGGACTCTGCAACGGAGCTGTTCCGACCCGAGACGCTCAGGGCCCAACTCGAGTCGAGTCCGGAGCAGAGCCTGGTGGTGGGGGACGCCAATGAGCTTCCAGAGTTCGTGCTTCGCGGCCTGCACCGGGTGAAGACGGGAAAGCCCCGCTATCCGTATGCGGTGGCCCTGGCCGAGGTGGGTCGGGGCCACTACGAGCGCGACGAGTATCCGGGCCCCGACGATGTGAGACCGCTCTATCTCCGAGACCCGGATGTCACCATCAACTGGGAGAAGCTGCGTCAGGAGGGGCCATGGGGGGCGCAATGACGCTAGTGATCAGGCCGGCAGATGCGGGGGACATCGAGGGAATGGCTGTGCTCGAGGCGGCTCATCAAGAACGACCCTGGACTGAGGGAATCTTCCGTGACGAGCTTGCTGCAGAGAATCGCCGCTATTTCGTGGCCGACGCTGGGGGCCTATGCGGTTATGGCGGGGTGATGGTGCTCGAAGAAGAAGCCCATGTGACCAACCTCCTCGTTTCGGAGGACACCAGGGGCCGAGGCATCGGGAAAGCCTTGATGGTGCGTCTCATCGAAGCGGCATTGGCCATGGGGGCAAGGCATCTGACACTCGAGGTGAGATCCCGCAACAAGGTCGCGCTCACCATGTACGGCGCCTTCGGACTGGCTCCGGTCGGGCTCCGCAAGGGCTACTACGGCGATGACGACGCCCTGATCCTGTGGGCACACGACATCGACTCCAACGACTACAAGAAGCGACTCGAGCACCTGAGATGAACCCCACCATCCTCGCTTTCGAGACTTCCTGTGACGAGACCGCAGTCGCCGTCGTCCGGGGCACGGTTGCCCTGTCCAATGTGCTCTCATCCCAGGTCGATCTGCATGCCCGATTCGGTGGCGTGGTGCCCGAGGTGGCCGCGAGGGCCCATGTCGAGTCGATCAGGTCACTCACACATCAGGCATTGAACGAGGCCGGGGTTCATCCGGCCGACCTCGACGGTGTCGCCGCCACTGCAGGACCGGGTCTGGTCGGTGCCCTCCTCGTGGGTCATTCCTTCGCCAAGGCCACCGCCTGGGCAAGACAGCTTCCTTTCGTGGGAATCGACCACATGGAGGGCCACCTGATGGCGCCCCGTCTTCAGTACGAGGACTTCGAGCCTCCCGCGATCGCGTTGCTCGCCTCCGGGGGACATTCCCAGATCGTCCACGTCCGGTCATGGGGCGATTACGAGACTCTCGGCCAGACCATCGACGACGCCGCCGGCGAGGCTTTCGACAAACTGGCCCGGGTGATGGGTCTGGGCTTTCCCGGCGGCCCGGCAATCGACGCCGCCTCCGAGGGGGGGGATCCCAAGGCGGTCCAGCTGCCCAGGGCACTGCCCGATCGGCCGTATCACTTCTCTTTCTCGGGTCTCAAGACTTCGGCGGCGAATTTCATCAAGAAGGCTCAGGATGCGGATGAGCTGCCTTCGCTGGCCGATGTGGCTGCCTCGATTCAAGAGGCCATCGTGGATGTGCTGGTCGACAAGACCTTCAACGCAGTCGACGAGACCGGTGCCGGGGTCGTCGGGGGCGGGGGTGGGGTTCTCGCCAACCGACGTCTCCGCCATCGCTTCGCCGAAGAGGCCGATAAGCGTGGCATCATGCTGGCGTTGCCCGACCCCATCCTCTGCACCGACAATGCCGCCATGATCGGGGTGGCCGGAGCCCACTGGCTGGTCCAGGGCCGAATCACCGATTGGGCGGAAAACGTCGACCCGGGCATGGTGCTCTGACGGGATTCACCGGTTGCCGAGCCGACGCAGCCCCTGGTCGATCTGAGTCGACCCGACTCAG
>JBFHXF010000224.1:0-2449 GCA_041599115.1 Acidimicrobiia bacterium
GGCCGTCGTCGGCTTGGGGCGAACCGCCGAACGGAGTGTGGGAAGAATCCCGCTGCGGGCAGGCGCCGTGGAGCTGGGACGGGTCGTCGGCAGGGTCACCCGAGGACGAGCCGCCTGGGCCGTCGTGGTTTCTTCCAGCACGATGACCTCGATGCCTCCCACGAGGTCCGAGATCAGGTTGTAGACCACTGCGCCCAGAGTGAAAAAGCCGGTGACGAGGATCGTCCAGATCACCGACAACAACAGGACAATACGGAAGTACACCGCCCCGTCGAGGTTGATGCCGTTCTCCAGCCCGATGAGGAGGGCGAGGTCGTTGATCTTCTGAGGTATCCCGGCGTTGACGAAGATCGACCAGAAGATCACGGTTCCGAGGACCATCACGAGGGCCATGATGGCGTTGAAGACCAGTGAGACCTTGAGGACGGTCCACGGGTCGATCTTCCGGATTACTCGCCGGACTCGTTGGACGGCCATGGCGCTCCCTCGGGTGACCCAAGGCAGGTTACCGAGGGTCATGAGTTTCGGGGGGATTGTCGACAGCACCTAGCCACCTGGCTGCTGCCCGTCACCGGATGCGCCGACAACGAGGATTACCGGGAGTCTTCGGCGTGAGTCAGGGCGCCAAGAAAAGTTCGCGATCTATAGCATGTGTTTGTCCGAATATCGTCGAAAGACGATTAAGAGTTGGTGGCGTTGCCGCACGGGCATCACGGTCTGGGCGCATAGTGTCGAGGGGCTGAGGTCTGGTTCGACATCTCACGCTGCCGGAAAGGCGGAGATGATGAGTACTCCTGAGCGCTTGAGGCGTTCTTTCTCGATGTTCGCGGTTCTCCTGCTGGTGTTTGGACTCGTTGGCCCCGGGGTTGCCGCGGCCGGCGAAATCGTCAAGGCCCCGGTTGGCGTGTGGTCGGGACCGGGCGACCAACCCGGCGACTATGACGTCTTCGTGATCATGGACGGTCCCGTCGGCGAGCAGCCGGCCTTCTGGATGGAAGCCGTGACTGGCCCCTGTGACGGCGGACCGGGCTACATCTTCGGGACCGCCGAGCTCCGCGCCAGCTCCGACCTGGTGATTATCGGTGACTTCGTCTGTGAGGAAACCGGCGAGGTGATGTTTCCCGCCGAATTCTTCTGGGGTGGATCGCACCTCCCGGATTACATCGATCCCGGCTTCAATGGTGAGTCACCGGAGTATCCCGACCCTTGGCTGCGTAGGTGTGCCGGGGCCAACAGCACAATCGTGGGCACCGCCGGGAATGACGTTCTCGTCGGCACCGCCGGCAACGACGTGATCGATGGCCTCGGCGGGAACGACGTCCTCAAGGGCAAGGGAGGAATCGACATCCTCTGCGGCCAGGACGGAAAGGACAAGCTCAAGGGCGGCGGCGGTATCGATGTGCTCATCGGCGACTCAGGAAGGGACAAGCTCAGGGGCGGCTCGTCGCTGGACGTCCTCCTCGGTGGGGACGGCAAGGACAACCTCAAGGGTCAGGGTGGCGACGACTTCATGTTCGGTGACGCCAAGAAGGACAGCTTGGTTGGTGGCCGTGGCACCGATTACGCCGACGGAGGCGGGGGCTCCGACACCTGCTCAGCCGAGACGCAGGTGAGTTGCTGACCGACCACTACCGGATTGAGGGGAGCCGGGGAGGCTCCCCTCAATCTTGCGCCTGCCATGAGCTTGGCTGAACCAGAAGCATGCCAGCAGCCGCGTTCCTTGAAGATCACCGCAGTGGGTGTCACGCGGGCGACCGATGGCCGCCCCCTACCCGAGCTCTTCGATCGGCTCGGGCGGCACCAGAGCGAACGCCGATATCTCGGCGCCCGCGGCCGCGCTCATCACCTTGACGCCAGACGCGTCTCGCTTCTGGCGGGAAATGGTGTCGGCGCCAGTCCTGATGACCACACCGTCGGTCGAGGTCACGAAGATCTCCGAGTTGGGTGACACCGTGCGGGCAGCCACCAACGTGCCGCGGACCCGGGTCAGCTTGATCGCCTTCACTCCGACACCGCCGCGCTGCTGCCGGCGAAACTCGGTCAGCTTCGTTCTCTTCCCATAACCACCGGTGGTGAGCAGGAGAACCTCGTCGCCGTCCTGGTTCGAGGCCGCCGAAACGACGCTGTCGCCTTCGCGTAGCCGGATGCCTCTCACTCCCTGTGTGTCACGACCCATGGCTCGCAGATCGGTTTCCTTGAACCTGATCCCCTGGCCGTTACTCGTGAACAACAGCATGTCGTTGCGACCCATCGTGGTTCGCACCGCCACCACTTCGTCGTCCTCCCGGAGGCGGATCGCCACCAGCGTCGAGTTTCGGCTGTCGTATTCCTTGAACTCGGTCTTCTTCACCTGCCCGAGCCTGGTCACCATCACCAGATACCGGGAGGTCTCGTAGTCCCTCATGTCGATGACCGCCTCGATCCGCTCATCGGGCCCGAGCGGCATCAC
>JBFHXF010000225.1:0-2438 GCA_041599115.1 Acidimicrobiia bacterium
GCGGGGGGGGGGGGTCTTGGACACCTCCCCCAGACTCGCTTCGCTCCTGGGGGAGGAAACATGTCGCTGCGCTCCTGGGGGAGGAAACATGTCGCTTCGCTCCTGGGGGAGGAAACATGTCGCTGCGCTCGAGGGGGAGGAAACGGGGGAGGGAACCTCAGAGCTTGCCGGTGAACGAGTACTCCGCCGGGCCGGTCAACCAGGCGACACCGTCGCGGAACTCCACCCGGGCCTGGCCGCCGGGGGCGGTCACCGGAATCGACCCGGTCAACCGTGACAGCTTCGATGCCACCAAGGCGGCAGCCACCATCCCGGTGCCGCAGGCGAGGGTCTCACCCACTCCCCTCTCCCAGACCCGCATCGACACCGCTCCGTCGCTGACCGAGATGAACTCCACGTTGGTCCCGTCGGGGAACTGCGGATCGGTCTCCACCCGAGGGCCCACCCTATCGACATCAGCGGCAGCAGGGTCGTCGACCACCGAGACGGCGTGGGGGTTGCCCACATCGATCAGGTGATAACGGACATCGTCGATGGCGGTGTGCCCGACGACACTCACCTCGCCGAGTTCCACCTCGACCTCCTCGTCCCGAACCGAGACCCGTCTCACCCCAACCGGAGTATCGACGTTGAAGTCCGCCGCAGCGACCAGCCCCCGATCGAGGGCGTAACGGGCCACACAGCGGAGCCCGTTGCCGCACATCTCCGCCGCCGAGCCGTCGGCGTTCCAGTACTCCATGCGGACCGGATCCCCCTTCGTGACCACCAGGATCCCGTCGGCGCCCACCCCCCTGCGGCGGTCGCAGATCTCGTTGATCCTCGCCGGTGACAGTGTCATCGGACCGTCGATCACGACAAAGTCGTTACCCAGGCCCTGCATCTTGGTAAAACCCAAACCACTCATCCGAACACCTCGATCAACCTGGAGACGCGCCCGGCGACGTCGTCGGTCCAGGGTATCCATCTGATACGAGGATCACGTTGAAACCAGGTTCGCTGCTTGCGAGCCAGTTTCTTGGTGTTTCTGGCCACCTGGGTGATGGCCGCGTCGACGCTGCTGCCCTTCTCCAGGGCATCGGTGATCTCCCGGTAACCCACCGCCGCCCGGGCGGTGCGCCCCAGCCGTCCCCGCAGCGACGACACCTCTTCGACCAGCCCGCCGGAACGCATCTCCGCCACCCTTTCATCGATCCGCTCGTCGAGGTTGGATCCGGGGTCGACGCCCGCGGCGACAAAGGCGACTTCGGGCACATACCGCCGCACCTGGTTGGCCGCACCGGCCGCGGCCCGCTGCGAAGGGGTCTGGCCGGTCAGCCGATAGATCTCAACCGCCCTCACCACCCTTCTCGGGTTGGCCAGGTCGACATGGATCCGGGCCTCCGGGTCTGCCGAGACCAGCTCGGCCAGCAGTCCCTCAAACCCCTCGTTCTCCAACCGGGCCCTGAGGTCGGCGTCGGTGGGTGCGAACTCCAGGGGATCCACCAGGGCGCGGAAATGAAGACCGGAACCACCGGTGATGATCAAGGTCTCCGCCTCACTCTCCTCGATCACCTTCCGGCCGAGCCGCCGGAACTCGGCAACGCTGAATTCCTCTTCGGGCTCGACCACGTCGAGCATGTGATGGGCAACCCCTCCACGTTCGAGAATGGTCGGCTTGGCAGTTCCGATGTCCATCCCCCGGTAGACCTGCATCGAGTCCACCGAGATGATCTCCGCGGAGAAATGGTGGGCCAGCCGCACCGCCGCCGCCGTCTTGCCGGAGGCGGTCGGCCCCAGCAGCGCCAGGATCCGGGTCAGACCGGGCTCCCCAGCAGATAGTGGGGTCTGGCCTCGCCGATAGCCACGTCGAGAAACGACCCGGCTGGATGATTGCCGGGCACGTGGATCAGCTTCCCGGTGCGCGACCTGGTGGTCGCCATGCCCTCATCCTTGCGGGAGACGCCTTCTGAGAGGACCTCCACGGTGGCTCCGACATACTCCCGGTTGCGCTCATGTGAGATCGAATCCTGAGCCCGCACCAGCCGGTCGAAACGCTCCTGGATCACCTCCGGCGGGACGAACCCGTCGGTCATCTCGGCGGCCCCGGTGCCCGGGCGGGCGGAGAAAATGAACATGAAGGCGCTGTCGAACCTGGCCTCCTCCACGACCTCCATGGTCAGATCGAAGTCGTCGTCGGTCTCCCCGGGAAAGCCGACGATGATGTCGGTGGAGACCCCGAGACCGGGGATCAGTTCTCTCGCCATGGCGAGACGTTCGAGATACTTGGCCCGGTTGTAACCGCGGTGCATTGCTCGCAGGATGCGGTCGGAGCCCGACTGGAGCGGGAAATGGAGCTGCTCACAGACCTCCTCCGTCTCCGCCATGGCCAGGGCCACCTCGCGGTTGAAATCGTTGGGGTGGGGGCTGGTGAAACGGACTCTCCGGATCCCCTCGACGCC
>JBFHXF010000226.1:0-2423 GCA_041599115.1 Acidimicrobiia bacterium
GCGCGCTGGTGGTCGGCAAGGTATGCCGCCACGTACACAACCAGACCGAGTTTCGCCAGCTCGGCGGGCTGGAACTGGAGGCTGGTGAACTTTGCGTCCAGGAGAATCCAGAGCCTCGAGCCGTTGATCTCCAGTCCCCGTAACGGGAAGTCCCAATTCTCAGGAAGGTTGGGAAGGAGCAGCAAGAACAGAGAGACCAGAAGCGTGATGTTGCGATAACGCTTGAGCACGTCGGTGGAGCTTCGAGAAAGAAGAGCAAGCACCAGGCCTCCGCAACCCGCGGCGATGAGAAGCCACCAGCGCTGCAGCCCTGCCCGGGCTGGGTCCAGCCGGTAGATCTCGATGAACCCGATCGCCGTCAGAGCGGCGACCGGCGCTATGAGTAAGGGCGTGGCCCGGGGTGCCCATTTCCTCACCGATAGATGAACTCCTGCAAAAGCAATTGCGAACACGAGAAATGTCAGACCCGTTTGAGCATCTATCGATCTGTCCGCGGCGAAATTCACCAAGGACACTCCAAAACCCGCCAAGACGGACGCCGCCAGGATGGTTGCCGCGGAGGCGTTTCGCGTCATGCCGTTTCAGTCGACGACGTCGACAACGACCACCGTTATGTTGTCGTGGCCGCCTGCCTGGTTGGCCTCGTCGATCAGCTTCCAAGCCGCCGCGTCGGCCGAGTCGGAGGCCAGGGCCGTCGCTATCTGCTCGTCGTTGATCATCGTGTTGAGGCCGTCGGAGCAAAGCAGGATCCGATCACCCGGTTCCATCTCTATGACGAACTCGTCGACGTTGACAAAGCGGGTCAAACCGAGGCACCGGGTCAACATGTGGGATTGAGGGTGGTCTATGGCCTCGATCGCGGTGATCTTCCCGAGGGCCACATATTCAGCTGCCACCGTGTGATCGTCGGTGACCTGCACCAGATCGCCATCTTTGTACAGATAGGCGCGACTATCGCCTACGTGCCCGAATCGCGCCGTTCCGTCTGGATTCAGCTCCACCAGTGTCATTGTGGTTCCCATGCCCTCCAGGTCGGGCTGGCGGGCCACCTCCTCGCGGATGGCCCGGTTGGCTGCGGCGATGCGGTCGGCGGGGGAGAGGTCCGTGGAGGCTGCTGCGTTGACCGCAAGACGGGAGGCAACCTCACCGGCGATGTGACCACCCATGCCGTCGGCCACGATCAAGACCGCAGGCCCCACCGATTCGCCGGACGACTCCGGGTAGAGGGAGTCCTCGTTGTTCTTGCGGACCATTCCCTGATGGGTGGCCACTGCCCAGAGGTATCTCATCGGACTTCCATCACGGTCTTGCCCACCTGGATATTGTCGCCACGGCGAAGGGTTGTAGGGGCGCCAACACGTCGGCCGTTGACATAGGTCCCGTTTGTGCTCCCCAAGTCGTGGAGGATCATGCCGTTCTCCTGGGCGACAAGCCTCATATGGAAGTCAGAAGCGTAGGGATCGTCGAGCAGTACGTCGGCCTCGGCTGATCGCCCCAAAACGACAACATCGTGAACCTCGACCTCCTGGCCTCTTTGCGAGTCCGACTTGACGATCACCACGCGGCTCCCCTCCTTCCGGGCTCTTCGCAGCGAGATTCCCAAATGGGAACCGATGGCACGGGCGACCTGCCATACGAACAGGTAAACGAGCCCCAGGAAGATGAGGCGGAGTAAGGCGAGAATGACATCAGGCATCGTTCACATCTCCAGGAATCGAAATGAGCATGTTGCCAAGGTCACCATCGCCCCGTGCTCGAGACGCACATCCTTGTCTTCGAGTCGTATTCCGTCCACCCAGGTTCCGTTGGCGGATCCCAGGTCCGAAACCCATGCCTGACCGTGGTCACGGTAGATCAGTGCATGCCTTCTGCTGATCTCATCCATAGCCAGGCGTATGTCGGAGTCCTCAGACCTACCTATGACTGCCCGATTCGGCCCGATGAGATGAGTCTCGGCCCCCACCAGCCGAGCCCACGGAGCCAAGGGCCCCGCCTTGACCATGTGAGCACAGCTCATCTGCCCGGGGGCCACCGAATCGCTTCCCTCGATGAGCACCCCCGGCGGTCCTTCGAGACGCAGCCCCGACTCGGCGGCATGGGCCGCCAGAGCCTTTTCCAACTCGTCCTGCAGGTCGGCCGGGTCGTCTTCGATGTCCCTGGGGTTCAGGCTCAAAACGAAGAAGTTGGCGGTGGCCGGTCCTGCGGGGTGCTCGAAGCGGGCCAGATCTGCCTCTCTTGCGATTCGTGCAGCCAGCTCCGCGGAATGTATCCGACCGCTGAATACCCGTCGCGCGAAAACCTCGACCAGAAGCTCCAACCGCCTTTCCAGACTCCTGGCAACACTCACGTCCGAGAGGTTACGTGGGCAAGCGAGTTGAGGCGCCGAGTACCGGAATCCAAGGTGCGGGGTTACCATTCTCCGC
>JBFHXF010000227.1:0-2418 GCA_041599115.1 Acidimicrobiia bacterium
CGAAGCCGAAGCCGGCCCGCTGGACACGACAAAGGGTCAGATCGCCGAGCGGGAGCTCGCCGCCTTTGCCACCGAGCTTGCCGGCTCCAGAGGCCTGGCAAGAGTGGTCTACGACAACGATCCGGCCGGAGCTCTATTGCGCGTGGCCGCAGAAGATGGCGTCGATACCCTGGTTGTGGGAAATGTCGGCATGAGTGGCCGCAAGAAGTTCCTTCTGGGAAACATCCCCAACCGCATTTCCCACAACGCTCGGTGCAACGTGATCATCGTGAACACAGCCGCTGACGGTGGGCCCACCCAAAACCCGTTGACCTACGACCCAGGTGTCGCATCCACAACGGCTGAACCTGAGCCCAAACTGATGAGAAGAGTCGTGGACATCGGCGCCGTGATGGCTCGAAACGGTGTCGCAGAGCTGTTCACCAGGGACAAGACGCCCGAATCTCAACAGACGCAAGCGCAACACCTTCGCTCGGCACTGGAAGAGCTTGGACCTACGTTTTCCAAGCTAGGGCAGGTCCTTTCGACTCGACCCGACCTCCTCCCGCCGGTATTCATCGAAGAGCTGTCCAAATTGCAGGACCATGTCCCGCCTCTAACCGAGGCCGAGGTCGTGTCCGTAATGGAGGATGAGCTCGGTGTTCCCTGGGAGGATGTCTTCGATGGGATCGAGCCCGTGCCGCTGGCGGCCGGCACCATCGCCCAGGTGCACCGGGCCACACTCGAAGACGGGAGCCGGGTGGTGGTCAAGGTCCAGAGACCGACGGCTCGGGCCGAGATCATGGAGGATCTCGCCCTCCTCGAGTTGTTCGCGCAAAAGACCGAACGACGACCCCTGTTCCACCAAATCATCGATATGGGGGCACTGTTCCATCATCTATCGGACTCACTGCAGAGGGAACTGGACTTCCGCCGAGAGGCAGCCAACATCAATCGCATGAGGGAGATAATCGAGCCGTACCAGCGACTTGGGGTCCCCCGGGTGTACGACGATCTGACGACAACGCGGCTGCTCGTCATGGAGGAGATACAGGGAGGGGCGGTCCGTGATGCACCTGAGGGACCGGCCCGGAAGGACGCGGCTCGCCAGCTTCTCGAGTCCTATTACCGACAGACGCTCGTCGACGGCTTTTTCCACGCAGATCCCCATCCGGGAAACCTGATGTGGTGGAACGATCGGATCTACTTCCTGGACTTTGGGATGGTCGGGGAACTGGGCCCGGACCTTCGCGAGAACATGATGCTTCTGCTCATGGCATTCTGGCAGGAGGACGTTGATTTCCTGATGGAAGTCACTCTGATGCTCTCCGGCGGAACCGACCGCTCCGACCTCGACGTTGAGCACTTCCGCCATGAGCTCGGCGACCTGATGGCGAAGTACCGAAATGTGTCACTACGGGATATTCAGCTGGGACCGATTCTTCAGGAAATGACCGAGATCGCAATCAGACATGAGGTGCCTTTGCCGGCATCTTTGACTCTCACCGCCAAGGCAATGGCCCAGATGCAGCAGACGGCCACCGAGCTGGATCCTGACCTCGATCCGTTCGAAGTTGCAGGAAGTTTCCTGATGCGAACCATGACCGCGCGAATCAGGAAAAGGATCGATCCGAAGTGGATCTTCTACGAAAGCCAGAAGGTCGGCGTGAGGATCAACCGCCTGGTTGAGGCGTTCGAGCGGCTCACCGGGGCCAGGCCGGGCCCAAAGCTCCACGTCGACTTTGGGGCAGAGAGACTGGAGCGAACGGTGCGTCATGCGGGACGTCGCCTTGCCCTCAGCGCCACGGCGAGCGCCGCTCTGCTGGGGGCAACTCGCATAACGGGTGACGGAAAAGCGTCTCGTTCTGCTCGGATGGCCCTGGGGACGCTGGGAAGCGCCCTAGCGCTGCGCTTGCTCACAGATACCTCCAAGAAAGGGGATTGAAGGTTTCTATCTGAGCTCTGACGGTGGACTCTCGTGCCGGTGATCAACGCTCTGTGGTCGAGGCCATTGACCGTTCCACGTGTCGATGGGACAATTCAGCATGCGACACCCATTCGCCTTGGTTGGCGTCGCCCTGGTGGTTGCAGCTTGCGGCGGCGAGACCGGCCCGAATGCAACCGCGACTCAGCCCCTCTCGTCGACCGTCGCCCCCTTGACCACGACTTCCACCACCTCACCGACATCGACATCGGAACCCAGCCCAGTCGCCGGAACATTTCCCACCTTCGTGCAGCCACCCGACAACCAGAACTGGCTGCAGACGTCCCTTCGAGGGGGCCAGTCACTGGCCGAAGAGCCTGAGTTGTGCCTCATTTTGGATGACGGAGCGGTGGGTCAGATACACGCGGTCAACTTTGCGCTCGACTGGTCGGAGGACCTCTGGACTCTGTACTGGAGCACTGTCGACGGCACCTACGAGGGACCGGTCGAGGCCA
>JBFHXF010000228.1:0-2400 GCA_041599115.1 Acidimicrobiia bacterium
CCTGATCGAACTGGCACTCGTGCTGCCGCTGATAGTCATGCTGATAGTGGGAATGGTCAGCGCCGGCATCGCCTACAACTACCAGCTCTCCCTCACCCACGCGGCGCGCGAGGCCGGTCGGTACGGAGCAACTCTCCCGGTCACCAACTTTGGTTCGATGGATCTCTGGTTGGACGAGATCGCCACGCAAGCGATCGCCGATGCCACTGGCACCCTCGGCACAGGAGTACCTGGCTTCTATGTCTGCGTGGCCTACGTCCACCCCGACGGGACCCTCCCGTCAGATTCGACGAGGAGGCGCGTTGAAGACACTTCTTCGGTGACCCACACCGCCGGTGCGACCTGTTTTGCCGACGGCCGTCCCTCGAGTGAGAGAAGAGTTCAGGTGTCGGTGGCGCGGCAGAGTGAGTTCAACGTGGTCTTCTTCAGCTCTACCTTGACGTTGGATTCGGAGGCCGTGACTCGATTCGAGGCGGGACTGGGGTTCTGATGCGGTTTCTTCGGAACGAGACATCGGATCGTGGTGCCAGCCTCCTGTTGGTGGCGATCGCAATGCTCCTGCTCCTGGGGGTTGTTGCAGTCGTCGTCGACCTCGGGGCCGTGCGTGCCGACATCAGGTCGGACCAGCTTGCCTCCGATGCCGCCGCCACCGCCGGGGCTTCCGACATCAACCCCTTTGCCGGGAGCGAAGCCGATAAGGCGTGTGAGACGGCCTGGGCATACCTTCTTCTCAATCTCGCAGATGAGGGCTCGTCCACCTCCCCACCGGACTGCACGGTGTTCGCCGGTTCGTGCGACCCCGCAGTTGCCCGCGAGGCGCCCGCCTCGGCCGGGCCGTATTCGTTCGTGATCACTCATCCTGTTCCCGACTCTCACCCACTCATGTCTGGTCAAGCCCTCAATGCCCAGATCGACGGAGTTGCCTGCCAGAGACTGGGGGTCACGGTCGAGAGGAACCGCCGGTTCACTTTTGCGCGTGTCCTGGGCTTTGGTTCAGCCTCTCCCACGGTCCACACCGTGGCCAGGATCGGCGCCGGGGTCGGAGCCGGTGAGGTAGTGCCCCTCCTGCTGCTCGAGCCCATCTCCTGCGATGCGATGTTCACCAGTGGCCAGGGCAAAGTCACCGTCAGCTATTACAACGACTCGCCAGGCTTCATCGTCGTGGATTCGGATGGCTCCAAGTCCACCAACCCGAACCGGTGTGCCTCCAACACGTGGACCATCGATTCGAAGGGCACCCAGAACGGTTGGATACGGGCTATACCCGTGCCGGCGCCGCAGAACATTCCCTCGGCGATTCTCTCGTACGCCCTCTCGGGCAACGTCGGTGCCGTCCCAGCTCGTTCGTATGACCCCAGCGACCTCACCTCACCGGTAAACCCGGCCGACATCACCGATCCAACAGAGCCTCTCGCCTCCTATTTTCGCCTGTATCCCCGGCCCATGGGCGTCTCCAGGAGGATCACGCGGGCGCCGATCGACTGGCGCTACAACTGCAAAGCCTCTTACCCACCCTATCCACTCGACCTGGGCAACCCGGGCCTGGGCGGGATACCGGTTGATCCCTGTCCCAATGCGCCGGCTCCCTACATAGACCAGCTGGTGGCGGGTTACGGCGGAGCAGGCAACCCGGGATTTGTCCACAGATGGACGCTCTCCTATCCCTGCGATGTGAACAACGGTTCCTTTCCCTCCCCTTCGATAACGGTCAGCGGAAACTGGTGGGTGGACTGTCCTACCGGTCTGGTGCTGAACAACTCGAAAGTGGTCACTTTCCAGGATGGAGATGTCGTCTTTGACGGGACGGTGGACATCAGATCGTCCGCAGCCTTGCTCGTCAACCCGGGTTCACCTAACGACCACATCGTCTATGTGAGGAACGGGAATCTCCTCAAAGGCGCCCAGTCATCGATCACCCTCCGTAAGACGTTCGTGTATCTGGCGAACGGCGTGCTCGACATGGTCGGAGGCGCCGGCGGGTTGCTCTGGTCGGCTCCGGTGGCAGGCCTGTTCGAGGATCTGGCGCTCTGGTCAGAGTCGCCCAGTCCGCATCAGGTCGGCGGCCAGGCCGGGAACACTCTCACGGGCACGTTCTTCACCCCTTTGGCGAATCCATTCACCCTCACCGGCCAGGGCGGTCAGTTCCAGACGGATGCCCAATTCCTCACCCGGCGGCTGGAGATCAAGGGTCAGGGCGAAGTGAAGATGAAGCCGGACCCCACGCGACAAACTCTGATTCCCATCCGAGAGGTGAGATTGATCAGATAGACATCGAAGGATCGCTTCTTGGAGCCTCTTCCCATGAACCGGGGAACCCCGTACCCTCGCACATGAGCAGTGATGAGGACGACACATGACTGAGGACTATCCCCCAATCCTCGACGCGGCCCAAGTAGCGGA
>JBFHXF010000229.1:0-2335 GCA_041599115.1 Acidimicrobiia bacterium
GCAGCCGGGGAGGGGGGTCTTGGACACCTCCCCTTGTCGGCCTGCGGCCTCACCCCCTCCGTCACTGCGTGACACCTCCCCCAGACTCGCTTCGCTCGAGGGGGAGGAAACTGTCGCTTCGCTCGAGGGGGAGGAAACTGTTGCTTCGCTCGAGGGGGAGGAAACCGGGGGGAGCACCGGCGCAGCCGGGGCCGACCTCTGCCTGTCAGGAGGGCTCTGCGGTGGCCACCCAAAGCGAGGCCCGCTGGGGTTGCATGGTCTCGCCGACCACCTGAAGTAGGGCCTCTGACAGACGGTCTAGGTCGATCTCGTCCCGGATGGTTGCGGCGAAGTCGCTGAGAGTCTTCTCGGAGTCGTACCTCGTCCTGAAGAACTGACGGTCGGCGAACCGCTGGACACGGCGTCGCAACGGGTTGAACAAGGCGGCCACTGCCAGGGTCGTGAGAGCCGTGACCAGGGGAATGTTGTCCTGGCCGGTGAGTGGCCGGAGGATTCCCTGGAGCAGCACCACACCTCCGAAGTAGACCGAGGCCAGCAGACCGGTGAGCAACGAGTACTGGACCGTTCTCCGCACCAGGAGATCGATGTCCCATAACCGGTAGCGGAGAACGGCAATGCCGACGGACACTGGTAGAAGCAGGAATGCCATATTGGCGACGGCGATGTAGATATTGATGAGGACGGTGTCCCGTGGACTGCTCGCTTCGGCTGCGTAGAGGACCACGGCTGGGATCAGCACGATGACGACAATGACGGCCATGCCTGTCGCGAACCACTTGGTCTGCTGTCTTTGAGCAGGATCGGAATAGTGGCGATATCGCCAGATCTGAGCGTAGGCGGAGCTCACCAGCACCACACCAACCGCCATCAGCCCAAAGAACCCGACCGGGTTTCCAACGTCACCGGCGACATCCGGAATCAAACCCCATATCACCGACAGAGGCAGAGCCAGGAGGCTGGTCCAGCGACTCCATCTGGGAACAAAACGGCTATCAGGGAAGATGCCGAAAAAGACTCCCATTAGCCCATAGGACAAGACGCCTACCAAGAGATTTGAAACCTTGAAGCTGAGAGGGCCATTGGAGACCACGACGAGGTATTCGGTGGCCGGGCTGAAGGAGTTGGCTGTGAGAAACGACATGAGGAATATCGAAGTGAACAGGGCCATGCGATCGCCCGGCCTGAACCAGAACAACACTGCTCCTACCGCCATGCCGGAAAGGAACAACGGTGTGATGGTGAGAACTGTGAACCAGTAGTAGCCGTTCATTGTCCAGCCGAGGGCTGCAGTGCCCTC
The DNA here is from genome assembly GCA_041599115.1 of Acidimicrobiia bacterium. GTDB lineage: Bacteria > Actinomycetota > Acidimicrobiia > Spongiisociales > ZC4RG35 > JACZUI01. The sequence continues at coordinate 1,298 of JBFHXF010000229.1, forward strand.
GAGAAGCCGATCGGGTGGGGATTCCACGAAACGATGAGTCAAGATCAGCGTCCACACGAAGACCAAGATGCACAGAGCGGCCACCACGTACCAGAGCGTTCTGGTCAAGGGCAGCCAGCGTTCGGGTATCAAGAGAGACTCTCCGGTGGAGCCCTCTCGCCGGCGGTGGGCGGAAGCCATCATCGCGATGATACGCCCTACCTGATTCCATCCCGCTGGTTAAGGGCGAGCTGACTTGACCAGATTTCTGCCCAGCCAATTGCGGCCTCACCCCCCAGCGAACGGAGGAGGAGCCCCCTCCGGCCCTGTTTCTCCCCCCAGCGAACGAAGTGAGGAGCCCCCTCCGTCACTTCGTGACACCTCCCCCAAAACTCGCTTCGCTCGAGGGGGAGGAAACTGTCGCTTCGCTCGAGGGGGAGGAAACATGTCGCTTCGCTCCTGAAGGAGGAAATGCCGCTGGATTCGCTTCAACTCAGGAGCGGCATAAGGCGGCCGATCGTTTCCTTCAACTCCTCCTTGGAGGCATGATTCGGTATCACCAGATCAGCGGCCGCTAGCCATTCACCGCGACTGGGTTGTGTCAAAATCCTGGCTGCCACGTCTTCAGCAGACATGCCACGATCCACGGCACGTTGCATCCGTAATTCGTCGGCAGCGTCGACCACCATCAGTCCCCAACCCACCGTTTTTCTCATCACCGGGATCTCGACCACGGCTATTCCGTCAAATCCCTCCAAACCAGCCTCGATTCGACCGAAAATCATTGGATGGGTTATCAATTCCAGGGCTATCAATTCTTCCGGAGACCGAAACACGACGTCGGCGAGCAAACCGCGATCTATCGCCCCGTTCACCACGACTCGAGGCCAGCGCCGCGAGACGGGCTCCAGCCCTTCCCCCGCGAGAACCTGATGGCCGACCGAATCGGCATCAACGGTTCTGACACCGTGCTGATTCAAGATCCGGCGTACCTCGCTCTTACCCGAACCGATTCCCCCTCCAAGAACCCACCTTCGTCGGATTTCGCCCATGATCAGC
>JBFHXF010000230.1:0-2259 GCA_041599115.1 Acidimicrobiia bacterium
AGGCCAGGCCCAAATCTTCGAGGAAGTCGGTCAGGGCGTCGTCGACATAGACCAGATACCGCGTGTTGAAGACATGGGCGTTGGCGTCCACATCCCAGTAACGGACCTTGCGCCGGTAGGGCTCCATGCCCGCAATCTATAACGAGGGCAATGCGACCTCTACGGCAACTCGGAGATGACCGTCCTGAACTCGGCCTCGGTCAGGGCCGCGAGGGTGGTAGTGCTGATGTTTCCCTGCATGCCAAGGGCGATCACAGCCTTGGCGGCAGTTCTCTGATCGGGGGCCTCAACCACCGTGACGATGTCGTATTCGCCCATCGTCAGATAGAACTCCTTTATCTGAACTCCCAGTGCTCCCAGGGCGTCCCGGGCGGCGTCGAGACGGCCGGGGCTGTCCTTGATGTTGGCCATGCCCTGCGCGGTGTAGTTCGCGAGAGTGATGAAAGTCGCCATTGGTTCTCCTTTGCCGGCGATGCCGCGAAAGCTACTCCTCCAACACCTCAGCGGGGACGCTCGATGGTGAACCGTTGGGTTGTCCGAACGTAAGAATCGCCCGCCATTCGCCCGATGGCGTCGATGACCTCGGGTCGGACCCTGGTCCCGTCGAGGGCATCGTCGCGCACGTGAATGGCCACCACCTCGCCGATGATCATCCGAATCGTCTCTCCGGTCTGGAAATCGAAGACCTCCATGACCCGACATTCCAGGTTGGCCGGTGCCTCGGCCACCATCGGTGCGTCAACCATGGTGCCCAGGACCGGGGTCAATCCGGCAATGGCGAACTCATCGTCATCCGGCCCGAAGCTGCTCGAAGTCAGCGACATGGCCGCGGCCAGCTCCCAGGACACGATGTTGACGGTGAACACCCCGGTTCTCTCGGCGAGTTCGACCGAGTCCTTGGGCCGGTCAGAGTGCCGGCCCCCCGAGAAGAGAACGGCTGGGGGGTTGGAGGAAACCACGTTGAAGAAGGAAAAGGGCGCCAGGTTGAAGGCGCCATCCTCGCGTTTGGTCCCGATCCAACCGATCGGGCGGGGAATGACCAGACCCGTCAGCAGCTTGTAACGGTCGCGGCTCTCGCCGGACGTGAGATCAAAGAACGTCTTGTTCAGAGCAGTGCCTCTCTCAGCTGATCCAGCCTGATCGCACCTGCTTGCAACACCTTCCGGTGGAAGTCCTTCCTGTCGAAGTCTGGCCCGCTTCGGACGATGGATTCGTCCCTGATGTCGAGAATCTCCTTTTCGCCGACTTTGTAGGCAATCGCCTGGCCCCACCAACCGAGATACCTCTTGACCTCGGATTCAGCCAGATCGCGAGGCTGAAGACCCACTTTGTGGATGTAGTCAACCGCGATGTCGTAATCCCAGGTATCCCCCTGGTGCAACGGCGCATGATCTGGAATCGTCAACTCGAGTTGGGTCCCGATGTCGACCACCACCCGTGTCGCCCGAAAGATCTGGCTGGCCAGCAACCCGAGCCGATACTCGGGCTTCTCGAAATAACCCAATTCGTCCATGAGACGCTCGGCGTAGAGCGCCCAACCCTCGCCGGCACCTGAATACCAGACGAACAACCGGTGGAATCGCGAGATCGTCTCCCGGGACAGCATTGCTATTCCAACCTGCAGGTGATGCCCGGGAAAGCCCTCGTGATAGGCGGTGGACACCTCCTGCCAGAAGGGGATCCTGGTCCGCTCCCCCGGGGCATACCAGATGCTCCCGGGGCGGGAGAAGTCCTCGGAGGGAGCGTGGTACCAGGCGCCGAGGGCGCCGCCGGGCGGGGCGATGTTGACATTCACCCGACGAAGCTCCTCAGGCACGTCGAAATGCTCGCCGGAGAGCTGATCCACAGCGGTGGCCTGTATCTCCTCGACAAAACGGACAAAGGACTCATGATTCTCCGACACCTGACCGGGGTCGGTCTCGAGGAGATCTATCACCTGGGATACCGACCTGTCCGGGTCGATCAAGGAGGCTGTGACCTGCAACTCGTTCATGAGGCGGTGCACTTCTTCCCATCCCCATTCATAGGTCTCACGCGGGTTGATGGTCAGGCCGAGGAACTCCTCGGCCCCGAGCAGATATCGCTCCTCGCCAACGGCGTCGTTCTCGCGGGCGCCGGGGAGGTAGGTGTCCTCGAGCCAGGCAGCGAACCCGGCCCATGAGGCAGAGGCGGCTTCGAGAGATGAGCGCACCCGATCGGCATCGCCACCAGAGACAGCAGCGCGATTCGGGTAGTCGTGGAAAAGTGAGCCGGGCGACG
>JBFHXF010000231.1:0-2256 GCA_041599115.1 Acidimicrobiia bacterium
CCGCCTGGACATGTCGGAGTTGCAGCTCGCCGTGAAGCCTTTCGGGCTCAGATCAGTCGTCGACAAGACGGTCGGGAAATGGTCACCGGCCAGCCGAATCCGCTTGATGGTGAGCGGTGATGCCTGGGTGAGGGGCGACACCGAGTGGGTGGACCTGATCGTCGCCAACCTGCTGAGAAACGCCATCTCCTCCGGAGGCGACCGCATCTGGGTGAGGGTCACCGAAGGCTTCAGGATGGTGGGCCTGGAGGTGGGCGACAACGGTCAGGAGGTGCCTGCCAGGGACCTCGCCCATCTGTTCCAGCCTCACTACCGGGCGCGACGTGGCGGGGACGTGTCTCTCGGTCTCGAGCTTTCGGTGGCCCAGAGGCTCGCCAGGGCGATGGGAGGCGATGTGCGCTACCACTGGCGCCAGGACGAGAACGTCTTCGAGCTGACCTTGCTCAAGGTGGACGAATCCAGCCGTGCTCGGGAGTGGTCACCGGACCTCGTGATCGATCCGCTGACAGACAGACCGAGCCGGGACGCCATAACCAGACTCATCTCCGACGGAGGTCCGACCATGGTCTACCAACCCATCGTCGACATGCGGACCGTCGGAGACGCCGGGGCCGGCGTCCTCGGCTATGAGAGCCTGGCCCGGTTTCCCCATTCGAGCCCTCCTGAGTGGTTTGAGACGGCTGGTTCGGAGGGCCTGCGGCTCGAACTCGAGCTGGCTGCCGTCCGGAGCGCCATAGCCGAATATGACCCCGAGTTCCCCAAGGTCTTCCTGGCGGTCAACCTCTCCAACGGCACACTCGTCGCCCCCGACCTTGAATCCGCCCTCGACGGGCTGGAACCGGGCAGGACCGTCCTCGAGCTTTCCGAGGGTGCCCGAATCAGGAGTTATGAGGCCACCCGGCGAATCGTCGATGGATTCCGCCAGCGCGGGATCAGACTGGCCGTCGACGACGTCGGCGCCGACGAGATCGATATGTGGCACATTCTCCGTCTCAACCCTGACATCATCAAACTGGACCGGCGCCTCGTCGCCGATGCCGACCATGTCAAGCGCAATAACGCCCTGATCAAAGGGATCGCCGTGATGGCGAAGGACCTGGGCATCATGGTGATCGCCGAAGCGGTCGAGACCGGCAAGGAGCGACAGCGGCTTTTGGATCTGGGCGTCCATTTCGGTCAGGGTTACCTGTTCGGTAAACCACGGCCGCTGCGCTGGGCATCGAGGATACTCACACCTTAGCCAGAGCTCAGCACGGCCGGTGCGTTCAAGTTTCCCGCGGGCGCTGCCGATGATCGGGTATGCAGCGGAGGGGAATGCTGTTACCGCATCTACCTTCCCGGGCCGACATCGAATCTCGATCCCGGGTTGGACGGCTTCGGTTGACCATCGCTGGAGTGATTCTCAGTCTCCTGGTTGCGATGGTGGCGACGGGATGGGTAGCGCGCGCGGACCAAAGGCGGGTTGCCGCCGAGTTGGCCCGTCACGGTGTGGTTTTAGCTGATTCCGTCGTGGAAGAGGTACACAACGTTGTCGAACATCTCAAGGCCTTGGGCGGCTTGTACCAGGCAAGTGAAGAGGTCACCCAGGCAGAATTCCTGCTTTTTGTCGACATTCTTGAGCCGGTCCCCGGCATGCGAGGCATCGGATATATGCCTGTTGTCGATTCTGAAGATCTCGCGGATTTCGAAGCTCGGATGCGCAAGATGATCCCTGGTTACACCGTCTTCGAGTTGGATGGCAGTGACAGCCGGATCTCTCCTGGTCCGCGCCCGGAGTATGCGCCGGTGCAGTGGATCGAACCGGCTGCCGGGTTCAGCGACCTTCCCGGCTTCGATCCCCTCTCGGATCAGGCACGCAGATTGGCCCTGGACAGGGCGCGGGCAACCGGGGAAGAGGCGCTGACTCCCTTCTTGAAGCTGGCCTCAGAAGACGAGACCGATGGCTTCGTGGTCTACTGGCCGGTCACCGATGTCGAAGCGAACGTCGTGGGTTACACGTTTGCTCCCATGGATCTCAACGAGCTGCTGGACGGCCAGATTCGAGGGGCCATTGACGGCGAAACCAACTGGGAGATCGTCGACGTAACCGGGATCCCGGTGGCCGTCGAGACTTCGGGAAAAGCCTGGGCAACAGTGCTGGATCTCGGTGGACGCCGATGGAGACTGACGGTGACTCCCCAGCGCGGGTCTCATATCCTGGTCGGCGCCAAAAAGCCAATCCTGGACTTCCTGCTCGTGTCCCTCCTCGCCGTGACC
>JBFHXF010000232.1:0-2197 GCA_041599115.1 Acidimicrobiia bacterium
ACCTCCGGACCGAGCGGGGCTATCCAACCCCCGTCCACCGCGCGATTCAGAGCGACACGTTCATCCTGGCCGACGTCGGGAGGGGAAAGATAGATGCGGCTCACTGGTGAAAAACAGTAACCACCACCACCGCCCTTAGGCGTGCTCTGGCATTGCCGCCGCCCTCAAGAGCTGGTCTAACCGTTTCGTGACGGCCCCGATCGAGTATCGCTCGTCGACCCAGTTGCGGGCCTCTGAGACAACGTCACGGTTCATTGTCAGAGCGTCTTCAACGGCTATGGCAAAGGCAGCTGCATCGCCGGCTGGTACGAGGCGGGCTAGAGCTCCATCGTTTGTGATCTCGCGAATTGGGGGGATGTCGGAGGCGACCACCGGGACACCCAGAGACATTGCTTCGAGAACCGCTGTGCCCAATCCCTCCATGAAAGATGGGAACACAAAGACCTCGGCGTGGCACAGATAATGAAAGACGTCTGGTGTGTACCCGGTCAACGTGACTCTTTCCTCAAGTCCGTACTCGCTGAGCAGGCCCTTGATCTGGCGAGAGGAGTCACCCTCGCGACCCACGATGACCAGATGGGCATCCTCGTGGGCGAGAATCCGGCGAAAAACCTCTATGAGGACTGGGTGGCCTTTCTGTGCAGTCTGACGACCCACGTTGACCAGCAGAGGAATCCCATCCGGCAGACCCAGCTGGGCGCGTGTCTTGAGCGGAGTGGGACGAAGGTCATTCGGTATACCCCTAGGTATCACCCGACACCGCCTGGGGTCGATTCGCAGGAGCCTGCAGTTTGTCTCCAGAGCATCCTCGGTCAAAGCCCGGAATGTGATCCCCGGCGAAGAAGCCGCCATGGCGGCGATCCGTCGGAGAACCGAGGCCCTGGCCGAGGCTGCGCCCGGTTGGTAGGAGCGAAGTAGCCGCACATCACCGCTCAAAGTGAAAGTCGATACCACCGGCAGCCGACTGATGCGTCCAGCGATCTGGCATACGAGGTTCCCCGAGAAGAGGCTGGAATGCAATATCTCAGGCTGGAACTCCCGGATTACTGACAGCAAGCGATCCACTCCAACCGGCCAGTTCCACCCGGCGTTCGCAGACTCGAGTCCCAAACTCCGGACCATCACCCCTCGGCGTCGAAGGGCCTGTTCTAGATGATTCGGCTCGAACATTCGCACCACGAGCTGATCATGCTCGTCGGCGAGTTCCACGACCTCGCGGACGAGGCCATGCTCCGCCCCACCGGACCCGGCTAGGGAGTTGATGACGTGGAGAATCCTCACCGGCTCACTTCAACGAGCCCTGCCGCCGCCGAGAAAGACGAACGAACAAACCCTGTTGCCGTTGACGCCGAACCGCACTTTGGGCAAAAGCAATAGCCAGATCTTCGGATTACCCATCTTCCCTGAGGTTACATCTGACGTTCTGGCCATCCCCGACCGATGGCGTTCTTGGTCGAAGAGGATGATCCCAGGGGCCTATCAAGTTCCTCAAGTCTGGGGCTTCCCGTCCGAAAACAACCTATGGGAAACGATGCGACGCGTCGGCGCTATCGCGGACCCGGACTCAGAGAGCAATGAAGAGCCTTCCCCGAATCCTCATGGGGCTGTCCGTCTTGGCCATGCTGGTTCCGATCCTGCCCATGGCATCTCAGAATGAATCTCCGGCCTCTTTGCGCTCTTCCCTCTCGGCTCAAATAGAAGCCACCACCCAGCGGCCCGGAGCGACGCTGGGCCAGCCCGAGCCGGAAGGTCTTCCCGGACGCCCGTCTCTTGCGCAAATCGGCTTCCGTTCGACCCCTTCGCCTGGAGATCGGCCCGGAAACGACCAGAGCGAAGAGAACACCAATCCGAAGGGCACGACGAGCCAGTCACCTGTCACAACAGAAGCGCCGGCCACCACCAGCACCGATCCGGTGGTCACCACTTCATCCTCAATCCCACCCACGACCGAGTCTGTTGGCAACGGACCAAATCAAGATTCGATAACGGGGGAAGTCTGTCCCTGCCTGGTAACCGGCGACGCCGAGTTGAAAGGGAGAATCACCCTGCAGGGTGATCTCGTCGTGGATGGGGGACACTTGACAGCCCGATCGGGTGTGGACCTCGACGGCAACGGTTATCAGATCGTGTTCATGAATGGAGCGAGTGCCGACTTCCAGGGAACTCCGACATTTACCTGGTCCGGTGACGGCTCGAA
>JBFHXF010000233.1:0-2179 GCA_041599115.1 Acidimicrobiia bacterium
GGTTCTTCTCGACTTGAACCTCCCCGGCATCGACGGCATCGAGACCTGCCGACTAATGCGCGAGTTCTCCCGCGCCCCGATCATCATGCTGACTGCCCGAGACAGCGAAGTGGACAAGGTTCTCGGCTTGGAGATGGGTGCGGACGATTATGTGACCAAGCCCTTCTCGCCCCGGGAGTTGATGGCGAGAGTCAAGGCTGTGCTGCGCCGCGCCGAAGAGCCGGCGGCCAAGCCCCGGATACTTGAGGTTCAAGGATTCGAGATCGACGGCGGCAAACGGACGGTTGCCGTGCCTTCGGGGAGTGTGGTGGAGCCAACCGCCAGAGAGTTCGACCTGCTCTGGTTTCTCGCCGAGAACGCAGGATTGGTCATGTCCCGCAGTCAGATCCTGGAGGTGGTGTGGGGGTACGAGTATTTCGGTGAGACGAGGACCGTGGACGTCCACATCCGCCAGTTGCGGAAGAAACTCCAGGGGATTCCAATCGAGACCGTTTGGGGCGTCGGCTATCGGCTCGGTGGTTGATGCGACGACGGCTCTTCTGGACGATTTCGCTGGTGGCGGTGGTCACCGGCTTTCTTGTGTTGCTGGGTGCTGTGGTCGCCACCCAGCGGGCGGCCGTCGAGGCGACCAGGCGCGAGCTTGCCAAATCGTCTAGCGAGGTTCTTTCGATAATCGACGATGCCGTGGCCGCATCGGTGCAGAGACCCGGGGCTCTCATTGAGCTCTTTCGCTTTCTGGAGGGGGATCTGGCGCCGACCCTCGGCCGTTTGCGGCGATCTGCCGGTGGCTCGGTTCTGGCTTTCGCCGCGGTTGATCCCGGTGGGTCGCTGCGGACGACCAGCGATCTATTCGGTCGTATTCGATCCGACCCGACTGCCCTGGCACCAGGTCAGTCGCTGTTCACTTCGACTCCAGGCGGCGAGCTCGTGATGGTCAGCGCCACGTCGGTCCCCACCCGCAATCAGGACATAACGCTCCTGGTCGCCCTGGCGCGTGAGGCTCCGGTGGTGAAAGTCTCCGATCTCAGTCGCGGCCTGGTTGTCGTCGTGGTCGGGCTCCTTGTGCTCTCAGCGGCTCTCGCCCGCTGGCTTTCCAGCCAGATCGCGTCACGTCTCGAGCCGCTGTCCGACGCCTCACGCCGCCTGGCCGCAGGCGACTTGTCCGTCCGTGTTCCCGCTCTGGGCGATCCTGACATGGACGGGCTCGGCGACGCGTTCAACGATATGGCGACAGAGATCGAAGCGACCCGGGTTCGGGAGAGGGAGTTCCTCCTGGGAGTCGGTCACGACCTCCGGACTCCGTTGACCACGATCGCCGGTTACTCGGAGGCTCTCGAGACGGAGGCTTTGGATCCTGAGGACGTCGCCCGCATCGGGGGAGTCCTCGGCGTCCAGAGCCGTCAGTTGGGTCGGCTCATAGAGGACCTGACCTTGCTGGCGAGGCTCGACCAGCCCGAATTCAGCCTGCGTCATGAGCCGGTGGACGTGGCTGCCCATGTTTCCGAGATTGTCGCCGGTTTTCAGCGATCCGCCGAGAAGGCCGGCGTTCGCCTGAGTTTCGTCGGCGAAGCCGGGCCGAGGATCGTCACGGATCCGGACCGGCTTGGACAGATCACCCAAAACCTGATCGAGAACGCCCTTCGTTACACGCCCGAGGCCGGCAGTGTCTGGGTGGGAGTTGGTGTGGACGCCGGGTCGCTCACCGTCTCGGTCGCCGACAGCGGCGTCGGTATCGACCGGGATGATCTTCCTCACATCTTCGATCGGCATTATGTGGGTCGTCAGCGTCTAGTGCGGAATGAGGGGAGCGGGCTGGGTCTCTCGATCGTCAGAGGGCTGGCAGAGCGTCTCGGGGGCTCGGTGGCCGCCGAGTCACAGCCGGGCGAAGGAACCACAATCCGGGTGACCTTCCCCGGTTTGCTCCCCCTCGAGCGAAGCGAGATGTTTCCTCCCCCTTGAGCGAAGCGAGTCTGGGGGAGGTGTCACGAAGTGACGGAGGGGGCGAGGCCGCAGGTAGAGAATGGAAGGTAGCTCCGGCCGACCGGCGTCTGTTTGGCCCGAGGTGTGTTTGGGAGACCGCAGGGGGGCTTGGATAGCTGTGGGTGGCCGAGGGCCAAAGTGGGCCGGAATCAAGCGGACAGTGCCGGAGGTGGGACTCGAACCCACACGCCCAGAGGAC
>JBFHXF010000234.1:0-2153 GCA_041599115.1 Acidimicrobiia bacterium
GGTTCGAGCGGCGCCGCGAGGACCCTCAGGCCACTCGGGTGTTCGGTGAGAAGAGAATCGAGCATCTCCGCATCAAGGTGGTGAAGCTCATGGGCCGCATTCACCATCGTGAAACGAGGCTCGACCTGGAGAAGCAGGCAGACATCACCGAACTGAAGGTCGGCGTCAACCAACACGACCTTCTTGTCGGGAATCCTGTTGAGAAGGAGAGCCACGTTGGTGGCCATCACAGTCTTGCCACTGCCGCCCTTGGCCGAGCTCACCGTGACGATGCGGCCCCTTCCTGATGGCGCAGGTTCGGCAATTCGGGCAGCCGACTTCCGTTTGAGCACGTCGTGGGCAAACTGCTCGATCGCAGCTTCGATCTTCTCCTCGTCGAGGGGTGCCTCGAGCACATCGGACACACCGCAACGCATCGCGGCCCGTAAAAGGTCGGCGGTCACGCTTTCCGCCACCATCATCAACACGAGCCCAGGATCCTGGTTGTGAAGGCTCCTGACCGACTCCATGGAGTCGTCGTTCGAGTATGACGGGCCCAGGAGAAGCATCCGGAGCTCACCAGACTCGATCGTGGAGCTTGCCTCTTCGATCGAACGGGCGACTGGGAGTCGCCCCTCAAAGAGTTCCTTCGCCGCTGCGACGAAGTCGTCTTCTCGATCGACGACAAGCAGGTTGTGCTCAGCCAATGACATGGTTGAACCTCAGCTCAGCCGTTGCTTCCAAAAATGTCTTGCACCAAATCGCCACCAAAGAGGTTATCGATGATGACGCCCTGGGTCTCTACCTCGACGAAGTCCGCAGGAACCAGGGTCATCCATATTGATCCGTTTTCGAACGCGAACACGAGGCGCTCGGCTTGCTCGGGAGTGACCTCGATCGTGAAGATCGTGGCGTTGCCGGTGTCCTCCGCTGGTGCCTGAGTGCCGTCTGCCGGCGGCTGGCCGCCTGCGTCAACCGTCTTGGGCGCGTTCGGGTCGGGCCGGATGTCCCGCCCGGTCGCCATGACCGGAAGGCCCTGCATGACGAACCGCGTGTAGGTGACAACCGTGGGCGCCGTCTCGGTAGCGGGGGTAGTGTCGGGAGGGGTGGTCGGCTCCACCGTGATCCCGGTGAACTCTTGGGGGATCTTGTCGAAGGAGATGTCCAGGGTGATGATGAGGTTGACCAGATCACCCGGTTCGACAAAGCCGTTGACGCCCTTGACATTGTCCAGGGAGATCGTGATCGCCTGCTTGCCAGAGGGGATCAATTCGGCAAGAGGCGTTACATCGACGGTCACCACCACCCACTGGGCGGCAGTCAAAATCGATCCCGCCGATATCGGGCCGGCTGCGACCTTTCCACTCAACACCGCGTTCAACTCGTCTTGTGTGGTGATGGCGTCGGCCGGAACGTCGATCACCTGATCTTCGCTGGCGACGATCAGGGTGCCGTTGCTATTGAAATCTGACAGGAGGACGTTTCCGTCCTGGCCCTCGCTGATTGTGTTGCCGGCGCGGTAGACGGTCACGATTGCCTGATTGGCCCTCGCTTCATCTTCGAGAGAAGTTGTGTAGTTCCACACGGCCCAGCCGGCCAAACCGGCCAAGATCAAGGCCACTAGCAGAACGATGGCTCTCCTACCCATTGAGTCCCCTTCGGTTGTCCCCTCGATTAGGCGCCAGCCTTGTGCCGACGCTTGCTCTCGTGCATGCTACAGCCAAGACCAGAACCGCCCTGTGTTTCAAATCCAATTCCACAGGGATAATTCGGACCGTGCCGACCAAGTCTTGAGGGTTTCCCTAATCATGCCATAGCCCGCGGGGCTCAAGTGGAGAGGGCACGGACGCCTGATTCCGACCACCGTCTGTTTGGTGGCCCGTGAACACCCCGATTATCAGCGCCGCCCTATGCCGCGCTCTTTGAGCTCTTGGAGTATCGCCTCCAGGGAGGCGTCCACGGGCATTGGGGGATGCTCCTCTTCGCTGGGGCCAAACTCGCGCTCGAATTCCTTGGGAGGCTTGCGCTTTCCGGGCTTGCGCTGTTCGGTCAACTGGGCCTCCCTGTCCTTCCAATCGGGAGCGGCCTGCTTGATCGACAACGAGATGCGGCGACGCTCGTCATCTTTCTCCGTGATCTTCACCTTGACGGACTGACCGATGGAGAGCTCCAAC
>JBFHXF010000235.1:0-2149 GCA_041599115.1 Acidimicrobiia bacterium
CCGCGCAAGCCTGTGTCCTCACGGTGAATATCGGGCTCGAGGCGTTTTCGGATTTGTCGAGCATTCTGGTTGAGGCGAGCTCGAGGAACACCAGACTGCGGCAGAGCGTGGGAGGTCAGATCGTCTCGGAGTCGGATGCGTGTGTGATCGGGCAAGCAGCCCTGCACGGACCGCTCCGCCTTGTCTGGGACCAGATACTGCGCGATGGCGCGGGGAACGGCGGGACGTCGGTGGTTGTTCACGAATTCGCCCACAAGCTCGACATGGGCGATGGCATGGTCGACGGCACGCCCCCAATCCGCGGTCACGACGCTGCGCTCACCTTCGAAAAGGCTCTCGACGGAGTCCTCGAGGCGTTGAAATCGGGGGAAGACGGCGGACCGCTCCGCCCATACGCCACCACCAACAGAGCCGAGTTCTTTGCAGTGGCCACTGAGGCCTTTTTTCTCCGTGCCACCGATCTGCGAGCCCGGTTCGGGGAGCTCTACGACGCGATGGCCCGGTATTACCGACAGGACCCGGCCGGGTATCCCAAGGCGCAGTGAGGATCAGGTTTCGACGCTTCCCCGTCCAGGGCTGGATTCCCGACTGAAGAATGCACACACCATCAGCGTCCAGGCGACGGCTACGGCAACGCCCGCGATCACATCGCTGGGGTACTCGACGAGGAGGATGACCCTTGAAAACCCTGTCACAACGATGATCGTTGCGGCAACGCCGAAACGAAACACTGCTGATCTCCAATGACCGGACACCCAGGGCCATGCTGCCAGGAGCATGATGCTCGAGACCATCGCAACCTGTAGGGAGGGGAAGCCGTAGCCCGCACCGGCTATCAGGGGTTGGACATCGGGTGGCGTCCGGTCAAGGGCAGCTCTCGTGATTTCGACGATGACCCATGAACCCGCTGTGGAAACCGCGATCGCTCCTGAAAGACGCCGATGCCGGCGTATCAAGAAGAAGCCCGCCGCTATTCCACCGACTATCGCGACCACGCTGGGAGCGGTCGCACTGTTTATGGCCCTGGAGGCGGCGATGAGCTCCGGCAATCGATTCGCGTCGAGGTAGCGGATCGCCGAGATGTCGAAGAAGAAGAACTCTTCACTTCCGATCACGTCCTGGAGCAGCCCGCCAAAGACCCAAAGTCCGGCGACGATGCCGGCTGCGGTGAGTGTCAAGGTGAGGAGAGGTCGCCTGGTCCCACGGACCAGGGATATCGGGAAGCTGAATGGCCGTCTCCGAGCCAGGCGGGCCAGCTTCTCGGCCACGTTTTGATGGTTCCGCTGTGTCCATTTCGTTGCCCAGACAATCAAGCCGACAGCGGCCCCGAGGGCGGCGAAGACCAGACCGCCGGTGCGAAACCAATGTTCCACCCGGGGGTAATTGGCCCCGGCAAAGTAGCCGAGCAGAGTGAATGCGCTGCCCCAGAGCAGACCGCCCACCGCGTTCCCCAGGACGAACCTCCGATAAGGCATGCTCCCCATGCCGGCAGCGAAGGGCACCACAGCCCGGAGCACGGCGGCAAAGCGGGCCACTACTAGAGCCCACCAGCCTTGTTGCGAGAGCATGTGCGTCGCCCGGTCCATGCGAGCAGAGACTTTGACCAGACGAGGTGAGGCCATGACCCGGGGTCCCCATCGATTCCCGAGTCGATATCCGATGGAGTCACCAACGATGGCCCCGGCGATTGCAACCGCGATCATGAGCAAGAGTGGAACTCGCCCGGCTCCCGCAGCCACTCCCCCCAGAATCACCGCCAACTCGCCCGGAACCACGAGACCTGCGAACACGGCACTTTCTGCGGCCGCCAGCAGAAAGACCACCAAGGGCGCGAACGAGCCCACCGCATCGATGAAACCGCTCATTTAATGGTCAGTCGAGTCATTGTGTTTTCGGCGAGACGGGGTTGGTCGTCGAACGTCTTTCGGTCGTATTGTCTGGTTGGGTCGAAACTAACGGCGGCGGAGGGCAGGCGGCGTAAAAATGGGATGGTCCGGTCGTGGCCGAGCTTCGATGGCTCATATCGACTGCATTGTCGCTTCGGGAGCTCCTCAGCTAAAACGTCTTTCAACATGACCTCGCCTTTATCTGACAGCAGACTCTCCAACTTGGGGGCCGCTCGCATCCTGGATGGCTTTGACGAGTTCAC
>JBFHXF010000236.1:0-2146 GCA_041599115.1 Acidimicrobiia bacterium
ATCGATTGCCGGCACCAGAAAGGTGGCGTGACCCATGCGATCAATGCGGGAGGCTGCCGCCAGAGTGGTGGTGTCTTCGACCAGGGCAACGGAGGCGCCGGGGGTGGCGGTTTCGATCGCGAGGAGTTTCACAGCAGTGCCTCGAGGTTCCGCTCCGTCCAACCCGGGGTTCCGATGAAGCCCAGGACCCGGGTTTCGTCCTCCTCGACCGTGAAGACGATGCGAAGATGCTCTTCGGGCAGCTTTGCCTCGATCGCATCACCCCACTCGATGACGAGCACGCCGTCAGAAGCCAGTTCGAACACATCGAGATCCTCGAATTCGTTCATCGAGCCCAAGCGGTAGACGTCGGCGTGAACCAGGGGTAGGAATCCCGAATTGTATTGGCGCACCAGAATGAAAGATGGGCTCACCACCGTCTCTTCAACCCCCAGTCCAGCCGCCAGACCAGACGCGAAAAGTGTCTTGCCTGCGCCCAGACCTCCACTGAGAACGATGACATCGCCGGGTTTGACCGTCGCGGCGAGTTTCCTGGCACATCCCCTTGTCTCCGCCTCGGTGGGGCATCGAACCTCGATCATCCGAACAACCCCATCTGCTCCACGTCGCCGACCTCATCCGGAACTGTCACAGAGACCGAGTCAAGGAGAACCCGGGCTGCTGCGAAGTCTTCCCTCATCTGTTCGGTAACCCGGTCGCCCCCACGCAGTGCCGCGGCCGGATGAAATGTGGGAATCAGGGTCGCCCCGAGCCACCAGGAATGGGCGTGCCCGCGAAGGCGGGTGATGCCGATCTCGGTATTGAGGAGGAGCTTCGTGGCGAAGTTACCCAGCGTGATCACCACCGCTGGGGCGATCAGGCGGATCTGTTGTCGAAGATATCCCTTGCAAGCATCGATCTCGTCGGGGCGGGGATCGCGATTGCCGGGAGGTCGACACTTGATGACATTGGCGATATAGACGTCGGATCTCCGAAGATCGATCTCCGCCAGGAGTTGATCCAGCAGCTTGCCGGCAGCCCCCACAAAGGGCTCCCCCTGGAGGTCTTCGTTCTTTCCCGGGGCCTCCCCCACCAACATCAGGCCCGCCGCAGGACTGCCAACGCCGAAGACCACGTTGGTCCGGGTCTTCGAAAGCCCGCAGTCGAAACAAGACAGGGCGCGATCGCGCAGTTCGATGAGAGCGGGGAGTGGGTCAGTCACTTGGCACTATTGTGGCAAACCCGCGCTCACATCGCTGACGATCGGACCGCGTCCACGATGGCGGCTGCCGTGGCCGCGAAAGCAGCCTCGGCGAGCGCCTCTACATCCTCATCGAGAGTGCCGCATGACACGACAAAAGCCAGGTCGCCGTCGAACCTGGTGTGGGCGGGACGGAGACATACGGAGAGAGCGTCCTGGGCTCTGATGGCGAGTCGGCTCAGCTCATTGCGATCGAGGCGTGCATTGGTGGCAACGACCGCCAGAGTGGTGTTGGAGAGCGACTCCGGCACCAATGACGGTGGCCCCGGCTCATGGTTGCCACCGGTGAGAGACTCACCGTCGATAGTGAACACGTCGCCGACGGCGTTCACCGCCACCAGGGCTCCCACCGTTGCCTGCCCCACCGTCCTCTTGGCGTTTCCCAGGCCACCCGGCTTGACGTTGCCGAATCCACGCCACTTGGCAACTGTCGCTCCCGTCCCGGCTCCCACCAAACCGGATTCGACGGGGTCAGTGCTAGCGGCGCGATACGCCGCCTCCCCCTCGTCGGGGCCCGGTCGGACCAGCGGGTTTGGGAACAGGTCGAAGAGTACCGCGGCCGGAACGATCGGAACCCGAGCTACGACCGCATCGTGACCCCTACCGTCGGCCTCGAGGCCTCGAACCACTCCGTCGGCAGCGGCAAGACCGAAGGCGCTGCCACCGGTGAGGAGGATGGCCTGAACCTGCTCGACACGCATGCCAGGTGCGAGAAGTGCGATCTCCCGGCTACCGGGCGCTGCGCCCCGCACCTCTGCGGTCACAACGTTGGGCTCGGGAAGGACCACCACGGTGCATCCCGTCATGGCTTCACGATTGGTCCAGTGACCAACTTCAATGCCCGGGATAGCGGTGATGGTCTGGTTCATTGCAGGTACCGTCGCGGGACACGGGGGCCGATCTTGC
>JBFHXF010000237.1:0-2127 GCA_041599115.1 Acidimicrobiia bacterium
AGCCCTCATCGGTTACATGGCGGAGCGGAAACAGGACCGGAGCTTTGCCACGATGTTCACAGCCTTCGTCCTGGGAACCGCCGTAATCTACGCCTTTGGTGTTGCCGGTCTGATGGTCGTGCTGGGGATGGGGTTGAACGAGGCGGTTGTTGCGGGTGTCGTCCCCTTCGTGGTCGGAGACATCATCAAGGCAGCATCAGCGGGCGTGATATTGCCCGCAACATGGCGCCTCCTCGGCGACCGCTGAAGAAAGGTCAGCCGCCGGCCACGAGCCGAATCGCAGCGGCGATCTCCTCCGGGACCTCTTCTTGGAGGAAGTGACCGGCGTCGGTTGCAGTGACCGGTGCCTGGGGCAACATGCGAGAAGTCCTATTGCGAAGACGACCCAGAACCGGGTCACGGTTTCCCCAAACGATCGCCGCCGGCCCGTCGTAGGTGTCCACGAACGCCTTCACCTCCCGGAGTGGCTCGACACTCGAATGATCGAGACTGTTGGGCACCATCCGGACCAGGGCCGTCACCGCCTCACTGCCTCTTTCGCCCCGTAACGGGTAGCGGTATGAGCGAGCCACCACCCCGCTGATCGATTTCCTGTCACCCTGGGCAAATCCGAGAGAACGTTGCGGGTATCCAAGGTACCTGGTGGTCCATGCCCCGATCGGAGACGAAAAGAAGCGATGAAACGTGGTAGGGCTGAAGTCGGGCTTTGGCGGCCCCAGACTGGTGTTGAGCACCACCAGGCCGCTCATCAGTCCGGGAAGTCGGGTCATCGCGTGAAGACCGATGGGACCGCCCCAGTCCTGCACCACCAGGATCGGAGCCTCCAACTCGAGGGAATCGATCAATGTTGCCAACCAACGTGAATGGTTCTCCAGTGTGTGGAAGTCGCGAGGAGGTCGATCCGATAATCCGAGACCCATCAGATCCGGCATGATCATCCGGAATGGGTCGTCCGAGAGTGCATCAACCACTTTTCGATAGACATAGCCCCAGGTCGGGTTGCCGTGAATCAGCAGCACCGGCCTGCTCTCCCCGGTCTCCATCACATGCATGCGAAGACCGTCGGCCACGTCGACCAGATAACGCTGAAAAGGGACTTGCGAAGCCAGCCAGTCGGGTAAATCCGGGGCGGGCAGACCCCCCAACCGTCAGCCTGTCTCTATCTCTTCGCCCAGATAGGCCTTGATGACCTTCGGGTCTTGCTGTACCTCGGATGGCGTTCCGGTGGCGATGGATCGTCCAAAGTCCATCACCAGGATTCGGTCGGCGATGTCCATCACCAGACCCATGTCATGCTCAACGAGGAGGATTGCGATTCCCAATTCGTCCTGGACATCGAGGATGAACCGTGCCATGTCCTCGGTCTCCTCGAGATTCATCCCGGCGACCGGCTCGTCAAGCATCAACAACTCCGGATCCATGGCGAGCGCCCGCCCCAGCTCGACCCGCTTCTGGATGCCGTAGGGGAGCAATCCGACGGGGTATTTGCGCCACTGCTCGATTTCGAGAAAGTCGATGATGTCTTCGACAATTGCCCGATTCTCCATTTCCTCCCGCTTGGCCTTGCCCACCCAGAGGGACCCGGCGAACCAACCGGCGTTCATCCTGACATGCCTGCCCGTAAGCATGTTCTCGACCACCGTCATGTGGGGATAGAGGGCGATGTTCTGGAATGTTCTGGCAATGCCCATCTCGGCCGTCTTGTTGGGCTTGAGATCCATGATCGACTGCCCCTTCCAGAGGATGTCGCCCTCCTGGGGCCGATAGACCTGATTGACCGAATTGAACAACGAGGTCTTGCCCGCTCCATTGGGGCCGATGATGGCAAACAACTCCCCGTCGTCGACGTGAAAGGAGACGCCGTCGATCGCCGTAACCCCTTTGAAGGAGAGCCGCACGTCCGTGACCTTGAGAAGATGGTCGTAATGGCGCGGTCCGGACCGCTCGGCCCTTCGTTTGAGGAGTTTCCCGCTCATGACAGCCACCGCCATGATTGCTGGCCGACTTTGGCCGTACACCCCCAGAACAACCAGACGATCCCAGACCGGGGACCACCCTCAGCCCCAAAACCAGAGGGAGCGTCTTCGGCCAAACAGACGCCGGTCGGCCAGGGCTGCCGCTCCCAGC
>JBFHXF010000238.1:0-2126 GCA_041599115.1 Acidimicrobiia bacterium
GACTGGTAGGCGGCCTGGTGGTCCACCCCGACCGGATGTTGCAGAACCTGGAGTCAACCAAGGGTCTCGTCTTCAGTCAGGCTGTCTTGTTGGCCCTGATCGACTCCGGGATGAGTCGGGACGCGGCATACCGCGTCGTTCAAAGGAATGCCATGGCGGCATGGGACGGCGGTAGCGAGTTCAAGGAGCTTCTCGAGTCCGACGCCGAGGTCGGGCTGCCGGCCGAAGACATCGAAGAGCTCTTCTCATTCGACGGGATAAGTGATGCCTCCCGGGTGGTCTTCGACCGTCTGGCAGCCCTCGACCTTGACACCGGCGGGGGCTAACCCAGCGAGTAGACGGTGCTCAACTGAGTCTTGAACGACTGCCGGGGCAGCAGCACCTGGGATCCGCCTGGGGTCCGGTAATCCTTGGTTTTGATCGAAAACCGGGATACCGAGGTTTTCGTAATCCCGCGGTATCTCCACGCGGTGGAGACGGCCTCGGCGAACGACCAGGACGAGTCCAGTCTGAGCGATGCGGCCACGGTGTTCAGTTTCGCTACCAGGCCCGCCGGGGATGAAAACCCGGATGCCCTGGCAGCCAGCTGGAACAGCACGTCCTGTTCCCGCGCCTGTCGCACGTAATCGGATCCCACCACCTGGACCCACTCACCCTCGATGAGCTGCTCGGTGTGCCGTGATCGCACCCAGGCCAGGGTGGTGGCTCCGTTGGCGGTCTGGCAGCCCGCATCGGGTATGTCGAGACCCGATTTGGCATCGCGTGAGGGGTAATCGACGCAGATGGTGGTCCCGCCCATGGCGTCGACCATCGCGGCAAACCCGGCGAAATTGATTCGGGCCATGTGATCGATCCGGATTCCGGTGTAGTCCTCGACGAGCAGGGCCATCATCTCCATTCCGGAGGCAGTGCCCGAGCACCCCCCCAACCCGGCGTTGAGACGTGTGAACGTGCCCTTACAGACATTCCACACGTAGAGGTCGCGGGGGAGGCTGACCATTATCGGCTTGCCACCATGGCTCGGTTGCAAGGCGAGGATGATGACGTCGGCGAGAAAACCGGAGGCGTCGTTCCCCACCAACAGGTAGGACACAAACTCCGAGTCGGGAATCGGCTCACCGAAGGAGTTGGGGCTGAAGGCTCGAGGATCGAAGGTGGAGGCGTTGCCCATCAGCTCTCTGATGTCGGCCATCTCCGCGGAAATGTCGACCAGATCCGACTGGCCCCTAGGCTCGAATTCCGAAGGTTCCACGAAGGTCGCCTGGTCGACGGGCGTTTGGGTCGCTTCGATCGCAAGACGAGCCCCCTCGGGGTCGAACTGCTCGACAGCCATCGCGTCGAACGTCGCCTGCGCCTGATATGCGTAGAAGGAGCCCACCCCGAGTATCACCCCGACGATGACAGCGAACACCACCCTCCAAGGGTGAAAAACGACGTACTCCACGACTCGCAACGAAAGAGGATGCTAGAGCCAGGCCCTCATCTAGGGGAGTCGATGTGAACGGTGCCGGTGAAAAGGCCGATCGTTCGCCCGTCGTCCCGGGTCACATCGACCCGATAGGTGCCCAGCGTCCTCCCCCGCGATGCCTCGGTCGCCCTGGCCCGAAGACGATCCCCGGCCTTCGTCCCTGCAGTCAGCACGAGGTGGGTGTCGATCGCCACAGCTCTCTCACCGGCGTTGTTGGACGCGAGGGCAAACGCGCAGTCCGCCAACGAGAAGACCATTCCGCCGTGACCCACCCCGAGGAAATTGAGATGCTCCTCTTTGACTTCCATCGCGATCGTGATCGACGAATCGGTGACCTCGGACAGATCGATTCCCAACATGCTGGCGTAGGCATCCTCGTCGAGATGCTTGGAGACGCGCGCTGGATCAAACCCGGTCATGGTGGCGGCAGCCTAGGCCAAAGTCCCCTCGGGGACTATCCGCCTACCAGCCCCGGGGTATGAAGCCTGCCGGGGCCGACGGAGCTATAGAGACCTTGGTGTTGTCGATGTCGTAGGTGAGTTTGCTCTCCAACGAGGCCACGCCGTCCACCCGACGTGTGAACTCAGCCAGCAGTTCAGCATCACTTCGAGTCTCCAGCCGCCCGCTGAGCACCACATTCCCGTCAACACAGGTGAGA
>JBFHXF010000239.1:0-2124 GCA_041599115.1 Acidimicrobiia bacterium
GAACCGTCCTCTTTACCGGTTGATCCCACGTCTGACGCGCCGCCGGGATACGACGAGGCTCAGCGGGGGAGGCCCGGGGGGTTCGCCGGAGATCCTGACGTGATGGACACCTGGGCAACTTCGTCGCTGACACCGCAGATCGCCGGGCATTGGGATGATGACCCCGATCTCTTCACACGGGTCTTCCCGATGGATGTTCGCCCTCAAGGCCCAGAGATAATCAGGACCTGGTTGTTCTCCTCTCTTCTTCGCAGCTACTACGAGCATGACCAGCTGCCCTGGACCCATACGACCATCAACGGATGGATTCTCGACCCGGATCGAAAGAAGATGTCCAAGTCGAGGGGGAATGTGGTCACACCGATGCCACTCATCGAGGAGTACGGCGCTGAGGCGGTGCGCTACTGGGCCTGCAACGGCCGGCCCGGCGCGGACACCGCGGTCGACTTCGGAGTCATGAAGATAGGCCGGCGTCTCGCTCTCAAGATCCTGAACGCCTCGCGTTTCGTCCTCGGATTCGGCGAGGATGTAGATCCGTCGGCGATAGACCAGCCTCTTGACCGCTCCATGCTGGCCACCTTGGGGGATGTGGTCGCCGAGGCGACCTCGGCTTTCGAGCTTTTCGACTACGCACGCGCCCTCGAGGCCGCGGAGAGAAGTTTCTGGGGATGGACCGATGACTATCTGGAGTTGGTCAAGACCAGGGCCTACGACGGTGGAGAATCGGGTGCCTCGGCGCATGCAGCCCTGCAACTGTCCTTGAGCGTCTATCTCCGTCTGTTCGCGCCATTCCTTCCCTTCGTCACCGAGGAGGTTTGGTCATGGTGGCGTGAGGGCTCGGTCCATCGATCGGCCTGGCCGTCGCCGGAGGACTGGGAGTCTGTGTCGGGGGATCCACGAGTGTTGCAGCTGACATCCGAGGTGCTCACCGCGGTGCGTCGCACCAAGTCGGATGCCAAAGTCTCGATGCGCGCCGAGATCGACACTGTCACCATTACCGCCGATGGCGAGGGACTGGAGTTGGTGCGGCAGGCCGAACCAGACTTGGCGGCAGCGGCGCGCGCTTCCGGGGTCAATTACCAGGATGGAGAGTTTGCCGTAGTGGCGGTGCTGGCCGAGGGTTGAACGCTCGCCGGAATTCACTCGAGGGTCTTGCGGACCGCAGTGAACCGCTCGAACTCGCGATGAGGCAGATAGCCCAGCTTGCGATACATCTCCGGTGTCCCCTTGTAATACGCCGCTGACCAGGGGAAACCGGGATTTGCCGGCGGCTCGCGTCTCGGGTAGGCCTCGGCCACAAACAGGCCCAAGTCGCGAAAATAGTCATCAACGGCTCCGAGCAACGCCGTGGCCACCCCCTGGGTCCGGTGCTCGGGGTGGATGACGAAGCACATGACGCTCCCGATTGCCGGATCTCCGGGCCCTACCGCTCGAGCGAATATCCGAAGGTTCCCATAGGAGTTCCTCGGCCCGGCATTGACCCATCCGACGGGCTTCGAGTCCACGAATGCCAGCAGTCCATGCGCCTCTCCCCGTGCGATCGTGTCAGCCCGGTTTGCCCGGTTTCGCAGGGCGAATTCTTCATCTGAGGCATCCCATTGGTCGTCGGCAATCGGGTCGTCGTAGAAGGCGCAGTAACAGCCTGCCCATCGGGGATTGTCGGAGAAGGCGTGGTCAAAGAGAGAGAAATACGCGTTGCTCAGCGCGGGCGTTATCGGCTGGATATCTATGGCCGGCACGTTAGACAGTCAGCGGGGGCTGATCACATACCAGGCGAGTTGGAGATTGGGCCCCTGCGGAGTCAAGATCCCTGAGAAGAAGGCGGCCGCAATCACTCCGGGCTCGGCGTTATCGATCAACTCTTCGAATAGAGCCTCGTAAGTGGGCGAAGTCGTACTCGCCTCGCTGGAGACCCGAGTAGAGCCAAATCGATATCCGAGCGAATCCCTCCAGGGTGCTGATCTTTGTTGGTATCAACACACCCAATCGATCGCCTGGTGCCGTCTCGGGCGGCGGATTCTCGGCTGCCTTCGCAACTGATCCGTTCTGGGCCTGTGCTGCCCACGGCGGTCCCTCGGCTTGGTCGCCATTGAAACCACCGTCTTGGGTCACTCTGCCACCGTC
>JBFHXF010000240.1:0-2114 GCA_041599115.1 Acidimicrobiia bacterium
CTGACCGCTCTCGAGAACGTCGAGCTGATCGCCGAGTTGACGGGCCCGCGCGCCGCGGAGCGAAGCAGGGAGGTACTCGAAGAGGTTGGTCTCGCAGACCGCCTGGATCACTTCCCCGGCCAGCTATCGGGCGGCCAGCAACAAAGGGTCTCGATCGCCCGCGGACTGGTGAAGAACCCTCCCCTCCTGCTCGCCGACGAACCAACGGGATCACTCGACGTGGCCGCCGGGATTCAGATTCTCAGCCTGCTGAGAAACACCGTCAGCAACGGTGAGCGCTCCGTCCTCACAGTGACCCACAACAGGGAGATCACCAGAATCGCCCACCGGGTGATCGAGTTGAAGGATGGTGTGGTTGTGAACGTCGAAGTCAACCCCGACCCATCCGACCCAGCTGATCTCGACTGGTGAGCACCCTCGACCTGAAACGGAAACGCGACATCCGCCGTCAACGCGGTCAATTCCTCGCTGTGGCCATCACCATCGGTCTCGGGGTGATGCTTTTCGCCAGCAGCTATGACTCCTACCGCAACCTCTCCTCCTCCTACAACGACACCTACGACCGGCTCCACTTCGCCGACATCACCGTTGTCGGAGCAAACCCGTCCTTTGTTGACACCGCGGCCACGATCGAGGGGGTGGACCGGGTGGAGGTCAGGGTGGAAGCCGACATTCCGATGCGGATCGACGGTGACACCTTTCTCGGCCGAGCCGTGGCCCTACCTCCCGACCGGCAGCCGGAGATCAACAAGATCGACATCTCCGAGGGCTCGTATCTCGATCCGGCAGACGACAGGGCAGTGGTGGTCGAATCGCACACCGCGGGGACCTTCGACATCGGTGTCGGCGGCACCCTGGAGATCCTCATCGGTGGCTCGTGGATCGACGCCAGGGTAAATGGCGTCGGCGTCTCGGCGGAGTACATCTGGCCCGCCCGGGACAATCAGGAGATCTTCCCGCCCCCAAAGACATTCGGGGTCCTCTTCGTCTCGGGAAAGGTCTTCGATTCGATACCCCCTGAGTCGATCAACGATGACGTGCTCATCACCTACGCCGATGGGGCCTCCATCGCCGATACAGACCAGCGGGTGAGGGTGGCCGCCTTCGCCGCCGGGGCTGGAGCGGTCATCACCCGGGCAGACCATCCGTCCAACTCGACCCTTCTCCTCGATGTCAACGGGTTCAAGTCGATGTCGCTGATGTTCCCCGCGCTCTTCATGCTGGCCGCCGGCATGTCGGCGTTCGTGCTTCTCACCCGGATCGTCTACTCCCAACGATCCCAGATAGGGACGATGCGGGCATCGGGGATGGGGCGCCGCATGATCCTTCGCCACTACCTCTCCTACGGTGTTCGACTCGGTCTGATGTCGGGTGTGTCCGGAGTGGTCTTCGGCATCGCCGGGGGTTATGCGATCACCGGCATCTACACCGCTCAGCTGGGCATACCCGACACGGTGCGTTCCTTCCATTGGATGACCCCGTTGATAGGCATCGGCTTCGGTCTGGCGGCGGGGGCGCTCGGTGCCCTCGCCCCCGCCCGCAGGGCCTTCAGGATCAGTCCTGCCGAGGCCATGCGCGACGTGGTTCCGATGGAACGGGGCCGGCCCAGCCTCATCGAAGGGATCATCCCACCGCTGCGCAGTCTCCCCACCCGCTGGCTCATGGTCCTCAGGGGCATCGGGCGCAACCGGCGCCGGAGCCTTTCGACGGTTCTCGGCGTCGTCCTCGCCCTGACACTGGTCATGGTGTCCTGGGGGATGATCGACACGGTGATCGTGATGATCGACCGTCAGTTCAATGAAGTCATGGTTGAAGACGCCGACATCATCCTCACCGGCCCGGTCTCCCAAGACGTCATCGACCAGGTGACAGCAGTCCCCGGCGTCGACGCTGTCGAGGCGGTTTCCACCCTGGAGGCCACAGTGAGGGACAACGGCGAATCCTTCTCAACGTCCCTGAGCGGCTTTCGCCCCGACACGGTGATGCACGGCTTTCCGGGGGGCCTGCCGCCGTCCGGGCTGGTGGCCGGATCGGGTCTGGCAGCCCAGATCGGCGCCCGGATCGGCGACACCGTCCATATCCAGCTGCCCACTCTCGGCAAGGGATTCGACACC
>JBFHXF010000241.1:0-2106 GCA_041599115.1 Acidimicrobiia bacterium
ATGTAGAGACGATCGGCGAGTTCGTCTGTGGCAGAGACGCCGACGGCCAGCAGCCGGAGAATCTCCTTTTCCCGGTCTGTCAACGAGGCTGCCCCGGGATCTAGCTTCGCCTCGTTGTAGGTGTCGAGGATCTCATCGCGCTGGTGGTCTTCGAGATCGATCAGAGTCCTGCCATCGGCAACAGCTCGCACTGCAGCGGCCAGAGTGGCCAGGGGAACAGCCTTGGAGAAGAATCCTTTGGCGCCGGCGCCGATGGCTCTCTCCTTCTGTTCCTGGCTGGCGTGCATAGTCACCACAATCGCCTTGGTGCGACGGCCGAGTTGGTTGATGGTTTCAATTCCGTCGCCTCCGGGCATCTCTATGTCGACGATCGATACTTCGGCAGGTTGTTTGGTCAGCGCCTCATCGAGGGCCGGGCCGGAGTCGACGACGCCTACCACCCGTGTGTCGGGGAGGAAATCGAGCGCCTGGCTCAACCCCTCGGCGAACAGTTTGTGGTCGTCGGCGATCATGATCCGAATCATCGGTGTCCCCATTCAATAGTCACAGTTGTTCCCACCCCAGATTTCGAGTCGAATCGGACGGTTGCCCCTATCTTTTCGGCACGTTCTCGCATGCCCATAAGCCCAAAATGACCATCGGGCTCATGGTTCGGATCAAAGCCGATCCCGTCGTCTTCAACTTGACAGGTGCCCCAGTCGCGATGAATTCGCCCGGAGACGAGGATCTTGGATGCTTGAGAATGCCTGCGGGCATTGCGAGTGGCTTCGGTGAGGATCGAAGTGAGATCTGCGATCAGCGCAAGGCGGGGGGGTCTGCGCTCATCTATGTCGATGACGATCATCGGATCGCCCGTGAACCCACTGGTGGCCTGGATGAGCCGGGCAGTAAGCGTGGGTCCCGGGGCGCTCCTGAGATCGGCAACTTTGGCCCGCACATCCTCAACCAGTTTGGTCACGTTGGAGCGAAGCACCTTCAGGTCGTTCGAGGACTCAGAATCGAGCGTCGACTGCATTGCAGCCATGTCGAGGGCCAACCCGAGCGAGGCCAGCGAGGGTCCGATATCGTCGTGCAACTCGCGGGCCAGGCGGGTTCGCTCCTCAGCCACTGCCGAGCCGGCAATGTCCTGTAATAGCTGAAGATTGGCGAAGGCTATTCCAAGCGGGCGCAGATAGGCCTCGATGTCGGCTCTTTCCGAGTCTGCCATGGGATGCAGCGTCACCAGTTCCATCACTCCGACGGACGTGTCCGGAGTCGTTATAGGCAACTCATGGTTATAGCCGGTAGGGCTGGGGACACCGCGGGCGGCCAACGTCACCATGCCTTCTTCGCCTTTGATGGAGAGCTTTCCGGCCGAACCGGGAAGACGGTGAAGAATCGTGTCCAGTGTTTCCGCACCCACCTCGACCGCATTGAGACGGCCCGCAGAAACGTCTTCAGAGAGACGAACGAGGACATTATGGATCTCCTCGAGACTCTCCAGGCGATGGGTGGCCGTCTCTTTCTCAAGGGCCAACTCCGCTGCTTGCTGATGGATGTCCTCGAGAAGTCTCCTGATGACGCCCACGAGCAAGACAAACACCAGATACAGGGCCATAGCCGGAGCCGCCTCGGCGATCGGTAATCCTGCCGAGAGGGTGACCAGGGCTAACAGCCCGGCTGAAAGAAATCCGGTGGTTAAGCCGGGGCGAAAACCGCCGTAGATGGTGGCAAAGATCGCCGGGCCCATCGAAAGAAGCAGATAGGGACTACCGGCGGCTCCCGTCAAGGTCATTGCCACGACGGTCAAGAGTGCCCCGACCAGAGGTATCGCGTCAGCGCCGAACCGGTAGCGGTACCACTCGGACGGGATGGTCAACGCACCAACGGCGTATGCAACGGCGATACCCATCGCCACAAAGGAGGTTCCGGCTGCGCCACCAGAAGCGAAGGTGACCACTATGGCGACGAGAAGGGCGACAAACTGGCCCAGCACCACAGCCTGGTGGACGCGATGTTCCCAGTTTGCGGGAGCAGACATGATTGGGAGGCTACCGTCGCTGATCATGGGCGAAATCCGACGAAGGTGGGTTCTTGGAGGGGGAATCGGTTCGGGTAAGAGCGAGG
>JBFHXF010000242.1:0-2085 GCA_041599115.1 Acidimicrobiia bacterium
CGACGCCAAGGAGGCGCGGAACGATGTGATCATGGCCACCGGGCGCTCCGATTACCCCAATCAGGTCAACAACGTCCTCGGGTTTCCCTTCATCTTTCGAGGCGCCCTCGACGTCCGCGCCAGAGGGGTGTCCGAGAGAATGAAGGTGGCAGCCGCCCACGCCCTGGCCAAACTGGCCCGGGAGCCCGTTCCGGACTCGGTGCTCAGGGTCTACGGAATGGATGTGATTCAGTTCGGACCCGAGTATCTGATCCCCAAACCCTTCGACACGCGGGTGCTCTGGACCGTGGCACCGGCCGTTGCCGCGGCGGCGATGGAGGACGGTCTCGCCGGTCTCCCCATAGAAGACTTCGACCAGTATCGCAGCCAGCTCCATGCTCGATTTCAGGCATCGCATGGGCTAATAAGTTCGATCACCAGCACGGCGATGCGAGAACCCAAGAAGGTGGCCTACCCCCATGCGGAGGATCTTCGGATCATCCGCGCAGCCCGCAGGGTCGCCAGCGACGGGATCGCCCGGCCCATGTTGCTGGGCAAGGCTCAGATGATCGAGTCATTGGCCGAAGACGCCGGCATTTCTCTGGAGGGAATGACCGTTGTCGACCCCTCGGGAGAAGGCGGGGAGAGGCAACGCTACGGGGCGATGCTCGCGGAGCTCAGAAGGCACAAAGGCCTCGGTCTCGAGGAGGCGATTCGCCAGACCGCCGACCCCAACATGTATGCCTGTCTGATGGTGGCCGAGGGGGCCGCCGACGCCGTGATCGGTGGCTTGAACACCTATTACCCCGAGACGATCAGGCCGGCCCTGCAGGTGCTCAATGTCGAGGCGGGACGGACCATTGTCAGTTCGGTGTACGTGGTGTTCGTTCGTGGCTCGGTGTTCTTCTTCACAGACTGTGCGGTCAACATAGAGCCGACCGCCGAACAACTCGCCGAGATCGCCGTGGCAGCCGCGGAGACCGCCGAGACGACCTTCGACCGGCAACCGAGGGTGGCTTTCATCAGCTACTCCGACTTCGGGTCTGCCGGCGGCAGCGAGCCGACCAGGGTGAGGCGCGCGGTCGAGTTGTTCCGGCAGGCCCGTCCGGACGTGCCCGCCGACGGGGAGATGCAGGCGGACACGGCAGTCATCGAGGATCTCCTGAAGTCGCGACGCACCGGGGGGCCTCTGACCCGCAGGGCCAACGTGCTGGTGTTTCCCAACCTGACAGCAGCGAATGCCTCCTACAAACTGCTCAATCGTCTCGCCGATGCCGACGTGATTGGGCCCATACTCAGCGGCCTCTCCAAGACGGTCCATGTCATGCAAAGGGACGCATCAGTCGCCGATTTGGTCAATATGACGGCCATCGCCGTCGCCGAGGCGCAACGCCGGGAGCGCGCCGCCGGTTAGGTTTCGGTTCACTCCAGGTCGGGACGGGTCTTCCAATACTCCTCGTAGTGGACGTTTCCCCTTTCCCGCCGTCGCGAGATGGTGAAACCCCGCTCGTGGAGGATCTGGCATACCCCCAGCACCTCGGGGAACTGCATTGTTCCATCCCCGTCCCAGATGGGTAGACCGATCATCGACGGATTCCCGCACAAATAGACATGGGTGGTCCCGGGGTCGAGCGGCGCTCCCAGCTCCTCCTCGAGGCGACCGGACACAACGAGGTCCTGGATGTAGACCTTGTGGTGGATTGTGTCGGGCTCTCGAGTGGCCAGGGTCAGATAGTGATAGTTGGCGTGACGGTCGGTGAGAATCTTGTGCTGAGCGGTGTATGCCAGGTCCTTGCGGTATCTGACACAGACCACCGAGATGATCTGCCCCCGGTGCTCACGTCGGAGAAGCTCGGCGATCATGGCGTTCTGCGGCGCTTCGCCGGTTCCGGTGGCGAGGAAGACGACGTTGTCGGTGGGGGCGACCCCATCCAATGTATAGCGACCGGTGAATTTGCGTCCCATGAATATGCGATCACCCTCGCGCTTCATGAAGATCCGCGGAGTGAGAGCCGGTGTCTCCTCCTCGCCGGGACGGACTTTGACGATGTAGAACTCGACATCTCCCGGGTCGGCCGGCATCAGATCCCCGTTCTCGTCGACGAC
>JBFHXF010000243.1:0-2080 GCA_041599115.1 Acidimicrobiia bacterium
AACATCGGGAGAGAGATGATCGAGCCTGCTTTTGCCTCTGATACCGGGAAATCGCCTGCCCGATATCCGAGATCTACGTACGCAGTTTGAAGATGGATGGGAATCGGATAATGAAGGCCAACACCCACGCCGGCTGCTTCCAGGGCAGTTTTGATCGCGTCGCGGTTGGGGACCTCCACAACGTACAGGTGATGAACTGGCTCTACCGATGACAGCCGTGGCGGCACCCCGATCTTCGGATGGTCGGCAAGACGCTCACGGTACCAACCGGCCACTTGACGCCTGGCCTGATTCCAGTCTTCCAGATAGGGGAGCTTGAGCTCGAGTGCGGACGCGACCAGCTCGGACATCCGTGCATTGGTCCCCACCACCTCTGAGCGGTACTTCTCGACCTGACCGTGGTCTCGGAGCATCCTCAAGCGATGGGCGAGGCTGGTGGAGTTGGTGGTGACCGCGCCCCCCTCGGCAGGCGCACCGAGGTTCTTGCCGGGGTAAAAGGAGAAGCCCGCCGCGATCCCCAAACCCCCGACAAAGAGACCTTTGTAGGTGGCCAGATGGGCTTGAGTCGCGTCCTCCACTACCCAGACTCCGGTGCCAGCCACGAGCGACGAAATGGCATCAAAATCGAAGGGGCGTCCGTAGAGATGAACACCGATGATGCCGACGATTCCGTCCCGGATCGCTTTGGGGATCCCACCCGGATCGATGTTGGAAGTCTCCGGATCGCAGTCGATGAAATACGGGACTCCACCGGCGTTGCTCACCGCCTCGGCAGTGGCTATGAAGGTGTTTGCCGGTACCGCCACCCTGTCGCCGGGACGCAGATCAAGGCCTCTCATTATCAGTTCCAGCGCTGTCGTTCCGCTCGACACCGCGATCGCCTCGGCCACGTCGTGGGCTTCCGCAAACCTTCGCTCGAAGCCCGACACGTGAGGGCCAGCCACAAACTGGCGAGTCTTGAGAATCTGGTGCCAGACTTCGAGAATCTGCGGCTCTACGGGGTCATACTGGTGGGCGAGGTCGAGGAATGGAACCTTCATGGGCGATTGGAAAAGTCGGGAGACGGCCCCACAGGCGTGGCAGGCGACCCCATAGCGAGCATGCCCGCCGGAATGCTCCTCGTAACGAGCGAACCGGCCCCAATCATGGCGTCGTCTCCGATCTTGACTCCGCAGAGGATCGTCGATCCG
The DNA here is from genome assembly GCA_041599115.1 of Acidimicrobiia bacterium. Classification (GTDB taxonomy): domain Bacteria; phylum Actinomycetota; class Acidimicrobiia; order Spongiisociales; family ZC4RG35; genus JACZUI01. The sequence goes on from JBFHXF010000243.1 coordinate 1,191, forward strand.
GAGCCAATCGAAACTCTCTCGCCTACCTCCGTTTCGATGACCTCCCAATCGGTGTCATCCTGCGGTTCCCCCAATGTTGTCAGGGCCCGTGGATAGCGGTCGTTTATGAAAGTCACTCCGTGGCCGATAAAGCTGCCTTTGCCTACTGACACCCCTTCACAAATGAAAGTGTGACTGCCGATCTTGGCCCGCGCTCCAATCTTCGCTCCCTTTTGGATCTCGACGAATGCCCCGACCGTGACCTCGTCGCCTATCTCGCAGCCGTAGAGATTGACGAAGCTCGAAAGCCGAACGTCCTTCCCTAAAACGACATCGTCGGCGACCGCCTGGTGGATTCCCTCAAATGATCTTCGACTCACATCTGACCTTCCCGGGTCACCTGCAGGGGTACGGGGGATCCTCCACCGCCAACGCTCTTCTGAATCGCGGTCAACTCCTCGAGAACGCGGAGCCCCGCCATTCCATCGGTAGCGGGAGCCCTCCCCTCACGAATCGCTGAAGCGAACTCACCCATGACCATGTGAAGTGCTTCGGTTCCATCGATGACGGGGGCGATCATGTCTCCTGTCCGATATGAAACCAGGGCCTTGGTCAACTCCGTTTCACTCAAGGTGCCCAATTCGACGCCGGTGTCGAAAATGCTCAAACGCTGGCCTGGATTGAGGTCGTCCCAGACCGCCATCTTCTTCGAGCCGCCGACGATCGTCGTCCGCACCTTGGTTGGACTCAGCCAATTCAGGTGGGCGTGGGCGATGGCGCCATTGGACAGCTGCATCGAAAAGTACCCGATGCACGGATGGCCCACCCCGAGGGGGTCGGCGCCTTGCGCCGAAATGGCCACGGGAACGACTCCGCCGGGGAGAATGAAGTCGAGAATCGAAAGATCATGG
>JBFHXF010000244.1:0-2039 GCA_041599115.1 Acidimicrobiia bacterium
CTGGGCCGCGATCAATCCAGCCAGGGAAGCTGGGATGAAGAGAACGAGACCCTCGCCAAATCGAGCCAGCCCAAGTCGGAGGGCCGAGGCGCCGCGACCCCTGAGGAGGATGGTCGTCTTCTCACGTCGCCGCGCCGCAAGAGCTGCCAGGACGATCACAACAGACAGCACCAGGCCGGACAGCCCCAGAACAATCAGTGAGGAGTAGGCGATGGTGAGGTTCTTGGCTTTCCGGTAGTCGGCAGCGATGCCATCGATGTCCGTGAAAAGACGCGGCCCCTCGATGGCGGCTCCTGTCTCATATTGGAGGGCGAGAGCATCCACGTCTTTGGCGACGCGCTCGATGTTGCTTGATGTGAGCCTGTCGTAGTCGACGAGGAACCTCCAGTAATAACTGAACCGTGACGGACGGGTGTCCTCGAGAAGGCGTGAATAGTCTTGGGGTGCCAGCCACCCGGTCGCATATACGTCGAATCCCTCGAATCCACCGGCGACGACCACAGGGCGGTGGAGACCTGCATCTCCCATCCAAGTCTCGTCGCTGTCATCGCTCAGGGTCACGATTCCCGAGATCTCGAGCGCCAGCCGGTAATGGAGTTGCGAGAGCGGAAGACCGAGATTCAAAGGGGTGTCGACGACCGGGTCGAGCAGTACCCGGTCACCGACTTTGACGGCAAGCCAGTCTGCGGTTTCCTGGGTTACCGCGGTTTGATAGAGAGGCACCCTGCGTTCAAGGCAAATTTCCAGACCGGGCTCGAACCGGGTCTGCCCGTCTTCACAAACGTAGATCGGGATGGTGGTCGCGTCGAACCTTGATGGCAGCGATCCGGAACTGACCCGCATCGAGTCCATGGCGCCCTGCTGGAAGCGGAACCCGAAGTACCGATTCACCGCGTGCTCTGCTCTGCGCGGGACGTGATGCAGCTCGAACTGCGGCGACTTCACCGAGAAATAGGATCCGCGGATCGAATCCGCCAAGTCGCCTTCGAGACTCCCTGCGAGTTGTTCTCCCTGGGCCGTAACCAGGCCAAACGGGTCGGGGGACAGGCCGGCAATCCGGCCGGCACGGCCAAAGCTGACGTTCCGCTGGAGAGAGCTGGCCTCAGCGGCTGCCGTCGCTAGGGCGTGATCTGACGCCGCGTTGACATAACGCGGGGCTGCGGAAAGACCGAAAGAGGCGAGCACCACGATCGCGACCAGCACCACACCCACTGCAGCGTCACGGCGGGCACTGCGCAAGCCGAGACCGAGCAGTTCCAAGAATCGGAGCGGGTTGGGCCGATTGGCCATCTACTCCTCACCTTCCCGAAGAAGTGTGGCCAGATCGAGGCGGTTCAGAATCCTGGCGGCCATGGTGACGGCAACGCCGAGGACAACCAGCAGGCCTGCATTGAGAAGCGCAATCGATCCCCAAGGGTGGATCACGATTAGATCCGGAACCACTTTCGTGCCTTGCTGGGTCACTGCCGTCAATGGCAGGACGATGTTGCTCAGCAACAAGCCCAGCCCCGTGCCAATTATCAAAGCGAAGCCGACAGTGATTCCGTTCTCGATACCCACCCAATAGAGGAGCTGGCGGGTGGACATCCCCACAGCTCGCATAAGGGCAAAGTGACCGGAGCGTTCTCTCGTAGTCACGACGACGTTCACGATGAAGCCAATCGCAGCAAGTGCGGAGGCGGCTATCAGACCCATGATCAAAGAACCCATCGTCCCCAACGACACAGGATCGAGGGCGAGCTTTGTGAGGGCCTCGGCTCTGGTCACCACCGAAGCGCTGGAAAAAGGCGCGTTGCGAAGCTTCCGGGCGACATCATCCAATGCCGACTCCCGCGCCGTCAGCCAGTAGTCGTCGGGCTCCCTCGGAAAAACTCCCGGGCCGAATGTCGCGGCCAGGAACGTGGCGTAATCGGCGACCATGGCGTACTTCGCATCAGGGTTCACTGTCGGAAACGTGGCGAACTCGCCCACGATCTTGCCCTTGCCGGTGAACCCGGTGAGTCCGCCGAGCGGGACGGAATCGCCCACGTGCAGACGGA
>JBFHXF010000245.1:0-1975 GCA_041599115.1 Acidimicrobiia bacterium
ACGTTGGGCTCGGGAAGGACCACCACGGTGCATCCCGTCATGGCTTCACGATTGGTCCAGTGACCAACTTCAATGCCCGGGATAGCGGTGATGGTCTGGTTCATTGCAGGTACCGTCGCGGGACACGGGGGCCGATCTTGCATACCACCTCATGGGTGATGGTGCCCAGTGTCTCCGCTATCTCGTCAGCCGTTATCTCCTCGTCATGCTGTTGGCCCATCAAGACGACCTCATCTCCGTTCTCCACCTCGGCGTCGCCAACGTTGACGATTATCTGATCCATCGTGACCATTCCTGCGAGCGGGAATCGATGGCCATCGATCAGTGCGCAACCATATGCGGTCAACCGGCGGGAGTAGCCGTCGGCATACCCGATGGGCACCGTCACCAGGGTCGATTCTTGCTGGAGTGGCTTGATCCGGCCATAGCTTGGCCGGGCACCCGCCTCGAGCCGCTGGATGTGCGACACGTGACTGACGACCTTCATCGCAGGCCGGAGATCAATTCGGTCCCTGGTGTCGAAGCAAGGGTGTAGCCCATATAGTCCCAGTCCGACCCGGCAGAAGTCGCGTCTGGATTCGGGAAACAGGACCGCTCCGGCAGTGTTGGCCATGTGGACCAGAGGAACCCCCAACCCGGAAACAGCCTCCTCGAAATCCTCTATCTGGCGGCTGGTGAATTCGGCATCTTCGTCCGCCACCGGAAAATGGGTGAACACCCCTGCGAGGTGGAGGGTGCCGCTGGCCCGTATCGAAGTCACCAGATCGTGAAGGATCCGTGGCGAGGCCCCAACACGATGCATGCCGGTATCCACTTTCACGTGAACGTCCATGGGGGCTCCCGACGCGGCCAGCACTTCGATGACCCGAATCGAGTAGACCGTGGGGGTGAGCTGCCATTGCACGACATCGCCGATCGAGCTGTGATCGGGTTCTGAAAGCACCAGGATCGGAACCTCGATCCCCGCTTCACGGAGCCGGACTCCTTCCTCCACCAGGGCGACCGCCAATCGGGTGGCCCCGGCATCGATAGCCGCAATCGCCACCGGGACATCACCGTGACCGTATCCGTCAGCCTTGACCACGGCGCAGAGTTCCGAGGGGGCAATGAGGCTCATGAAGGCCCGAGTGTTGTGTCGAATCGCCTGCAGGTCGATCTCGGCGTAAGTCGGTCTCACCATGCGAACATCCCGACGTGGCGGGCCAGTTGCGGAGCCGTGACAACGCCGGTCTTCGCCAGATCGGCTCCGGCGACGCCGTGCCAGAAGGCCGCGGATATGGCCGACTCGGTGGGACCGAGACCCCTGGCCCACAGTGCTCCGATCATCCCGGCGAGAACATCTCCCGTGCCGATCGTGGCCAGCTCCGGACCGCCCGTGGTGACCAGCACCGGCCGGTCCCCGTTGGTTATGAGAGTCGGGTTGCCCTTGAGAAGAACGGTGATGCCGTTGCTCTCTGCAAATGAGCGTGCCGAGAATGTCCCGCCTTCGACACCGGCAATGCGGACGAATTCCCCGGCGTGCGGCGTCACGACGACCTCTGCGTCATTCCCCTTGGCGAATCCGAGTAGTTCGGGGGTAAGCCCACCTGCGTCGAGCACCACCCGAGAGGCCTGGCGAAGGATGGGCTCTGCCCCGGCGGCGTCCTCAGAGGCAAGGCCCGGGCCGGCGATTACAACGTCGAAACGCTCCAGTCTCTGCGCAGCCTCGACGAGCGTGAAAGTGGGGAGCTCGGGCGCTAATGCTGTGACCAGGTCCGGTCTTGGGCTGGCAACGACAACCGAGCCGGCGCCGAACCCCAACGCCGTCTTTCCGGCAAAAACCGAAGCGCCGACAATCCCGGTGGATCCTCCCAGGACCAGCACCGCGCCGGCTGACCACTTGTGGGCCAGTCTGGCCCTCGGCGGTCGAGGCGCGTCCGCCTCCTCGGCGACGAACATCGCTGGATCCCCACCCGGGATGCCAATGTCCACCACA
>JBFHXF010000246.1:0-1968 GCA_041599115.1 Acidimicrobiia bacterium
AATGTGTGGCCGGCCGATGTTAGTTGCCGGTCTGGTCTTCAAACGAACTGCCCGACCGGTTTGGACACCAGCGAGACCCTTTACCCTGGTGTCCGTGAGCGAGCGTTCTACGGTTTTGGTTTCGGTCAACGGGCCCGACCGTCCTGGTATTTCTGCGGGTCTGATGGCTGTTCTCGCCGCAAGCGGCGCCGAGATCTTCGATATCGAGCAGATTGTTGTGCGAGGGCGGCTCACACTCAACGTCCTGATCGACGTCGAAGGGGAAAAGAGCACCATCGGCGACATTCTCTACTTCGGCTGGCAGCGTGGCCTGCACATCGATTTCGAGGTCGTCGACAAAAGGCCCACGCCTACCCGGAGGATGTCGGTGGTAACGGTTCTGGGGAACCGGATCGGGCCCGACGACTTCGGGGCCGTTGCCTCGGCGATCGCCGATGGCGGGGGGAACATCGAGCGGATATTCCGCCTCTCCCGATACCCGGTGGTCAGCTACGAGCTGGCGGTCTCCAACGGGGACATCGATGTGATCAGGACGGGGCTCATCTCGGCAGCCGCCGCCCGGCCGATCGACGTTGCCATCCAGCCCGATGGTCTTTCCCGTCGTGCCAAGCGGATGGTGATCATGGACGTCGATTCGACGCTGATCGAGGATGAGGTCATCGATCTGCTGGCCGCCGAGGCAGGCGTGGAGGACCAGGTCAGGGCTCTGACGGCGCAGGCCATGGCGGGCGAGATCGATCTCGAGCACTCTCTTCGCCAACGGGTCTCATTGCTCGCCGGTCTGGACGAAGCAGCCCTCGACAGGGTCTCCGCACAGATCAGACCGAGCAAGGGGGCGCGAACCTTCATCAGAACGCTGCGGCGGATGGGGATGGTGACAGCCATCGTCTCGGCCGGCTTCACCAGATTCACAGACACGCTGGCCGCAGAACTGAAGATCGACCATTCCCTGTCCAACACCCTCGAAATCGAGGGTGGGCTCCTCACCGGTCGTATCGTCGGCGAGGTTGTCGACGCAGGGAGAAAGGCAGAGTTCCTGAGGGAAATCGCCGCATCGAGAAAGATCCCTCTATCCCAGGTGGTGGCGGTCGGCGACGGGGCGAATGACCTCGAGATGCTGGCTGCCGCCGGACTCGGGATCGCCTTCAACGCCAAGCCGGTGGTCCGCCAGGCCGCAGACACCGCGGTCTCAGTGCCGTTCCTCGACGCGATCCTGTTCATCATGGGGGTGCGCCGGGAACATGTCGAGAACGCCGACGCCGACGATCCCGATTTCATGCAGCCGGACCTGATCGACGTCCCGGGGACACCTCCGGTCTGAGTGTTCGCCGCTCAATCGCTCCACTCGTGGTGGAAGAACTCACCACGCGGCGTGTCGATTCTCTCAAAGGTGTGGGCGCCGAAGAAGTCCCGCTGGGCCTGGATGAGATTTGCGGGGAGACGCTCCGAGCGCATCGAGTCGAAATAGGCCAGGGCCGACGAATAGGCAGGGACGGGCACACCGGCGGAGACCGCCGCGGCAACCACTCGCCTCCATGATGGCCCGGCGTCGACCAGAGCGGATGAGAAGAAGTCGCTTTCGGCAAGTTCGGGAAGGTCGGGAGCCAGCCGGTAGGCGTTCATGATGTCGCCGAGGAAATCGGCCCTGATGATGCACCCTGCCCGCCAGATCGAGGCGATGGTTCCCAGGTCGAGATCCCAGTCGTGCTCCTCGGAGCCGGCCTGCATCAGCCTGAAACCCTGGGCGTAGGAGATGATCTTCGAGGCGTAGAGGGCCTGCTCTATGTCGCCGGTGGTGAGATCCAGGCTTGCCACCGGCTCGCCGAAGACGCCTGAGGATCGGGCCCGCCGGACCGGGTCGGAGCTGACGATCCGGCCATAGACCGCCTCAGCCACCAGCGTGGTCGGTTGGGCCAGATCCATCGAGGCGACCACCGTCCACTTCCCGGTGCCCTTCTGACCGGCGGC
>JBFHXF010000247.1:0-1928 GCA_041599115.1 Acidimicrobiia bacterium
GCCCGGGAGGCGGCGGCGCGGGATGACCGGGTCGAGCTGGTCCTGTCGGAGACCAACCTCGGGCTGGCCGGGGCGGTCAACCGGATCCTCCCCACCGTCGACACCCCGTTCCTGGCCGTTCTCAACCCCGACGTCACGCCCCAGCCCGGCTGGCTGGACCCCCTCGTTGCCACGCTTCGAGGCGATCCGAAGGCCGCCGTGACCTGTCCCCTGGTCCTCATCGAGGCAAGCGGCGAGGTCAACTCCGCCGGCCAGCACGTCCATGTCACCGGTCTCGGCTTCAACCGGATGCTTCACGCCGATCCCGACGACGTCTCCGTCGAGCCCCACGAGGTCGGAGGGTTGCACGGCGGCGCCTTCGTCATCAGGACCGGCGTGTTGAAGGAACTCGGCGGCTGGGACGAGACCGGCTTTTTGTACCACGAGGACGTCGCCCTCTCCTGGGACGTGCTTCTCTCCGGCGGGAGCATCATCTGTGTGCCCGAGTCGAGGGTTCTCCACGACTACCACCTCACCATGTACCCCGAGAAGCTCTACCTCCTGGAGCGCAACCGCTGGGCATTGCTGCTGAGCCATCTCGGCTTGCTTCGACTCCTGGTGATCAGCCCTGCCCTGGTCCTGACCGAGGTGATGGTCTGGGGCCTCGCCCTGGTTCGAGGGCCCGCCTTTCTCCGGGCGAAATGGCGCTCCTGGGTCTGGGTTTGGCGGGAGCGCAAAGCCATCTCGAACTGGCGGAGCCGGGTGTTCGCCCGCGGCGTCTATCGGCGGAGGGCGCTTTATCGGAATACCCGATGGTCCTATCCCCTCGGTCAGCTTGGCATCCTCGGAGGCGAACGCGGCGTGTCGGCCCGCCAGCCGCCCGGTGGCCTCCCCGTCTAGGGCTTGGAGACGATCAAGTAGCGATTGTTGGGATGCGGCGGCACCGATCCCACGCCCGCTACAACACCGCCAGGCGAATGCGCTGAGATCAACTCGTCGAGACCCTGCCTGTCTTCGAAGAACCTCGGAGTGTCCCCGGTTATGAACCGGTCGGAGAGATAGGCCAGAGCGGTGGCCAGGTTCTTGGTCGACACCCAGTCTTTCACCGCAAGATAGCCCCCGTCACCGGTCAGGGCCCACGCCGTGTCCACCAGCCGGCCACGGCCCTCTGGCGGGACATGGTGAAGAACGTCGCAGAGGACAACGAGATCGAAGGTGTTCTTCTCCGTTTCGAGGAGGGTCGAAGCTTCGATCGGACGAAACTCAACGCCTTGTGTCCTTCCCCGATAGAGGGCGCCTGGCTCGACTCCCGGGTCGATTCCCAGGATCACGGTATCGCTCGATTGCTCGGCCAGAGCCTGGCAGAGATGGCCGTCGCCACACCCGATTTCCAAGATTGTGGAGACGCCCGGCAGGTCGGCGATGGTCCTGGCGAAGCCGCCGAGGTCCACGTAGCAGGAGCGATAGATCCTTGCCACCGGATCGGTCAGCGGGCCGAGGATGGCACGGACGATCTGACCGAGTGACACGGCGGGACCCTAGCCCGGCGCTCTCAGGGCCCGGCAGCCGGATTGCGTCGGGTCATCTCCTAGAAGTCCCCGGCGACAGGTTGCATCCCGGTTCCAACCCAGAAGCTGTAGTTGGCCACCCCGGTGGTGTTGGTGTTGCGGAGGTAGATGGTCCCGTTGGACGGCCGGTAGAGACCGATGCTGTCTTTCCCGTCGGCATCCCAGTCACCGGAGAAAACCACATCACCGGAAACCCCGTAGAAGAACTCGATGTTGGCCACCCCCTGAGTGTTGGCGTCACGCAGGTAGACAAACCCGTTAGAGGAACGTCTAAGCCCTGGAGTGTCGATCCCGTCACCATTCCAGTCTCCCACGAAGGCGACGTCGCCTCCAACGCCATACAGGAACGAATAGTCCGCCGCCCCCAACCCGCCGTCGGCA
>JBFHXF010000248.1:0-1885 GCA_041599115.1 Acidimicrobiia bacterium
AAAAGACGACCCGTCTTTACGAACGGGTCCTCGACCGGTTTCTCGGCGAATGATGACCGTGATCTGCGATCTCGATGGTGTGGTCTATCGCGGCGATAGCCTGATCGGAGGTTCGGACACCGCCCTGAGGGACCTCGCCCGAAACGGGTTCTCGACTCTTTTTGTCACAAACAACAGCACCAAGACCCCTGCGGACGTGGTAGCGAAGCTCGGGCGCCTTACAGGCGTCGAAGTCCCACCTGATTCGATTGTGACCTCATCCCAGGCAGCGGCTTCCATGCTGGCCAAGGATGACTCCCCGGCATATGTGCTGGGATCAAGGGCGATTGAGGCTGCCCTCGAGGCGGCGGGGATTGCGGTGACCACCGTACCGGAGGCCGCTCGGGCGGTCGTGGTCGGAATGGACTGGGCCCTCAGCTATCAACGTTTGAGCGGAGCGGTCAGGGCCGCCCATCTCGGTGCTCGGCTGATAGCCACCAACAGCGATCCGACCTTCCCGACGGAAGACGGCTTCATGCCCGGGAGTGGTGCGATCGTCGCCGCGGTCGAGACGGCGTCGGGCATGACTGCGGAAGTGGCAGGCAAACCTCACACGCCGATATTGGCTCTTCTCCGGGCACGGGGGATAGAGGAAGCCTGGGTCATCGGTGACCGGGTGGATACGGACATGGCGATGGCAGAGCGTTTCGAAGGCTGGCGCTCGATACTGGTTCTGTCGGGAGTCACCGCCCCGGAGTCAGGTCAACTCCAGGCCGATCACATCCGGCCGGATCTGCGGTCCGCTGTTGATCTCGTGTTGTCGGCACGAGACGGGTGATAATCAGTTCATGGAACTCAATGAGCAGCAAACGGAACAGATCGAGGATCTTCTCAGCCAACTCGACCGACTCGACCCCGCCGAGGTGCCTCTGCCGGCGGCTGATTTGGCCGCCCTGCTAGGCGAGATCCTGGCCGGAACGGACTCTTCTGAGTAGAACCCGACTCGACGCGGAGATGGTCCGACGCAACCTGGCCCGAAGCAGAACCGAGGCTCAGCAGCTGATTTCCGCCGGGTCGGTCGTGGTGAAGGGTATCCCGACGCCCAAACCTGCCTCCCTGGTCACCGCGGACACTCCCATCACGCTGTCGACCGGCGAGAAGCGCTGGGTATCCCGGGGCGCCTACAAGCTGCTTGGGGCACTGGCGGCGTTTCCGATAGGTGTGAGCGGCAAGCGAGCTCTTGACGTCGGAGCGTCGACGGGGGGATTCACCGAGGTTCTGCTCGACTCCGGGGCTGCCCAGGTAGTTGCGCTCGATGTGGGGCGCGCCCAACTCCATGAGACACTTCTAGCGGACGAACGGGTGAGGTCCGTTGAGCGGACAAACTTCCGTCATGTCGATGTCGCCGATCTCGGCGGCCCGTTCGAGCTGGTCGTCGCCGACCTATCGTTCATCTCGCTCTGCACCGTGGCGGGCAAACTCACCGCGATGAGCTCGGCGGATGCCGACGTCGTGGTGCTGGTCAAACCCCAGTTCGAGGCTTCAAGATCCGAAGTTGGTCGTGGCGGTTTGATCAAAGATCAGGCGATACGAGACTTGACCGTGCAGCGAGTCATCGGTTGTCTGGGAGAAGCAGGTCTCAATGCCCAGGGGCTCATACAGTCGCCGATCAAGGGAGGCGATGGCAACGTGGAATACCTACTGTGGCTTCGCAAAGACCGTGTGATGGTCGACCTGGAGGTGCCGAGTTGAAGTTCGCGCTCGAAGTGCGGGACGGAGGAACAGCAGCAGCGGAGTTTGCCACCAAGCTTCTCTCCGCTATGGAGAGCGCTGGGGCTGAGCCGGCATCCGAGGTGGACGCGCCGGACCTGGTCATCGGAGTTGGCGGAGACGGGACGATGTTGGC
>JBFHXF010000249.1:0-1878 GCA_041599115.1 Acidimicrobiia bacterium
AAGACGCCGACGGCGGCGATCGCGAGAATGGTCCAGAAGATGCCTGTCAGAATCCTCCGCCTGTGGTTCTGGTCCTCCTCGATGCTTCGGGTGGTGCGGGCGAAGAGGTCGAGCGACGGTTCGTAGAGATCGACCTGGTGGAGGGCGTTGGTGAGCCGGTCTTCCAGGGTCATATTGCCTCCTCCAGGATCGTCCCCAGAGCAGCCATCCCCCTCTGGCAGTGGGTCTTCACCGAGTTCGACGAGATTGCCAAGGTCTCCCCGATCTCCCGTTCTGACAGGCCCACATAGAAGCGAAGTACCAGGCAATCGCGCTGGCGGGGGGAGATTGTCGACAAGGCATCGATCACCCGGGTCTGATCCTCGGTGCGAACCAACTCCTCATCGGGGCGGTCGGGCTCACGGCGGTCGATCATCGAATCCTGATGTCGCAGCGAGAGCAGACCCCTCCGGTTGTGGTCGCGGGCGAGATTCAGCACGATAGAGCGGAGATAGGCGGCGCTCTTATGCGGGTCGTTGATCCGGTTGGCCGCCCGGTACAGGCGGATGAAAGCCTCCTGGACGATGTCTTCGGCGCCGGTGCGATCGTCGGCGAAGATCCTGGCGAGACGGACCAGGTTCACCGCCTCCTGGTGGTACATCCTCTCCACGAAGGCGCGTCGCTCCAGTTCTTCACTCGTCCAGGCCGTCTTACCGGCTGCGACGACGGCCAGCCAGATCAACGGTCAGGCCGGTGTGTCTTCTTCGAGCTGACGGCTCAGCCCGAGCAGCCGCCCGACTATGGGGAGGCTGAGCACGTTCAAACCGTGCAGGATCCCCATCAACAGCAGCATCCCTCCGATTCGGGTGATCTCGTCCTGAAGCTGGCGGGCCGTCGAAGACTCCCAGCCGGTCTGGGGGCTGAGACTCACCGTGAACAGGATGTAGGCGGTGAAGATGAGGTAGTAGGCAACGTCCATCAGCACCAGATAGCTCTTGCCGGTACGGGGGTTTCCCCGGAAGATGTCACCGGCATAGGCACGGCCAAACCGTTTTATCACCGGGCCGAGGATGACCACGATCCCGACCAGTAACAGATTGGTTATCAGTTCGATGATCCACCAGCTCAAAGTGCACTCCTCCGTCGCCGCCGCCTCATGCTCGCACCTCGGCCTGCGGCGTGACGGGTTCGGGGTGCGAACCCCGGAATCGGTCACGCAGTCGGTTGGACGCGAATGAGTAGAGGGCGGCCACCCCGGCGAACATGGGAATGTTGACCCAGGGCCCGGCTCCGAGCGTGGTCAACTCGGAACGGAGGTCCGAGCTGAGGAACAGAAGGCCGACCACCGCGCCTACGGCCATCGGAGTCAAGGCTCGGGATGGGACCAGGCCGGTTATCGAGGAGATGGCGACGCCGAGTAGGCCCCCGAAGAGGCCTCCTACGAACACGATGATCATCATCGTTCCGGCAACGCTGAACTCGGGTGTCTGCGAGGGCTCGAGGATGGCAACCACCCTCATGGCGAGTCGGAAACCCGGTCCCAGGACCAAGACTCCGGCGAGGCCCCCCGAGGCGAAACCTGTGGCCATCGATCTCCACGATCCCGGGCGAAACCGCTGACTCAGATAGAACAACACGGCGGCAACGGGAAGAGCCGGCAGAAAACCGACACTCAGCCCTATCCCGAAGAGTGACACAATCGCCAGCATGGCGCTGACTGCGCCGAGTGCTTCGTTCTTGTTCATGATTGCTCCGTGGGATCCTCATGACACTGACGAAGTGCTCCCCTGGATGGGTGACGCGACCGGGGCGCCGCGGCGCGGGCCCCAGTCGGCTGCGGTCGGTCAGGACAGGTCGGCACAGGCGATCTTCGTACCGGCAGGGGAGTGGATGACCACT
>JBFHXF010000250.1:0-1820 GCA_041599115.1 Acidimicrobiia bacterium
CCAGGCACAGCGAACGGTCATGTGCAAAGACCCCTTCAAGTCCCAGGATGACCGGGTGGACAAACTGATCGAGAGCCTCTGACAAGACGCCCGGGGCGACCGGCGTCTGTTTGCCCGGGGTGGTGCTGTTTTCTGGTGGTGATTTGAGGGAGAATCCCCATTGAGGGACCTGATGGCCGACAGAGGAGGCATGCGGTGTGGTCGGCCTGGTGGTGGGGCGGCAGCCCGGGGCGACCGGCGTCTGTTTGCCCGGGGTGATGCTGTTTTCTGGTGGTGATTTGAGGGAGAATCCCCATTGAGGGACCTGATGGCCGACAGAGGAGGCATGCGGGCAAAGTCGCCCCGCAATTGACGAATGCAGACCGTTGTAGAACGCGTGATCAACCTGCTGATCTATCTCCTGGAATCGCGGGCGCCGGTAACGGCTGAGCAGATCCGTCACAAGGTTGCAGGGTACGACCAAGCCTCTGACGACGCCTTTCACCGCATGTTCGAACGCGACAAGGACGTATTGAGACGCTTGGGTGTGCCGCTCGAGCTTCAGGCGTTGGATGCCTGGGAGGTCGATTTCGGCTACACGGTGGATCCCGACAAGTACGCCTTACCCGATCCCGGGCTGACCCAGCAGGAGAAGGCCGCGCTGTCGGTCGCCGCGAGGATGGTTCGACTCGGGCAGAGTGGCGCCGGCCTGCAGGGTTTACTAAAGCTCGGTGGAGTCGAGCGCGGTCTTGGCCTCGAGCCCATTGGAGCCGATCTCGGTGCCGAAGCCGGGCTCTTGGGCGAGCTTTTCAAGGCCATCAGCGAGCGGCGGCGCATTCAGTTCACCTATCGCGACGAGGAGCGGGGTCTCGAACCGTACGGTCTTGCTCACCGGCGTGGTCACTGGTACCTGGCAGGGGGGACAAAAAAGGGTCAGCGTGTGTACCGGGTGGACAGGATGGTCGGTGTCGAAGTGGCAGAAGCGTCCGGGGCTTTCACCTCTCCACGGGGTTTCAGGATCAGAGATCTGATGAACAGCCAGCCATGGGAGACCGGCCCTGACGCGTTGATCCGAGCGAGAGTCCGGTTCGATGAATCTGTGGGTTGGTGGGCTGCCAGGACTTTGGGGGCCACGCCGGCTCCATCCGGTGATCTGGAGGTCGAGATTCCCGTTTCGAACTGGGATGCGTTCGTCGGGTGGATTCTCAGTTTCGGCGACTCGGCCGAGGTGCTCGAGCCCGCCGATCTGCGCTCAGAGATCGTCTCGCGAGTGAAACGGGCCTTGGCAGGGGTGCGATGACCAGCGACCGCACACTTACCCGGCTTTCCCGAATCCTGGCACTCATCCCTTACGTTCTCGGGAACAGGGGAGTACCCGTTGCAGAGATCATCGAGAGATTCGGATACACACCCGGTGAGTTGGCCAAGGACCTCGAAACCGTTTTCGTGTGCGGTCTCCCGGGCTACGGCCCCGGAGACCTGATGGAGGCCTACATCGATGATGACGAGGTCGTGATAGATGCGGCCGACTACTTTGCCCGGGCGCCCCGGCTGACCTCCGCCGAGGCCATCAGCCTGCTTGCAAGCGGAATGGCGATCGTCGCATCCGGTCAGGCCAGCAAGGAACTCCAGTCAGCCGTTTCCAAACTATCCAAGGTGGTCGTGCCGGAAGCGAGCCAGGCTCTGTCGGTGGACCTCGCCGGCGAGCCGGCTCTGCTCGGCGAGTTGCGCCGAGCGGCCACGGAGCAGCGGGTTGTCACGCTGACTTATCGCTCCATCGGACGGGAGACGGAAACGGTTCGCGACGTGGAACCCTGGTCGGTCTTCACCACTCTGGGCAA
>JBFHXF010000251.1:0-1764 GCA_041599115.1 Acidimicrobiia bacterium
CCCACGGTGAACTGGGCCAGGCAAGCTCTGACGGCTATCCGTACACAGACAACCAGGCGTCATTCAATGTGAAGAGGGACCAGTGCTGGTGTCACCTCTACTCCAACACCTATTCACAGGTCTACAACGGTTGGACGAGGGAGATCGAAACCGGAGGTACGTGGCCTGCTGCCGTGGCCGACACATTCGACACGGTGTCCGGAACCGGATACGTCCTGACCGCACAAGGGCACGGTGTCATCTGGGCGCTGTACACGTCCTCGAACGGGGGAGCCAGCGAGGCTCACAACGACTACTACGGCTACCCGGCTCCATCGGATTTCAGCTATCTGGTGTCGGTGCCGGACCCGTATTCGCTGAGCGACGCCAACCCCTTCGACGACTGGAACAAGATCTATACATCCACCCAGACGGCAAGCAAGCTCGGCTTTGACGAACTCGTAGGAGTTCAGGTCACAGAGACCAACGAGTCGGGATCGGCGAGAACTGTCGAATTCCACGGGTATGCGGACGACGAGTTCCGGATCGTCGAAAAGACCGGGGCCTGGGTCAAGAGTGCGTTTGGCCTCCGTTCCCGCTATTTCGAAGTGAATTGGGGAAATCTCGACGGCGAGCCCGATCAGACTCCCGACTACACCGACATCGGCAAATCGGTCTTCGAGGCTGACATCATCTGGGCCGCCTCCAAGGGCATCACCTTCTCATGCAACCCTCCGAACAACGACCGGTTCTGCCCAGAGCGCTCGGTTACCCGAGAGGAGATGGCAGTGTTCATGACGAACGCCCTCGATCTGCCCCCGGCCGCAAGGGACTACTTCACCGACGACGAAGGGTCACCGTACGAGAGCCAGATCAATCGCATGGCTGAGGCCGGCATAACACGCGGATGTGGCGGAACCAGATTCTGCCCGAACAACGTCGTTGACCGTGGTCAGATGGCCGCATTCCTCGGACGTGCGTACGGGTTGACCGACAACGGCGGCGGCGACTTGTTCATCGACGACGATCACTCGATCTTCGAGAACGACATCGACCGGCTGCGCACCGCTGGCATCACCAAAGGGTGCAACCCGCCCCAGAACACCAAGTACTGCCCCGACCACGACGTTCAGCGTGGAGCGATGATGGCCTTCCTCCGTCGCGCCACTGCAAACCGCAGCTAACGCCTTCCTAACCGCCAACGAGCCGATACACAGCTCCGTCGAATAGAGACACGACGAGCACCTCGCCGTCGTCCTCTCTGGCGAAACTCACGATGCCTCCCAGGCCGAGATCGCTTGATAGATCGCGTTTCTCGACGGCAACGCCGTCATGCAGCCTGAACCCCCAGACTTTCCCGCTGTAGACGTCCGCGTACAGGTAATAGCGGTCGAGAGAACGAACCGTGGGACCGCGATAGACGACGCCACCGGTCACCGACCGACCGCTCGTCCGACCGTACTCCTCTATCGGGAAGGTCAGACCTGATGTCGAACAGCTCGGATCATGATCGTTCGGGTTGCAGACACTCCCCTCGTAACGTGACCAACCGAAGTCATAACCTGTGGGTGACACTTCCACGGCGTCTACTTCCTCCCGGGTGGTCTGGCCAACGTCACCGATATACATGTATTGCCCGTCGAACGACCAGCGCCACGGGTTGCGAAGCCCCGACGCCCATATCTCGTCCCGGCCCGCTTTACCGACATAGGGGTTGTCGGGTGGGATGGCGTATTCGAGCCCCGGGTCCTTGTTGTCGACGTCGATCCGGATCATCTTCCCGAG
>JBFHXF010000252.1:0-1742 GCA_041599115.1 Acidimicrobiia bacterium
CCATCGTCGACCAGCCAAGTGTTGGTTCCTGGCCCGGTGAAGGGGCCAGGATTGTTGGCCAGAACCCTGACGATCTTCATCCGTCACCGCCGGGGACCACAATTGGCACGATTGAGCCGTCCGCCAACACCGCCGGCTCTATCAGGGTTCGACCGTCGGCTCCGGCAGCCGACCTGAACGCCTCTTCCACGTTTGATCGCCTCGCCAGCCACCGAAGATGGGAGATGGTCGGGGTGAACATCGACCATTCCCCAGCCTCATATCGGGCCAGGGCCTCGCCGGGATCGATCCAGAGAGAACTGACGAGCTCCGACTCGTCGAGACGGATCTCGGGGTCGCCGGTAACGCTCGCCAGGTAGAACCGCGTGTCATATCTCCTCGGGGCTCCATACGGAGTGACCCAACGTGAAATCAGGATCAGGCCGGCACCATCCAGCTGCCGTGCCCCTGCTTCGAGAGCCGCATAGAAGCCATCACCCCGGCCGACGGGGGCCCTCTCCGGTCCAAGAGTTGTCAGTGCAATCGAAGTCTCTTCGGCCAGCTCGCGCAAAGCGGCCGCTCGAAAACGCTGGTCCGAACCATCACCGGTGATCAATGACATCGCGAGCTCCGACGAGTCGCATTCGTCGACACCCCCGCCGGGAAACACCATCAGACCACCAAAGAACCCTCTTGCGATGCGCTCGACCAGAAGCACTTCGAGACTGGCACGGTCCCGAAGCAGCACGATGGTTGCCGCGGGTTTTGCTTCGACAACGGGATCCGACACCCGGGCATCCTATGAACCAATACCGGCGAACCTGGCAAACTCACCCGGTGAGCAATATCGATGAGCTACGAGACCTCCCCGCAGTGGAACGCCTGGTCGAGCAGTTGGAGACGAGCCTCCCACGACGGGTCCTGGTTGACCTTGCCCGGGCGGCCCTCGGCGCGGCCCGGGCCAACATAGAGGGAGGATCTTCCGCCGATCCCTGGGCGACAGCCGCAGATCTGGTGAAGGCCACCGAGTTGAGCCGCACCTCGAAAGTGCTCAATGCCACCGGAGTCCTGCTCCACACCAACCTCGGCCGATCGCCACTCTCAACTGCGGCGACCGACGCCATGACGCTCGCTGCAGCCAACTACTCGAATCTCGAACTCGATCTCAGCTCGGGTGGACGGGGAGGTCGCGGCGACTATCTGAGAAGACTCCTGGAAACACTCACCGGGGCCGAAGACGCCGTCGTGGTGAACAACAATGCGGCGGCCCTTTTGCTTTCACTTGCTGCCACCTCGTCGAATCGAGCGGTTCCGGTAGCTCGCGGCGAGCTCATCGAAATCGGCGGGTCATACCGCCTGCCGGCGGTCATGGGGGTCAGCGGGGCAAGGTTGATCGAAGTGGGAACGACCAACCGCACCCGGGTCGGTGACTATCAGACCGCACTGCAGCTTCATTCGGCGGGTGCAATCCTCCGTGTCCACCCTTCGAACTATCGCATTGAAGGCTTCACCGAGGAGGCACCCCTGTCGGAACTGGCCAAGCTGGCTCACGAGACCGGGGTTCCCTTGATTCACGACGTCGGATCTGGCCTGCTCGACCACGAGGCACCCTGGCTGACGGAATCCGACCGTGCTTGGCTTCGATCTGAGCCGGGGGTGAGGCAATCACTCGAAATGGGGTCCGACCTGGTCACCTTCAGTGGAGACAAGCTGCTCGGAGGGCCCCAGGCCGGCATCGTCGTGGGCTCTTCCGAAGCGATCGC
>JBFHXF010000253.1:0-1716 GCA_041599115.1 Acidimicrobiia bacterium
GACACCCGAAAGACCATGCCCGGTCTGCGCGCCCTGGACAAGTACTCCGTCGCCGTTGGGGGAGGGGTGAATCATCGCATGGGCCTTCATGACGCGGTGATGATCAAGGACAACCACCTTGCGTCCGGACTCTCCATCGAAAAGGCCGTGTCGGCTGCGCGTAGTCTTGGCGGGCCCGAAATGGAGATAACCGTCGAGATTGAGGATCTCGATCAACTCAGGCAGGTCCTCGGGACCGATGCCAACCGGATTCTCCTGGACAACATGGGCACCGGAACTATGAAGGAGGCTGTACGTCTCGTCGGTGGCGGGATGCTCGTCGAGGCTTCCGGCGGCATCACGGCCGAGAATGCGCGATCGGTGGCCGAGACCGGAGTCGATCTGATCTCGGTCGGCTGGATCACTCATTCGGCACCCCAACTCGACATCGCCCTCGATTTCAGGTCATAGCGCAAGTGGCCTAATTTCGAGTGCATGAGAGACCCAATACGCGTCACCGTGACCGGGGCGGCCGGTCAGATCGGTTATTCACTTCTGTTTCGCATCGCCACGGGTCAGATGCTCGGCTCGGACCAGCCCTTGATCCTGCAGATGTTGGAGATCACGCCGGCCCTGCCTGCCCTCGAGGGCGTAGCCATGGAGTTGGACGACTGCGCCTTTCCCCTTCTCGCCGGGATGGTCCAGACCGACGACGCCGAGGAGGCTTTCGACCGAGCCGAGATAGCGCTTTTGGTCGGGGCGATGCCGCGCAAGCAGGGAATGGAGCGCTCGGACCTGTTGGCCGCCAACGGGACGATCTTCACCGTCCAGGGAAAGGCGATCGCGTCCTCGGCAAAACCCGACGTCAAGGTCCTGGTTGTGGGCAACCCGGCCAACACCAACGCTCTGATCGCCATGAACAATGCGGAGGGGATGGCTCCAAAGAATTTCACCGCGATGACCCGTCTCGACCACAACCGGGCGAAGAGCCAATTGGCGGCACGCACCGGACGACCGGTCTCGGCTATCCGGCGGATGACCATCTGGGGCAACCATTCCACGACCCAGTACCCCGACCTCTTCCATTGCGAGGTTGACGGCCAGTCCGCCTACGAACTGGTCGGCGATCATGACTGGGTCGACGGGACGTTCATACCCACGGTTGCCAAGCGCGGCGCCGCCGTCATCGCGGCTCGGGGCGCCTCTTCGGCGGCCTCGGCGGCGAATGCCGCCATCAGCCATGTCCACGACTGGGTAGCCGGCACCCCCGAGGGTGACTGGGTGTCGATGGGCGTCCCCTCCGACGGGTCCTACGGCGTCCCGGAGGGCCTGATGTCGTCATTCCCCTGCGTTTGCCGCGATGGGCGGTGGGAGATCGTCCAGGGTCTCGAGATCGACGACTACTCGCGGTCGAAGATCGACGTATCGGTGGCCGAATTGATCTCGGAGCGCGAGGCGGTTCAGGAGCTAGGCCTGATCTGAGGCCCGGTTTCTCCCCCCAGCGAACGGAGTGAGCGTTGCCCCCTCCGGCCCTGCGGGCCACCTCCCCTTCTCGGCCTTCGGCCTCGCCCCCTCCGGCCCTGCGGGCCACCTCCCCCAACGTCGCTTCGCTCCTGGGGGAGGAAACATGTCGCTTCTTTCCTGGGGGAGGAAACATGTCGCTTCGCTCCTGGGGGAGGAAACATGTCGCTTCGCTCGAGGGGGAGGAAACATGTCGCTTCGCTCGAGGGGGAGGAA
>JBFHXF010000254.1:0-1675 GCA_041599115.1 Acidimicrobiia bacterium
CAGGCAGTGTTGTTGCGGTCGGTGACCACCAACCCGGTGGGGGTGTATAAGTTCCGGGCCGCTCCCGGCGAATACCGGCTGCGAGTGCTCCCACCGGCGGGGTATGGGTTCACCCTGCCCAATCAGGGCACCGATGATGCCCGCGACAGTGACTTTGACCCTGCCGATGGCTGGTCGGATCCGGTCATCGTCCCCGAAGCCGCCACCACCAAGATCTGGGACGCCGGGCTGGTTGAGCTCCCCCTCTAGGGCACCCGGAGCCCTCGAGACGGTCTCTCCGGGCGAAGACCCCTGGGCGGCGGGGTTCGCCTGCGATCGGGCCGACAAGGACACCACTCGGAGTGAAGTACTCTGTCCTTCAGGCACGGCATGCACCTGGGGCGAGGCCGGGAGGGCGACAATCAGAGGTTCACGGGTCATTACGCTCCTGGCGGCGTGGTTGCTGGGCGCCACAACCTTGGTGATAGCCGTTCCCGTCGGTGCCACGGTGAGCGCCGATATCCTCCTCCTGGGCGACTCCATCACCGTCGGGTCGCACGGAGATACCTCCTACCGGTGCGACCTGTTCCAGGAGCTCTCCGGCCGCTCATTCGACTTCAAGGGAACCCTCTCGACCGTTGCCAACTGCACCGTCCCCGGGTTCGACGCCGATCATTCCGGATACGGCGGACAGGGGGTGACGACGGGGACCGAGGATTGTCCCCACATGCGACTCCAGGATCTCGTCGACTTCACCTCCATACCGGGAGGGTTTGACGTCGTGCTGTTGCACGTGCTCACCAACGACAAGAAGTGCGTCGATGCCGACTGGGGCCCCGACTATCTAGACCACATCGAGTCGGAGTATCGAGATCTGCTCACCGACATACGGGCGGCCGAACCGGCCGTGACGATCTATATGGCCCGCATCATTCCGTGCGACCACGGTCCGGGCGGCGACTTCCCCGGCTGCGAGATAACACACGCCGACATGAATGAGCGGATCGAGCGGATCGCCGGGGACTCCTCTACGGAGGCATCTCCCATCATCCTGGTAGACCAGGAATTCGGATTCGACGGCGACTACGACGACCCGCCTTCGGACCTCGGAAAGGACCGGGTCCACCCCAACCCATCAGGCACGGCCAAGATGGCGAAGAACTGGGAAGTGGCCCTTCGCTCCCACTTCGCAAGCAAAACGCTGGCAGGAGATGCTGCAGTCTCCGGAACAGGGGAGATCTCCTGGAGTCCGTCGGACATGAGCTTCGAGGGCCGAAACCTGACCTGCGCCATAGTCCCCGGGATCGGCGAAGCCGTCGCCGCCAGCGTCGCCACCGACTGCTCGTCCGGCGAGTTCGCAGCCGGTGAGCGAGAGCCCGGCTTCTACACATTCCGATATCAGGCCACCGATGCTGGTCCCTATGGCCACGGCGGAGCCACCCACTTCGGGGAGGTGACCGTAGAGGTACTGCCTCCTGCCTCGGGTCGGGTTGGGAATTTGGTTTGGTTGGATGTGAATGGGAATGGTCAATTCAACGCGGGGACCGATGTGGGAGTGGATGGGTTCCTGGTTGAGTTGTGGGATGTCTCTCAGTCGGTGAAGGTCGATGAGGTGGTGTCGGGCTCGTTTGGTGCTCCGGGGCAGTTCCCGGGGGCGTATCGGTTCGATGCGGTGCCGGGCGAGTATTTCGTTCGG
>JBFHXF010000255.1:0-1644 GCA_041599115.1 Acidimicrobiia bacterium
GCCATGGAAGCCACCGCGGCGACAAGCGCAACCGGGGTCTTGATCGAGCGGGCGACGGCCAGGTCCCCCTCGAGCGAAGACATCACCCTCCACTCCAGGTCGACGGGTGCGGTGATCTCCTCACTGGCCATGGCGATCATCTCGCGAGCAGTTCTCACCATCGCGACATGACGGGCCTGGCACTTGAGACAGCCCGATACGTGGCGGCGGAGTGGTCTAACAACCTCGGTCCCCTCCACGGCGCTGTTCGCCACGAAGGGGGCTGCAATCTCACATGTGATGTTCATGCGCTCTCCTCCAGGTCCCGGGCCAACCGGGCCCGGGCGCGATGTAGCCGAACCTTGGCCGCGGTGACGGAGATATCCATCGAGTCGGCGATCTCGGCGTGCGACCATCCGTACACGTCTTTCAGGATCACCACCTGACGCTGGCCGTTGGGCAGACTGTCCAGTGCCGAACGAAGACGTCCCCTCAGTTCCATGATCTCGCCCGCCGCCTCCGGCAGATGGGTGATATCGGTGTCCGGCAGGTGACTGAACTCATCGATAGGGGCGGCACTGTGACGCTTCATCCTCCGCTTGTGAGTCCACGCAGTGTTGACGGTTATCCGGTGCAGCCAGGTGGAGAACGCCGCGTCGCCCCTGAAATTGGGCAATGCCCTCCAGGCGCGGATCAGGGTCTCTTGCGCCACGTCTGCCGCCAGATGCGGGTCGCCAACCAGCCTTCGAGCCAACGTAAAGACCTCATTCCCGTGCGCCCTCACCAGTGCTGCGAAGGCTGCCTTGTCTCCGCTTTTCGCCCTGGCAATGAGCTCTTGCTCCTTTGCCCTTTCGACCTCTGAGAGGGACATCGGGTTACCCGGCCAATTCGATTCGGGCGGACAGGTACTCCGTCCGGGCATCCGAAACCCTGACGGTTACTGGGCCTTCAGACTCGGTGACGCGAACGTCGACCGGCATCGCTGGAAACAGTGGGCTACGGAACCGGATCCGTGCAGAAGCCAGGGGGTGGTCACCTTCTCGCAACGCAGCCGCGGCGGCCATCGCCCACGCCGCCTGGGCCAATCCATGAACCACGACGCCGGGCAAACCAGCCGCCAGCGCGGAGATGTGGTCCCAATGAATCGGGTTCCAATCACGGGTCGATGCCGCATAGGTGATCAGGTCGGCCCGCGACATGCTCTTCTGACCCGGGTCGGGGTTCCCCCGCTCGAGCGGTGACGGCTCGGAGCGCTCCTCTTTGAGATCGGCGGCAGCGTCACCGGAGACCAGGAACAGAGAAGACCCGCCGGCCAGCTCACCCCTCCCGCCGGCCACATCGAGATCGAAGCCCACGAAAGCCACCCCTGCCCGCTCCCTGACCCTGGTCACCTTCCCCGAAACCTCAAACTGGGAATCCATTGACAAAGGGCCGTTCCAGTGGAAAGTCTGCTCACCGTGAATGACGGAGCGGTCGGTCAACTGTCCGAGAAGGTCGGGAGCGACAACGAAAAGGGCGGCGGCGATGAACCCGGGCGGCGCTGCCGACGCCCACCGGTCAGGATCGTCATTGGTAACCCTGAGGAAGTCCGACACGTTCTCCTCGCATACCTGCCAGCGATATGGCCCGTAGGTGCGATTCACCAGATCGGAGAGGTCCATCGGC
>JBFHXF010000256.1:0-1642 GCA_041599115.1 Acidimicrobiia bacterium
CGGCCAGCTCGACGGCCCGCCGCTAATCGGGCCCGTGGAGATGAGCCTCTCGCGACAGGCCGACTACGCGGAGACCGAGCGGGGCTCGGCCTACGACTACAATGCCTTCCCGCGGATGGCGGTCATCGACGGCAAGCTCGAAGGCGAGTTCCAAGGCAATCCGCACGACACCACCAACCGAAACTTCTCCGCCGGCGATCCAGGGGCCCTCTTCCGCGTCAAGAGCCAGGGCGCTGGGGCATCGGCGTCGGTGCAGCTCCTCGAAACCAGCGGCGAAGCCATCGAGAAGGGCATCCTTCACGCCGAGAAGATTAGGCGCGACATGGGACGGGTCACAGGCGTCGAGGACCTCGACCGGGAGGAGGCCGGGGCGCTCTCAGGGACCGCGGTTCAGAGGCTTCAGGAGCCACTGATAGCCGTGGTAATGCAGTACCGGAGCGACGTCGAGAAGCACGTCCAGCAGCTCTGGGACAAGATTTCGGACTCGACCGGGGCCGCGCGGACGAGGCTCCTCTTCAGCTGGCCCTCCGTGTTGACCCTC
Organism: Acidimicrobiia bacterium; assembly: GCA_041599115.1. Lineage (GTDB taxonomy): Bacteria > Actinomycetota > Acidimicrobiia > Spongiisociales > ZC4RG35 > JACZUI01. The sequence goes on from JBFHXF010000256.1 coordinate 542, forward strand.
ACCGCCGAAGACGTGACCAACTGGGCCACCGGGTTCACGGTCGCCCTGGGATCGCAACTTTTGAGCCGCCGAACCGCCGTCATCCTCTTCGCAACAAGCATCGGAGTCGAAGACCCGGAGGCCGAGTGGGAGGCCATCGAGGCGGAGGGACCGATAATGGACACGTCCGCGCCGCTCGGTGGGGACGAGGACGACGACGACGAGGACGACGACGACGATGGCGAGGATTCCCCAGCAGGTTCTTGAAGAGCTGGTCGGGCAAACCAAGGCCATGGAGCGCATGGCCCCAGAGTACCGCCGGCGATTGAAGGAGATCGGACGCGCAAGCAGGCAAACGTTGCTCAACCGCCTGGTCTCCGCGCAGCCGGGGTCATTTACCGAATCCGCCACCGCTCAGAACCTGATCGGGTTAGAGGCCGCCATCAACTCAGTGGGCGCCCTACACGGCCAAAACATGGCCGATCTAGTGAAAGAGATGGGACAGCAAGCCTCGTCCGTTGGTCGGCAGTTCTTGACCCGCCAGATGCGGGCCTGGTCGGTCGAGACCAATGTGGCTGTGCCCGACTTCATTGGTGCCGGCGAGGCCCTCGCGCCAGGGCTACTCGAACACTACCAACAACTAGGAAAGGGCTGGAGCTCGCAGTCGATTAGGGAAATGAGGGCGGTGATGTCGGAGGGCATTCTCACGGGCCAAACGGTGACGCAGACCGCAAACCTCATGGCCACTAAGCTATCGATCAAGCCGTATGAGGCCGAGCGAATCGTTCGAACCGAAATATCAACGGCGACACACAGAAAGCAGCTTGCTGACATGGTCGAGTTTGACGCCGGGGAAGGCGAATGGCGAAAGCAGCTCGTGACGGCTTTCGACAACCGAACCGAAGAAGACTCCGTTGTTGTCCATGAGCAGGTGCGGAAGCTCGACCAACTCTTTAACTCACCACTTCTGGGCAACAAGAAATTTGACCATCCGCCCGATCGGCCCAACGACCGTGGAACAATGGTATTCTTGCCCATCGACTTGCCCGAGCAGGCAGCCATCGATGGATACGTCTGGGGGCCTTAGCCTCCCGCGCAAGGTGGCAGCCGATGCAGCCGAAG
>JBFHXF010000257.1:0-1628 GCA_041599115.1 Acidimicrobiia bacterium
CGGCCGTCCAACGGGACCATCTACCTCCGCAACACCAACACCACCGGGGGGGCCGACGTCAGCTACCAGATGGGCAGCAGCGTCCACAAAGCAGTCGCCGGATCGTACTGAGCAAGCCGGTCCGCCGTCTGTTTCGGTGATCCTTCCCGCCTTCAACGAGCAGGAAGCCTTGCCTGTCGTCCTGGCCGACCTCGCCGAGCATCTCGGAGCTGAGGCCGAGATCATCGTCATCGACGACGGGTCGACCGATGACACGTTTGCCGTTGCCTCGGCAGGCGGGGCCAGGGTTGTCCGCCATCCGCGAAATCTCGGAAAGGGAGCCGCCATGGCGACTGGAGTCGGAGTGGCGCAGGGAGAGAAGTTGGTGTTCATGGACGCCGACGCCACCTATCCGGCCGATGCGATCCCCCACCTTGTCGCGATGCTGGACAGCTTCGACATCGTCAGGGGTGAGCGTGCCGTCGACTCTCCCCACATCCCCTCAGTGAACCGATGGGGCAACCGGATCTTCAATCGCCTTCTGGCGGCATTCCACCAACTCGAAGGCAATGACATCATGAGCGGTCTCTACGGGATGACTGCCGCTGCGTATTCAGTCCTCGCTCTCGAGTCGTCGGGTTTCGACGTCGAGGTGGAAATCGGCGTCAAGGCCAAACAGAGGGGCCTGTCATTGGGCATGTTCGAAATCGAATACCGGGAGCGGGTTGGTGAGAAGAAGCTCCGCCCGGTCCGTGACGGGCTCAACATCATCGCCCGCGTCGCCGGGATGGCCGTCCTCTACTCGCCGACGGTCACTTTCGTGGCGCCGGGCCTGCTGATAATGGCCCTGGGTCTGGTTGGCGCCGTCACTCTCACCGGCGGGCCGGTCTTCATAGGATCGATCGGGCTGTCGATCAACAGCTTTTTCCTCGCCTCACTCGGCTTCCTCGCCGGATTCCAGCTGGTGGTCCTGGGCATTGGAGCCATGCTCTATCGCATCGAGACCGGCATCTCCCCGCGTCGCTGGCTGCTGGGCCTGGCTCGCCGACCGGTACGTCTCGGGGCTGCACTAACGGGCGTCGTGGTGGCCGGCATTTCGGCGATCAGACTCACTTCATTGGTCGTCGCATGGATTTCGCAGGGGGCCGGTGACTTCGTCGAGACCGAGGCGCTGGTGCTGAGTGCTTCCTTCCTTGTCTTCGGGCTGCAGATTCTCTCTGCCGGACTGTTCCTATCGATCTTCTCGGGTCGTCTTGCGGCACGACGTGGCTGAGTCCGGCGTCACCGCGGTTGTGGTCAACTATCGGAGCGGGGAGGACCTGGGGGTGTGCCTTGCCGGTCTTCTCGAGGACAGGACGCATCTGCGCCGGGTGATCGTCCATGACAACCACTCCGGAGACGAGAGCTGGAAGCCGGCCCGCGAGGCGGCGGCGCGGGATGACCGGGTCGAGCTGATCCTGTCCGAGGCCAATCTCGGGCTGGCCGGGGCAGTCAACCGGATCCTCCCTACCGTCGACACCCCGTTCCTGGCCGTTCTCAACCCCGACGTCACGCCTTTGAGGGGCTGGTTGGATCCCCTCGTTTCGACACTTCTCGGCCGTCCAAAGGCCGCGGTGGCTTGTCCGCTGGTTCTCATCGAGGCCACCGGA
>JBFHXF010000258.1:0-1599 GCA_041599115.1 Acidimicrobiia bacterium
CGCTGGCCATCTGCCCTACATTGAGCAGCCCTCCAACTTCGTCAACGCGGTCAACGCATTAGCCGGGCGACCCTGACCCCCTGCTCCCATGAGCGCATAACTCTCGTCGGCCAACCCGAAGATCAGCCTCATGCCGTGCGATATCCGTTGCGGTCTGAAGGGATCGCTTGACGCTCCAGAGAATCTGAAACGACCCTGGCTCAGTCAAGGGGTCATTGCGACGATGAGCTTGTCGAGGACTTCGGCGGGGGTTTGGTAGCTGTGGGTCTTGCGTGGTCGCTGGTTGAGTTCGTCGGCGACGAGGTCGAGGTCGGCTTCGTCGAGAGGTGAGTAGTCGGCTCCTCGTGGGAAGTATTGGCGGAGCAGACGGTTGGTGTTCTCGACTGTGCCTCTCTGCCACGGGGAGTGTGGGTCGCAGAAGTAGACGTCGATGCCGGTGTCAATGCTGAACCGGGCGTGTTCAGCCATCTCATGTCCTTGATCCCAGGTCAACGTCCGGGTTAGTGCCTTAGGAAGCTGGATGATCTTTCTGGCTATGGCATCTCGCACGTTTTCGGCTTTCCGGTTCTCGGGCAGGTGGACCAGCATCACGAATCGGCTGGTCCTTTCGACGAGTACTCCGATCTGAGAGCTGCCTCGAGTGGTTCCGATCAGCAGGTCGCCTTCCCAGTGGCCGGGCACCGCCCGATCTTGGACTTCGGCTGGCCTTTCGCTGATCATCACCATGTCTTTGACACTCCGATAGCCGCTCCGGATCCGGTCTCGGCTCCGACGTCTGGCTCGACCAGTGCGGAGAGCTTCCCGTAGTTCTTTGTCCAACCCGCCCTGGCCTTGCAGATACAGAGACTTGTAGATGGTCTCGTGCGACACCCACCAGTTTGGATCATCAGGATGCTCGAGGCGGAGTCTTCCTGCGATCTGCTCAGGAGACCAGCAGCGGCGAAGACCACGTTTCACCTCTTCGGCGAGCTTCTGGTTGGCGACAAGTTTCAGAGGTTTGGGTCGTCGGGCCCGCTCCCCGGCGATCCGATGCGCCTTCCACGCCCGATAACCCTCCCGGCCACCGTTACGGGCCACCTCACGGCACACCGTCGATGCCGGCCTCCCCAGTATGCGTGCCGCCTCGCGTAATGGTCGATCGAATCGGATCACCCGTTCGATCACATACCGCTCCTCCCTCGACAACCGAATCCCAGGCAAATGCGTCTCCAATCGCTGTTGCAACGATTGATAGAGCCTTCCCCCCTTGAATCTGTCAGTAGTCGAACGTATGTTCGGGGTATGGATTGGTTTGGTGCTACGGCTGATGAGGTCGACGGGGGGTTTGACCATTTTGGAGGTTTGCAGGCTGCAGCCACCGCAGAACTGTGTTCGGTGATTCAGGCTGCCGACCTGGGTCAGTTGTGGATCGCCGACGGGGCCAGAACTTTGACCGAATGGGTGGCGTTGCGGCTGCGGCTGCGGCTGCCGAACGCCCGTCAGCTGGTGGGTGTGGCGAGACGTCTGGTCGACCTTCCGGTTTTGTCGGCCCGGTTTGCCTGCGGTGACCTGTCTTTGGATCAGGTCGACGCCATTTCTCGTATGGCGACACCGGACACC
>JBFHXF010000259.1:0-1593 GCA_041599115.1 Acidimicrobiia bacterium
CTGTTCTCAATTCGATCACCCGTCATAACCAGCGCTCCACGGATCGATTCGCTGGTATCGCGTGAGGGCACCTTTCTCCTCAACAACCTCCTGTTGTCGGTCTATGGCTTTGTGGTCCTGGTCGGGACGCTTTATCCGCTGCTTCTCGAGGGCTTCACCGGAACCCAGATCGGTGTGGGAAAACCATTCTTCAACCGTCTCGCCATCCCGCTTTCTCTTCTGCTTTTGCTGGTGATGGGGATCGGACCACTGACTCCATGGAAAGGAAGCCCCAAGGGCCAATTGTGGAGGAGAGTTCGTCTACCCATCGTTGGTGGCCTGCTGGCGGGCGTGATCACATCGGTCGCCATCACCCGTCTCGGGTGGGTGGTGCTCGCGGTCACCTTGGCGTCCTATGTCACCCTCGCCGTCTTCGGTCTGCTGGTGGAGCAGACACGGGCGAGGATCTCGAAATCGGGAGGCAGTCTCTGGTCCCAGGCCAGGTTCGTCGTCTCGAGAAATCAGCCGTTCTGGGCAGGCCAGCTGAGCCACCTCGGCGTGATCCTGGTGGTGGTCGGCATCGCTTTTGCCGCCAACCTCGGCTCCCACGACGTCGTCAAACTTCGGGCGGGGGAATCCGTCGAGTTCGCCGGCTACACCGTCGTTTACGAGTCTCCCTTCCAGGTCCGTGAGCCAAACCGTCTGGTACAGGGTGCCAGAGTGAGTGTCTATGAAAACGCCGAATACCTGGCAACGCTCGAACCACGGGCCAACTTCTATGGGAGTGGACCCGGTGTGGTCACCCCGGCGGTGCTGACAAGACCCGGCGGCGACCTCTATCTGACCATGCGCGACCTCGACTCGCAACGAGTCGATTTGGCCCTCGACACTTCTCCCCTGATCTGGCTCCTGTGGGTCGGCGGAATCGTCACTGCATCCGGCGGCTTCTGGGTCTTCTGGGTCAGGCGTCTCGAGCCGAGCCCCACCCGTGAACCCCAAAGCGTCGATGTCTGAACGCGTACGCAACACGATCCTGATCTCATTGGCTGCGATCTTTTCGACGATCCTCCTTTTGACGGTATCGACAACACCGGCTGCCGAAGATCGAGTCCAGGCATTGGGCTCGCGGATCAAGTGCCCGGTCTGTCAGGGTGAGTCGATCGCCGATTCCCCGGCCCAGATGGCTACTGACATGATGAACCTGATAAGCGAAAGGGTCGACCATGGTGACAGCGATACGGCCATCATCGAGGAAATCCTGTCGTCCTTCAGCGGCGCGGTCCTCCTCGACCCTCCGGTCTCTGGCAACACCCTGGTGCTTTGGCTGGCGCCTCTGGGTGTCCTGATCGCGGGCATTGCAGTGATTCTTTGGTGGCGACGCCATCCCGGCAGCCAGCAGCCCCGAGCCCCCGAGACAGAATCCAACCGCCGGAGAACGCTGGTGAGCGTATTCGCCCTCCTGGCTGTTTTTGTCGTGGTGATCGTGGTCGCCACCAACTCGATTCAGCAGCGCACCGGCCCACTGGAAGGCGCCGCTGATGTGGGTCAGGAGGATCTGTCAAACGTAAGCAACGAGACTCTCGAGGCCGTGGTGGCGGCTAATGCGGACAACCC
>JBFHXF010000260.1:0-1575 GCA_041599115.1 Acidimicrobiia bacterium
ATCCGCTCGACGTTGTCACCGACGATCTGTTGGAAGTGGGCATCGAAACCCCGCTCGGCCAGGGCTGCGCCGATGGTGGCGGCGTTTGAGTTGACGATCTGACCGAGCAACAACTCGGTGCCCACGGCGATGACTTCGACGATCATCGCACCACCGCCTCCATGTCCGGGCCGAACACCCCGATGTACTCCACCTCCAGCCAGTCTCCCACCGACCCGGTGTCCAGCCGGATCACACCGTCGATCTCGGGAGCCTGCCGATGCGAACGGGCAATCGGGACGTCGTCTTCGACCTGGTCCACCAGCACCGTGTCGGTGGCGGCGATCAAGGAGGCGTTGCGAGCCTCGGTTATCTCCTCCTGTAGGCCGGAGAGGTGACGGAGACGCTCCATGGTGAGATCACGGGGCACCTGTTCGCCCATCGCTGCTGCGGGAGTGCCCGGCTCCGCCGAGTAGGGGAAGAAGCCTGCCCAATCGAGTTGAACGTCGGCGAGGAAGTCTGCCAGGGCGTCGACATCCTCATCAGTCTCGCCGGGGAACCCGACGATGAAAGAGCTCCGCAGCGCCGCTGAGGAGTCGAGTCTGCGAATTCGAGCCACCAGCTCACGGTGCTTGTCGGGGTTGCCCGGGCGCTTCATTCCCCGCAGCAATCTTGGGGAGACATGTTGTAGGGAAAGGTCGAAATAGGGGGCCACAACCGGGTTGGAAACCATTCCTTCGAGGAGGCGGTCGGTTATCTCCCTGGGGTGGAGATAGAGCAGTCGCAACCGTTCGAGGCCTTTGGCATCGGAGAGAAACGCCAGCAGGTCGACCAGCCCGCCGGGGGCGTCGATGTCCCGGCCGTAGGCGGCCAGGTCCTGGGCCACCAGAACCACCTCGCTCACACCTGAGTCGGTCAAACCGATCAGTTCTTCGCGGATCTCCACGGGGCGCCGGGACCGCTGTTTGCCCCTGATCAACGGGATGGCACAGAAGGTGCAGGGCTTGTCGCACCCTTCGGCCACCTTGAGATAGGCATATGGGAGATCGGTCACCGGTCTGCCGGTCGAGTGGAGGATGTCCATCAGCGGACGGCGCTTCATCTCCACCGGGCGCCAGTCGGTCAGACCGTCGAGGACCCCGACCAGTTCGCCGTAACGGTCCAGCCCGAGGACGGCGTCCACCTCGGGGAGGGCCGAGGCGACTTCGGTGCCAAAGCGCTGGGCCATGCACCCTATGACCACCGAATGGGCTCCCGGTCGCTTGGCCTCTTCCATCTCGAGGATGACATCGATCGATTCCGCCCGGGCCTCCTCGATGAAGGCGCAGGTGTTGACCATCACGACATCGGCCGTCTCCGGTGAGTCCGCCATCCCGTAACCCGATTCGGACAGCATGGCCACGACCTTCTCGGAGTCAACCTGGTTCTTGGCGCACCCCAGTGTGGTCAGCCAGACGGTGGGACGGGTCATCGCTCGATGAGGTTAGAGGCCAAGCGAGGCTGTCTCTCCCCCATCTCTCCCCCCAGGGAGAGGAGCCCCCTCCGGCCCTGTTTCTCCCCCCAGCGAACGAAGTGAGGAGCCCCCTCCGTCACTTC
>JBFHXF010000261.1:0-1566 GCA_041599115.1 Acidimicrobiia bacterium
CCAGGGTGGTCAATTCCAGACGGATGCCCAATTCCTCACCCGGCGTTTGGAGATCAAGGGTCAGGGCGAAGTGAAGATGAAGCCGGACCCCACGCGACAGACTCTGATCCCCATCCGAGAGGTGAGATTGATCAGATAGACATCTCAGGATCGCCCCTTCGAGTCTCTTCCCATGAACCGGGGAACCCCGTACCCTCGCATATGAGCAGTGATGAGGACGACACATGACTGAGGACTATCCCCCAATCCTCGACGCGGCCCAAGTAGCGGAGCTCCTGAGTATGAACGTGCAGATGGTCCGGCGCTACGCCCGGGAGGGGCGGTTGCCCGCCTACAAACTTCCCGGCGGACGGACCTTCAAATTCTTCAGAGATGAAATCTTCGAATTCGTTCGCTCACACCCGGCAGCCGCGGAGAGCGATGACGTCAGAACCGAGGCAGAGGCCTGATCACCGCCACAAGCTGACGGAGCGGCACCAAGACAAGGGTGGCGTCCTGAGTCACTTCCAGGTGTTCGGCCGCCACAACCGATATCGAGCCCACCAGCGCTCGGCCGTCGTCGAGTACGAGACGGATGGTCTCTTCGGTCGAAGCCAGCTCCGACAGGTGCGCAGCCATCGTGACCGCCCCGCCAAACTGCTGATTTCCCTCCCCTTCGCGGTGCTCGAGGATCCAGATCGCCGAGTCGAGGCGAACGGCCACGAGGTCGTCGGACCGCTCCACTACGGCATAATCGGACCCGGCGAAGACCACTTGGCCGGTGAATGTCTGCGGGCCGGTCTCGACACGCACACGGAGGCCCCGCTCGACCATCTCCCGTGCGTTATCACCCAGGCTCATGCGTCTTCTTCGCAGGAGTTCGGTGAGCTTCTCGTCCTCGGCAGCCTCCTCGACCCACTCGCGTCCGGCACTCTGACGAAGCTCGGAACCGAGGCTCTGGTCAATTTCGCGTTCTTCGCCCATGGGTTTTTCGCGCTCTCGACATCACTTGGAGTGACCACGATAGGTTGCAAATAAGTGATTTCTACTCCCTCCACTTTGGCGAGGGAAGCGGGCACCTCGGTACGGGCGACGCGTCCACGACGCAGGCGCCCCTCGATTTCGCACATCTTGATCGCTCTGGCGGTCGTTCTCTCCTTCGGTCTCAACTATCTCGCACTGCAGAGCAGGGATGCCACCACCACCGTGGCGTTGGCGGCGGAGGGCTTGGCGGAGGGTGAGGTGTTTCACGCCGGAGCCGTCGAACTGGTCCAAGTCCCAGCAGACATGGCCGGTCTCGACAGGCTGCTCTCGAAGAGCGAGCTCGAGGCTGTGGAAGGCTGGATCGTGGCCAGGGCGGTCCCGCCGGACTCTCTGGTGGACACGGCCTCCCTGGTGCCGCCGGCCAGCCACACCGGCCGACGTCTCATGAGCATCCCGATCGCTATCGAGCACGCCGCCGGCGGCTCAATCGCAATTGGAGATCGCATCGACGTGATCGCAGTGACCGAGGGGGTGGCCCGCTTCGTGGCTTCGAATCTCGAGGTGACCAATGTGGCCCAGGGCGACAAGGGCGCGCTGTCTTCC
>JBFHXF010000262.1:0-1563 GCA_041599115.1 Acidimicrobiia bacterium
CCGCCGACATCACCGCCAACCCGGAACCGCCCGCGCGCGCCGAGGAAGCCAGACCCCGAGCACAACCAGGGCTATCACCCCGAGCGCCAGCCCCGTGACAGCCGCCGGGAGATCGCCGAAGCGATTGGAAACCTCGATGAGGGCTGCGACCCAGCCCAGCTGAGCCAACGCTGCCGTGGAGACCACTCGCGGGACCGACCAACCCCTCTTGACCAACCGGTCATAGATGTGATCCCGGTCTCCGGCGAACAGCTTCGCTCGGACAGCAACCCGTCTGACAACGGTGATCCCCAGATCGAGCAAGGGCAGTCCTATGAGGCCGACGGCTACTGCTCGACCGGTCCAGTCGAAACTGGCCCTCAACACCGCCCAGGCCAGGACAACCCCCACCACATATGCTCCGTTGTCACCCAAGAACAGGCGAGCTCGAGGGAGGTTCCAGAAGAGAAAGCCAATCAAGGCAGCGGCTAGAAGAGCGAACATCCAGGCCTTGCCGATGCCTTGATTGAAGGCAAACGACGCCAACCCAAAGGCGGCCAGCGCAGACACTGAACCGGCCAGGGCATCTATCCCGTCGAAGAGGTTGATGGCGTTCACCAGCACTATCACCAGTCCGACGGCGAACAGACCCCCGACGAACCCGTCGCCGGAAACGCCCAATAGGGCAAGGGCCACACCGACGGCGGCGGTCCCGAGGAGGCGGAGGATCGGGCTGAGCCCCAAGACGTCGTCGGCCACGCCGAGAAGCCAGATCAGAGCGGTGACGACCAGCAGGCCGCCGTCGAAAACCCCTCCAACGACCATGCCGAGGTGCAGTCCGACCATCACCGCCACCCCACCGAGGGGAACAGCGGGGAGGGTATGCACCTTCAGACCATCGTCGAACGGTCGATCCACGATGCCAATTCGGGGACCGAGGACAAGGCAGAGATACCCGAGGGCCAGTGCGGAGAAGATCGCTGTCAGAAATCCTGCGAGTGCCATGTCATCTCCTGAGATGCCCATCCGCGGTGAACCTCCAGCCTACGCGACAGGCTGAAGCCGGCCGTCTCATAGAGATGAATCGCGACACGGTTCTCGGATCCCACAACCACTTTCATGCGGGTTATACCAGTCGAACGTGCCCGGTCGAGCAGCGACCGGATCAGTTTCCCGCCCATACCCCGACCTCTAGCGGCGGGCGCCACAGCCATGGAGACAAGCTCGGCCTGTCCATGCGAGCTCCCACCCTGTCGCAACGTCTCGAAAACACGCCGGAGTCTCTCAGGACGGAGCAAAACGGGCAGCAAGAGGATTCCTGCGTGCAGCCATTTCCTGCGTATGAACCTCCGGTAAAAGGCACCGGTGTCGCCGGCCCCGGCGATGAAGCCGACAACGTCACCACCCGAATCGGCGACGAAGACTTCAGCCGTGGAATCGGCTATCAAATCCCGGTAGAGGAGGCCGAGGAAACGATGACCCAACGACGACAGGAAGCCCGAGGGGATCAGCCTCTGGTGAAGTCGGGCGATCGCCGGGGCATCCGAGCCCGACGCCGAGCGAACCACCGGATCGGCGACGCCC
>JBFHXF010000263.1:0-1563 GCA_041599115.1 Acidimicrobiia bacterium
AACCCGGCTGTTTATCTAGCCTTCGCCGGAGACACATCCGAAACGTTGGGAGTGCTTCTACTGGCGCTGGCGCTGGCGGGTGGGTCGGTGTGGGCGACAGTCGGGTTGGGGGTCACCCGACCCACTTACCTCCTTGCGATGTTGGGGCGGTGGAGAACTCTCTCCGCTGGCGTCGGAGCCGCCGCTCTGCTCGGCCTCTACAGCTTGTGGCGCTTCGGTGTCGACGGATTCGATCTCAACGGTGGGCGGCTTGATTGGCCAATCGTGGCTTATATCGGAAGACCATCCCTTGCAGGGTGGGTGCTGGCTGCAGCCGCCGTGGCCACGTTGGTGATCGGCATCCGACTTCGAGACTGGACCTGGGTAATCGTTGCGGTTTTTGTGCTCTCGTTCGGGATGGACGTCACGCGAGACCCGATCAACGCCTGGCGAGCAGCAGGCCTTCTACCCGTCTTGTGGGCCTTCGGTCCCGGCTACCGGGCTCCCGGTTCCAGGGTCGTGGTAGCGCCTGTGCGGACAGATAGGCCGACCTGAGAGCCGAAACCGAGAACGATCAACACCGCCAATGGTGCGAAGGCCCGGGCCGCGTTATTGCCAAAGTCCCAAACCCAGTTCGAAGAAATGAGGCCCAAAATCGACCAGCCAAGAATCGGCCACCTGAGCCAACTGCGGCGCATCACGCCGATCCACAGTCCGGTGAAGACCGTTAGGAGAGCGAAAACGAGATAGATCCACTCAGCAGAATCGAAGGCGAGCCATGTCGACGCCGCTTTGGCGATCCCCGCAAAAGGGAGGTCGAGGTTCCCACGCCCGGTAAAGCCATCTCCGATGATGATGGTCACCCACGTCATCCAGGCAACGAGGACCAGGATTGGCAGGGCGGGCTGCCACCATCGTCGCCGGTCCCTGGAAACAACCAGACCCGCCGGCGTAATCAGATAGACGTCTTTGGCGAGTACCGAGAGGGCAAAGGCGATGCTCGCCCCGCTCTTGCGCCCGGCCATCGCGAGAAGGCCCAGCAACATCAGGGCGAGGGCCAGCGTGTCGGCGGTGAGTAGCCGCACCGAAAGCCATACCCCCGGGTTGAGCACGACCGCCAGGGCCGCCCACTCGGTGAGCCCGACCACCCGTCCCAAGGCAGCGGCGGCTCCGGTGGCCAGGGTCGCGGAAGCAATCGTCACGGCGATCATTCCGTAAAGCAGAACTCGCCCTTCGAAGGCGCCGAAACCCGATGCCAGTAGTGGGTAGAGAATGCGCCGGTACCGGTAGCCGCCATGGTCGAGCAAAGGCGCCACCAGGTCACCGTCGAGGTCGAGCGCAATCGCGTAGTAGATCTGACCGTCGTGGCCATAACCTGGGTCGCCGGGGACGACTCCGAGCTGAGATTCGATCAGCGGCCTCAAAGTGCTGGCATCACCTACCTCCAAAAGGCCGGCCGAACCCCCCAGCGCCCCCATCTGGCCCCAGAGAAGAAGGGCGGCCACAACAGTCCCTACAGCAGACCATTTCCAGAAGATCGCACGAGAGGTCATTGCCGACAGTCTTCCATGACCGCTGTCGGTT
>JBFHXF010000264.1:0-1547 GCA_041599115.1 Acidimicrobiia bacterium
GCACCGCAGAGCTTCAGATGCGCGGGGCAGCCGTCTTCGAGCGATATATGCGCCATTGGCTCGGCGCCGAGTTTGATGAGATCCCAAGGTCGACGCCCTTCAATTATGTCGTCCATCAACAGACAATGATTTCACCCGACCGCCTCCAGGCGACATACGGAGCGATTGGCTCGCAAGTGGAGCGCCATTGCGCAGACGGCGCCTATTTCGGAGTCGACATGCCGGGCAGAGTCGAGCGACTCTCCGATGAGGAGGCCCGAGCCGAATACGGGGAGGCCGTGGATGCCGTCTTCTCGACTCAGGAGCTGGCAATCGACCCGGACCCCGTTGCCGATCTGATCGTGAAGAAGGTCGTTGATACCGAAGCCATCACGATTCGCCGAGACACGATGGTTACCGGAGTGGACACCACCCTGCGCTACCTCGACACCGTCAGCGTCGATGGAAGCACCTCGAGGCTGGGCCCCTACGACCACGTCGTCAACTGTGCATGGGAGGGTCGGCCTGCGCTCGACGCCGGCGTTGGTCTTGCTCAACGCGCGCCATGGTCCTTTCGCATGAAGTACTTTCTGAAGACAATGTCCGGAGTCTCCTTACCGTCGTCCACAATCGTCCTGGGCCCGTTCGGTGATGTTGTCCAATATGCGAATGGCGAGCAGTATCTCACCTGGTATCCGAGCTCCCGACTGGGATGGTCGACAGACCTCACCCCTCCGCCCTGGCCAACCCGACCCTGCGCTCTCGAGGCAGACCGGATTGCCCGTCAGATCTTGGCGAATCTCGCAGAGGTGGTTCCGGCCGCCGCCGACGTCTCGCCCGAAACAGTTGAGGTCCGTGGCGGAGTCATTTTCGCCCTAGGGCAAACCGATATCGATGACCCCACCAGCCAATTGCATCAGCGGTCCAACGTGGGCGTTTCCACATTCGGTGTTCGGTACCTCTCAATCGATACCGGTAAATACACGACTGCGCCCCTCTTCGCCCATGAGGCGGCCGAACGACTGACCGGACAACCTTGATCGAAGGGGTCTTTCTCGCCATGCCCGTCTATCGGGGAGAGGAGTTCATCGGGGAGACCTTGCGATCGATCCTGGCCCAGACTTTCGATGATTTCCATTTGGTGATGAGCGTCGACGGGTCAGACGATCCATCAATTGAGATCTGCCGGCGATATGAGAGCGACCCCCGGATTGAGGTAGTGGTTCAGGAACATCGACTCGGCTGGCCAAGCAACTTCAACTGGCTGGTGAACCATTGCGACCGCGAGTTCTTCTGCTACTGGCAACAGGACGACCTGGCTTCGACGGGATATCTGGAAAACCTGCGCAAGGAACTCATCGCTCGTGCCGAAGCTTCGATCGCCTACACCGATGTCCAATGGTTCGGGGCCAGATTTGACCGAAACGGCACGCCGAGCATCGAAGGCGATCCATTGTCGCGGGTTATGCAGAACATTGAGGCCATCAGGTACGAGCCTTTCCGCGGGCTGATGAGGTCATCGATGCTTCCTCCTGGCCCCCATCCGATCCCCGTTACAGAGGATGAGA
>JBFHXF010000265.1:0-1538 GCA_041599115.1 Acidimicrobiia bacterium
GAAATCGAGTGCCCCTATATCTGCGGGGACAACGGGTCCAAGATCTGGACTGTCAGTAACGCCGGAGCCTCCCTACCGGTCATCCCACTATCAGAGGCAACCTATCGTTCGGTCAACGCCGTCTTTGCCCAGCTTTCGGTGGCGGTGGGACCTGACAACATCGTCGAGGTCGCCCGGCGCATGGGGGTGGACCGATCGGCCCTTACCCCGGTGCCTTCGATCGTCCTGGGCAGTTCGGCGGTCACCACCCTGGAGATGGCTTCGGCATTCTCCAACTTCGCCACCAATGGTCTTCATGCCGACGACTACATCATCTCCAAGATCGTGAACAGCAGCGGTGAGGTGATCTATGAGCATCAGCCCAAGAAGGACCAGGTCGCCGACCCGGCGATCTTTGCCGCGATCCGGAGGTCCCTCGAGGTGGTCCCGGTCAGCGGCACGGCTCCCAAGGCCAATATCGACAAATATCTCGATGACCACGGGATGGAGAAACGCGGGGTGAGGCAGGGGGGCAAGACCGGGACCCATCAGAAGTACCTCGACGCCTGGTATGTCGGTTTCACCCCCGAGTACAGCACCGCGGTGTGGGTGGGCTATGAGGCCCAGCAGATCCCACTGCAAGACGTCACCATCAACGGAACGGACTACCCGCGGGTGTTCGGCGGATCGGTGCCGGCGCCGATCTGGGCGGAGTTCATGGCCTATGTCCAGCAGGACCTCCCGGTCACCCAGTTCCCCACCGACCCGGACAACATCAACGACTATCTGATCCCGCCGCCGACCCAGGTGCCCTCGGTGCTGGGGCTTCTCCAGGAAGACGCCGAGAAGAAACTCCACGAGGCAAAGCTGAACGTCGAGGTGGTGGAGATCGCCTCGCTGGAGCCTCCGGGCACCGTGGTCAACCAATCCGAACAGCCCGGTGCCACGGTGCCGCAGAGCACAGCCATCACCATCTACGTCTCCACCGGAGAGACACCGGTCGGGAAGCTCCCCAACCTGGTCGGCCGGACGGTGGAGGAAGCCATCGTCCTAATTCGCGACTTCGAACTGGCCACCGGGGTCACGGTGAGCCTGTTCCAGTCGAAGGTGCCGACATCCGATCCGGCCAACGTGGGGAAGATCCTGAGCACCACCCCACCCCCCGGGGCCACTGTCGAAGGCTCGGCACAGGTCGTGGTCATGGTCGGCGAGCTGGCTCCCGCCACACCCTGACCCGTTCGACTCTCCCCAAAGGTTTCTTTCGCGACCCGACTCAATGGCTCTTGACGAGTGTTTACGTTGTTTGGTAGAACTCGAAGGATGAGAGCCGGAGCTTCCGCAGATGGTCGTGATTCTCGTCCTCCGAATCCTCGTGCCGTGTCATCGGTGGGAGCTCCGGTTCGAAGGTCGGCCATAACGCGGCCGGTGGTACCGGTCCGGCTGGAGCGCTGGCCCGGAGCGGTGCCCGCCTCCGACCCCTATGTGAGAAGGTTCTGGGTGGCCGCCATCGGCCCGGATGCCGTCGCCGAGCTTCTGCGGATCGTGCGCGCAGCCGAGAA
>JBFHXF010000266.1:0-1525 GCA_041599115.1 Acidimicrobiia bacterium
CCGTAGTGTTCCACCACCGGGGAGGAGGGAGTTCCACATGGTCAGTATTGGACTAGTCAGGAGCCAGGGGGACCAGACCCGGGCTCTTTTCGGGATCACCGGTCTGGTTGTATTGGTGCTGGCGGCCACGTTCGTGGTCGAGGGGGCCCGTCACGGAGTTCTTCAACTGCTGGTGGTGCCCGTGGTGGCGGCTGCAGGTCTGCTGGGCATGCGGGCCGGCATCATCTTCGCCATAGTCTTAGGGGCCATCGTCGCCTTCATCCCCTCGGTGGTATCCAGCGGTGAGATGCAGACACCGAGCCGATGGCTCCTCCGGGTCCTGGGGCTGGTGGCGGCCGCCTACCTCGTCGGCGTCCTCAGGGCTCGTCTGGTGGGCCTGGCGGCTGCCCGCTCCCGCTTCATCTCGACCGTGGCCCATGAGCTGCGCACCCCTCTGACCTCGGTTGTGGGGTTCTCCGAGTCGTTGTACGAGCGCCGTGGGGAGCTGGGCAACAACCTGATGGTGGAGATGGTCGGCTATCTGCGCCGCGACAGCTTCTACACCAGCCACGTCCTGGACCAGATGATCCTGGCCGCCCGGATCGATACCGAATCCGTGGTGATGGACAAGGACGAAGTGGACCTGAGGGCGTCACTGGTCCAAGTGATCGAAAATCTCCCGCCGATCGGGAACACGCTCAACATCGAGATGTCCGGTGAGGCCACCGCGATTGCCGACCGCCCCAGAGTGCGACAGATCTTTCGCAACCTGCTGATCCATGTCGCCCTTTCCGACGGCGGAGCGACCGGGATGGAAATCTCCGCTACGCCCAGGGCAGCGACGGTCACCGTCGATTATTCGGGGGGTGGCGGGCTGCCCGAGGACGAGGAGCACATATTCGCCCCGTTCTACGAGCTGGCCCGCGAAGAGGGTGCACCGGTGTCGAAGTGGCTCGCCCTGAGCGTCTCCCGACAACTGGCCCGGCTGATGGGGGGGGATTTGACCCATGCGAGAGACAACGGCGGTTCCCGGCTCACCCTCACCCTACCGGTCCCGGCTTGAGCCCGATCCCCGGCTGAAGGACCGCACCGGTGCGGTAGCGTCGACCAGATGAAGATCGGCATCCAGCTCCCCGAGGTCGAGCGCGAGGTTGGCTGGCCCGAGGTCCGCGACATCGCCCTGACAGCCGAGGGGGTCGGTTTCGATTCGATCTGGGTGGGCGACCATCTGCTGTTCCGCGAGGACGAGACCGGGACCAGGGGGCCCTGGGAGGCCTGGTCGATGCTGGCGGCCCTGGCCGAAGCGACCGACACCGTGCAGTTGGGTCCTTTGGTGGCGGCGACTTCATTTCACAGCCCGGCCATGCTTGCCAAGAAGGCTGCCACCGTCGACGAGATCTCAGGGGGTCGTCTCATCCTGGGATTGGGTGCGGGGTGGAACGAGCCCGAGTACCGGGCGTTCGGCTTTCCCTACGACCACCGGGTTGCCCGTTTCGAAGAAGCCTTCACCATCATCCGGACACTTCTCCGAGAGGGATCGATCGAC
>JBFHXF010000267.1:0-1500 GCA_041599115.1 Acidimicrobiia bacterium
CCCTGTCGCCCGGCAGAAGCTGCCGTCGCGGTCCGGTGCGTGCTCGGACGGCGATGCTTGACCCCGGCCACGGCGAATGCCATGTCGGCGGCATCATGAGCAAACGGATTGTTCACGTCATCGGAACCGGAACCATCGGTGAGCCGCTCATCGGCCTGCTCGCCGACAACAAAGAGCACTTCGGCATCGATGAGGTCACCTTCCACAAGCGCACCCCCCTGCTGACCGAGAGGGCCAAGGTGTCGGATCTGGAGAAACGGGGGGCAATCCTCTGTGTCGACGAAGACCGGCGCACGGCGTTTCAGGAGTTGGGTCACGCCCCCAAGTTCGAGGCGAAGGAGGCCATCGAGCGGGCCACGGTCGTAATCGACTGCACCCCGGTGGGAAACCAGATGAAGGAGAAGTTCTACAACCTGGCCAAGGGCCCAATCGGGTTCATGGCCCAGGGCTCCGAGTTCGGGTTCGGCAAGATGTATGCCCGCGGCATCAACGACGAGGCTCTCGTCCACGGTGAGGACAAGTTCCTCCACATCGTTTCATGCAACACCCACAACATCTCGGTTCTGATAAAGCAACTGGGTCTCGCGCCGGACGGGACAAATCATCTGGTCGACGGTCGTTTTCTCTGCATCCGGCGTGCCAACGACATCTCCCAGGACGGCGGGTTTGTGGCCAGTCCGACTGTGGAGGGCCACAAGGACTCGCGGTTCGGCACCCACCATGCCCGCGACGCTCACGATCTGTTCATGACGATGGGTCATGACCTGAACATCTTCTCCTCGGCGTTGAAGCTCAACACCCAGTACATGCACTCGATTCACTTCGCCCTCACCCTCGATCACGAGATCACCCTCGACGAGGTGAAGGAGCGCCTGATGGCCAACAGCCGGGTGGCGGTGACCCACAAGAAGTCGGCCAATCAGGTCTTTTCGTTTGGCCGGGACCACGGCTACTTCGGAAGGATCATGAGCCAGACAGTGGTTTCGCTCGACACCCTGGCGGTGCGAAACGGCAACGAGGTGGTCGGGTTTTCCTTCACACCCCAAGACGGGAACCCCCTGCTCTCGACGGTGGCGGCCCTTCTCTGGTATCTGGAGCCAGAGGCGCGTGACGAGCGACTCAACATCCTGCGGCGTTACCTGTTCAGCGAGATTTGATGGAGCAGGAGGCACGGGAGTTCGTCGAGGAGGCGATCCGCGCCCTGGGAAGTGGAGACGCACCCCTGGCGCGCACTGCGGTCGGTCAGGCCTTCACCGCCGATCACAAGCTCAGCGCCCTGGCGGACATCGTCTATCTCGCCTGTTCTGAGTTGGAGAGCGACGGTGTCGTGACCACGGCCACCTGGAACACCCTCGCTGATGCCGTGGCCGACGCGGGGCCG
The DNA here is from genome assembly GCA_041599115.1 of Acidimicrobiia bacterium. GTDB lineage: Bacteria > Actinomycetota > Acidimicrobiia > Spongiisociales > ZC4RG35 > JACZUI01. Next base: position 1,382 of record JBFHXF010000267.1, read on the forward strand.
CTGCTGGCAGTGGTGGAGAGCACCCGGACCGCTTAACCCATCCGGGTCTCCGTTTCCTCCCCCTCGAGCGAAGCGACACGTTTCCTCCCCCAGGAGCGCAGCGACAGTTTCCTCCCCCC